>CAYUZP010000001.1:0-26874 GCA_964449655.1 uncultured Oscillospiraceae bacterium
TTCATTGGCTCAGCAGGAGGGACTTGAACCCTCGCGCCACTCTCCGCTGCCTACTACATTTCCAGGCGAGCCCCTTCAACCACTTGGGTACTTCTGCAGGTCAGACAGAAACTGGCGGAGAGAGAGGGATTCGAACCCCCGGTACCTTTCGGTATCACTGGTTTTCAAGACCAGCGCCATAAACCGCTCGGCCATCTCTCCGGATCGCTCAAACCAGCGCAACCATTATAGGACAGGCGTCAAGGGTTTGTCAAGCCCTTTTTTCGCGTTCAGACGTCATAGACCGGCTGTGTCGGCTCGTAATCGGAATGATAGGCGATGATGCGATCGAACGAATTCTGCTTGGCGATGTTCAGCATGTCCTCCTGTGTGCAATGCGTGCCGTAGCGCAGGTGTCTCGCCCTGCCCGAATGCATCAGCAGTGCCGCGTAGGTGTAGGGCTCGACTGTGCCGGTGAAGATCACGCGGCCGCCGCAGGTCAGTATGCGCCGGCAGAGCGTCCTGGCGTACGCGCTGTCCAGCTGTGGATCGCTGACGAAATACACGCCGAGCGCGACGAAATCCTCCGGGATCGAGCGGACGAACACGCCGCCCAGCAGCTCCTGTGCCTCGGGCCGCACCCACATCGCGCTCGCGTCAAGGTGTCCCAGTTCGGTCAAAAAGTGCGTATCGCCGAATATATCCGTGTGGGGCAGGCGCTCTGTGATATAGGACAAAATGCCCTGTGCGCGGCCGTATTTGGGCACGGGGAGCAGCACGGGTCTGCCGTCCGCGAGCGCCTGTGTGATCGCGTTCAGCAGCGCCTCCACGTGATCCTCGCGTGAATTTGGCGCGTCGCCCGCGCCGTAATCGCAGTCGAGCACGGCCAGGCTGGCCTTGAGCCCTATGATCGGGTCGGAGGCGTGTATGCGCGCGCGTGTGTAATAATCGCCGGAGAAGAGCAGCGAGCGTTCGCCGTCTCGCAGGCGGTACCATGCGCTGCCCGAGCAGTGGCCGCTGCGTCCCCAGGTCACGGCAAGGCCGCCGGCAAGTTCCGTCTCGCCGTAGGGCATGCTCAGCTCTTCCAAAAGGATCGGGTCGTCGATGGGGAAGTCAAGCTGTCTCGCCGTCTCTGTGGTGAGCACGACGCGGCCCGCGAAGCCGTTGCCGAACAGGAAGGGCAGCGCGCCGGCCTGGTTTTCATGCGAGTGGGTCAAAAAGAGGTAGCGGGCGCTTCTGATGTGTTCCGGCTGCAGGTGGGGCAGCGCGTCCTCGCCGTAACATCGCTGATAGCCGCAGTCGACGATGAACTTTGTCCGCCTGCCTTCGATGAAGTAACAATGCCGCTGCTGCGTGCAGGGCTCTCCGGTCAGATAGAGCTTCATAGACTGCCTCCTTTGACCTCGCCGCGGGAATTTCCGCAGGTCTTTTTTGAGATTGTATTATAGTACAAAAACAACGTGTCGTAAACGAAAATGTGGCAATTCGCGCGGTTATTGAATGGTTTTGTTGAAATAGTTGTCAGGCGGGCGCGAATTTTCAGCAATTTCCCCTTTCCATTGAACGATTCTTGTGATAAAATAGGAAGATCAAAGACATGCGCGCGGCGTTCGCGCGATTTGATGGATTTAAAAAGCGCGTGAATTGGGGAAGAAGTGTGCGCGCTGATTCGTCTATATGGTTAAAATCAGGAATGTTTCCTTCACAGGGGTGATGGGATGGATCGTAAAAGAGGCGCGTTTTTTGCGCTGGCCCTCGTGCTTTTATGGGGCGCGTGCGGCGTACATGGCATGGCCGAATCGCAGGCGACGGTCGCTTTTGTCGACAACGGAAGCGACAAGAGCAGCAAGCTGAATCTTCGCGCCGAGCCCAGCCGTGAGAGCAATTCCCTGGGGATGTTCTACAGCGGCGTGCAGGTGACCGTGCTGTCTGACGCGGGCGGAGGCTGGTTTAAGGTCAGCATCGGCGGGGAGCAAAGCTGTGTCAGCGGGTACATGATGGGCGATTATTTGAGCACGGATGTAGAGGACGTGCAGGATGCGACGTTTGACATGACGGTCGTATCGCCCTATGGCACACCGTCCGTCGTGCTTAGGGACTGTCCATCGGACTCCTATCACGCGATTGCCGTGCTTGAGATCGGCAGCACGGTGCGCGTGCTGGGCACGTCGGGCGATTTCTACTATGTGAAGATGGCCGATGGAACGGTCGGCTGTCTTGAAGACGACGAACTGAAGTGAAAGAGGATCGCGCGAGGCGAAACGGCGAAACCGGCGGCTTCACGCGATCTTGGCTTTATGTCCGTCAAGACCTTTGGCGATGACGCGGTTTGAGGAAATGGGGGAGTCAAGTGAAAAAGCGCGGACTGGTGCTGGCGCTTTGCGTGCTGCTCTGGGCGCTGCTGCTTTTGCCCTTCTTTGCGGGCGCGCCTGCCGCGCATCCTGCGACGGACGACTTCACGTTTGCCGCGTACACGCATCCGACATGGCTTGAGACGGGCAGCGTTTTGCATGTGATCAAGGACGCATTTAGTTATGCGCTGCGCACATGGCGCGACTGGCAGGGCACGATCACGGGTGTAATCGGCATGGCGCTGGGCCCCGCGGCGTTTTCAATCGATCATTACGGCGTGCACGCGGCGTTGCTGCTCGCTTTGCACCTGCTCGCGATGCTCGTGTTTTTGCGGCATTTTCTGCATAAACGGCTGGGGCTGCCGCTCTCGCTCTACCTTCCTTTGTCTCTCTTTGTGTCCGCGGCGCAGCTGATCTTTCTGCCGGACATGGTCGAGGGCATCTATTGGTACAACGGCGCGTGGTTCTACACCGGCGCGCAGGCTGTGGCGCTGCTCACGCTGACCTTTGCGGATGTGTACAGCGAGAGCCACGCGCGGCGCGCTGCGCAGGTGACGGCGGGTGCCTGCCTGAGCGTTGTGCTGTTTGCGCTGGGCATGGACAACTACATCACGGCGATGATGACCGCCGCGGCGCTCTTGATGATGTCGCTGAGCCGTCTGTACATCTCCACGCGCGATTTTCAGATGAGCACGGGCCGCGTCGAATGGACGCAGGACGGGCAGAGCCATATCGTGCGGCAGGGACGGACGGTTGGCAGCACGCCAAAGGAGGCGCGGCGTGAGGCGCGGCGCACGGCACTGCTGCTGATCCCGCTGTGCGCGGGGCTGTTGATCTCCGTCTTCGCGCCGGGCAACGCGGTGCGCATGGCCGCGGACGGCGCGCATCGCGGCGGCATAGGCTACGCGGTGCTGTCCTGCCTGCTCTCGGCGGACGCGGCGCTGGGTTACCTCTGGCGCTTTGCGACGACCACGCCCGTGCTGCTAATGCTGCTGCTCATGACGCCGTTGCTGCTGCGCGCGCTTGACCGCTGTGCGCCGGAGACGTTTGTGCTCTGTCCGCCGATCATAGCGACGATCGCGGGGTTTTACCTGATCCTCTGCGCGATGATCGTGCCGCACATGTACGCGTCGGGCTACGCGGGATCGGGACGCGTGGTCAACATGTATCACAGCTATGTGCTGCTCGCGCTGCCCATCGCCTACACGATGGTGCTCGCCAGGCTGAAGGCGAAAACGCGCGCGTGCGTGCGCAGGGCGTATCCGGCATTTGCCGCGCTGAGCGCTGTGCTGCTCGTGCTGTGCGTGCGCGGCGGGCAGTGGAGCGACTACGTGAAGCTCGTGCGCGACCAGGCGGATGGCACACAGGCGGCCTATGTGCAGCAGGTGGCGCGTGAATATGCGCTCTGCCGCGAGGCGGGGCCGCAGGACGATGTGCTATTGCCCGCGTGGACGGTGCAGACGGTGACCGGAAAGCCGACCGCGACTGAGGACAGTTCTTTTTGGACAAATCAGGCGATGGCGGACTATTTCGGCGTGAAGAGCGTCGCCGTGCAGGCGCAAGGCGAATAGCGGACACAGGGCGGTTTGTCACGAATAAAAACAGGCGTAAGCGTAAAAGCTCGCGCCTGTGTTTTTTTGCCAAAGCGTGTCAGCGCAGCTCCTCTTGCGCGGCGTCAAGCGCCTGACGGATCACCTGATCCATGTTGTAATATTGATAGCTGCCAAGGCGCCCGCCAAAACGCACGTCGGGACGCGATGACGCGAGCTGCCTGTAGCGCGCATAGAGGAATTGGTTGACCTCGTCGTTGACGGGATAGTAGGGCTCCATGCCCTCGCTCCATTCGCGGGGATACTCTCGGCTGATGACGGTCTTCTCCTGTTTGCCGAACTCGAAGTGCTTGTGCTCGATGATGCGCGTGAAGGGCACCTCGCAGGACGTGTAATTGACGACGGCACAGCCCTGATAGTTGGGCATGTCCAAAACCTCGTCCTCAAAGGTCACCGTGCGGTACTGCAGCGGGCCGTAGCGATAGGAGAAGAAAGCGTCGATCGCGCCGGTAAATACGGTTCTGTCCGCGATGGCGGGGTGCGCGGGCGCGAATGAAAAGTAATCCGTGTCAAGCAGCACGTCGGCGCCCTCAAGCAGACGGTCGATCAGCGCGTTGTATCCTTCCACGGGAATGCCCTGATGGGGATCGTCAAAGTAATTGTTGTCATAGATGAAGCGCAGCGGCAGTCTCTTGATGATGAACGCGGGCAGCTCGCTGCACGGGCGGCCCCACTGCTTTTGCGTGTATTCGCGGACGAGTTTTTCGTAGATGTCCCGGCCCACGAGCTTGAGCGCCTGCTCCTCCAGGTTGCGCGGCTCGATATCCCTGTAGGGTGCGGTCTGCGCGTCGATGATCGCGCGGGCCTGCGCGGGCGTCGCGATGTTCCACATCCGTGAAAACGTGTTCATGTTGAAGGGCAGGTTGTATAGCTCCTCGTGATAGCGCGCGATGGGCGAATTGACGAATGAATTGAATGACACAAAGCGGTTCACGTAGCGCCACACGCCCTCGTCGCGCGTGTGAAAGATGTGCGCGCCATAGCGATGCACGCGTATGTCCTCTATGCTCTCGCAATGCACATTGCCGCCGGTGTGCGTTCGCCGGTCGATCACAAGGCAGCGCTTTCCCGCGTCCGTCATTTCCCGCGCGAACACGCTTCCAAACAGCCCCGCGCCGACGATCAGATAGTCGTAATGCATGGTATCCTCCTCAATTGAACCCGAAGGCCTTTTGACTGACACCGTATCCCCACAGCGCGATCTTTCGCCCGAACGCGCCCGGCAGGTTGACCATGATCCCGAGCGGACGCCAGCGCAGCATGCGGTAGATCTGCGGGTAATCCTCGCGCAGCCACGCGAAGAGCGCGTCCTTTCGCGCGAGGCTCTCCGGCGTGCCGATCATCAGCAGGAATACGGATGATATCGTCGTGATGATCTCAAGATAATTGCGCATGTAGTTGCGCTTCTTTGGCGGCTGTACCGCGGGCAGATCGACGGATTCGACCATGAGCCGGTTGACGCGCAGCTGCTGGTCGATTCGCTTTTTCATCACGCTCTCGTGTACCGACTGATCCTCCCGCCCGATGAAATAGTGGTAGAGATCGAGATTGAGATAGAGCATTCGCTCCACGCTCGCCATGGGCACGTAGACGTAGAGGTTGTCCACGTAGAACGTGTGCTGGGGCAGCGAAAGCCCGCTCTCGCGCAGAAACGATGTGCGGTAGATGGCGGAGTGCATGAGGATGTACTGCCCGACGCGAAAGTGGCCTACATCCTCCCACGTCAGCACGCGGCCCTGCGGCAGCACGTTGTCATAGCGGATCACGCGCTTGTGCGCCGCGCCGACCTTGTCATAGACGTAGTTGCTGATGACAAGATCGACCTGCTGCGGCTCGGACACGTGTTCGCGCAGCGCGATCAGCAGCTTTGCGTAGGCGTCCGCGTCCACCCAGTCGTCTGAATCGACCACCTTGAAATACAGCCCCGACGCGCAGCGCAGCCCCGTCATCACCGCGTCGCCGTGTCCGCCGTTTTCCTGGTGAATCGCGCGCACGATGCCCGGATAGCGCCTTTCATAATCGTCGGCCATCTCCGCCGTGCGATCCGTGGAGCCGTCGTCGACGATCAGGATTTCGACCTCCTCGCCGCCCGGCAGCAGGCTCTCCACCGCGCGGGACAGGTAGTCCTGCGAATTGTAGCTGGGGATGGCGATGGACAACAGTTTCATAATGCCCTCCACAAGAAGCCGCGCGGGCGGTTTCTTCAATAAAAATGTGTTTTGAATTTGAATGCGTCAAGAATCAATAACGGGAATCCGTCCCCGCGAGGCGGATGGCTCATGTCCCCTCTATTGTAAACAAACCCGCTGCGAAAAGCAAGCGCCAGGCCAAAACAAAAACGCTCGTCCCTCCCGCGCGATTGATAAAGCGCGTTTGCTGTGCTATACTGAAAAAAAGAAAGCGTGAGCGCTGAAAGGCGGGCGGCATATGGCCATCAGCATACAAAACCTTGAATACTTCTACGCCGTCTCGCGGTGCGGCAGTTACCGCGCGGCCGCGGACAAGCTGTTTCGCTCCTATCAGACGGTGTATCAGTCCGTCCATCAGCTGGAGGACGAATTGGGCAGCGCGCTCTTCGTCACCGAGAACGGACAGCTCGTTTTGACCGACTTTGGACAGTACGTGATGCAGCACGTCGTCATGCCGCTGCTCGACGATTTCAAGGCCGTGCAGAGCTGCCGCGAGGATTACCTGCGCTCCAAGGAGACGCTTCTGCGCGTGGACATGGATCTTTGGCGGCCCGAGGACGCGGCCATAGGCTTTGAGGCCGCCGATGTGCTGCAGAGCCGTTTTAAGCAGGCGCGGATACTGTGCGAGGCGACGGAGCCCAAAACGCAGCGTGAGCGGCTTAGGCAGGGGACGGTGGACCTTATCATGCAGCTGCAAACGCCGTCGTGCGCGGAGATGAAAGCCTGCCTGTCCATAGACGTGGAGCTGCTCATCTACTTGAGTCCCCGCCATCGCCTCGCGCAAAGACAGGCCGTCACGATAGACGACGTGCGAAATGAAAATTTCCTGTTTCACAATCCCGAAAACTTCAGCAGGCTTTCCTTCTGGGAACAGACCGGCATCAGCTTGCGGCAGGCCGTGATCCTCGACCCTAAAAACCCGCTGGTCGATGAGCTCTTGGACGCCGGGAAGCTCGTGCGCGTGCTCCCGCAGGTCTCAAGCCCCCTCTATGGCGCGGCACTCGTCAGCCGTCCGTTCGATCCGCCGCTGTGCGTAAAGGAAGCCATATTCCGCCATCCGTCCATGCAGCCCACGATGCTGATGAAAGAATACGTCGGCATTTACGCCAATCTCTACAGAAAAAAGAACGGCAAGGCGTGCACAATCGCGCAGGATCTCCAGCTAAAGGACGAATAGAGGATAAACCTTGTCAGTTTTTTTCATAACCGTTCAGTTTTTTTCTAAATGTTGAAACGCGTTTCACATGTTACAATGACGTAAGACGCAGCGCGCGGGGTAAAGAGGCGCGCCGCGATAATCGAAGGAGGGTTATTATGAAGAAGTTTTTACCATTTGTGCTGGCGCTCGCGCTTTGCACCGCGACCGCGCTCGCCATTGAGGGCGGAGACAACCAGATCCTGCCCGGCACCGACGTCTCGCTGCCGACGATGATGGCGACCGAATGGGCGGACGTGAACGTGAGCGTCGTCCCGTACAAGAACCTGGAGACCGGCGGCCAGCTCAGCCTTGTGCTCTGCGTGCCAGCGGACAACGCCAGCGAGGACGCCACGGCCCGTCCGTGCATACTGATGACCCGCGGCTCCGGCCTTCGCGCCGTCACCGTGAACGACTTCTTGGGCACGCCTGGAGACGTGCAGCTCGTGCGCGCCATCATGCTCGCCAAGCAGGGCTATGTCGTCGCTGCAGCTGAATTCCGCGGCTACACGACCGAGCCCGCAGGAACCGGCACATTCCCAGCCGCGCTGCAGGACTGCCGCGCCGCTGTCCGCTTCCTCAAGGCGAACGCGGAGGAGTATGGCATCGATATCAACCGTTTTGGCGTGATCGGCCAGTCCTCCGGCGGCTATGAGTCCTCCATTTTGGGCGTGACCAATGGCGCGTGGGCGGTCGAGGTGCCCGAGGACGCCGAGGGGGCGGCAATCGGCGAACTGTACTACAGCGAGGCTGACGCGGACGCAGCGATCGCCGAGGGCAAGGATGTCGTGAAGCTCGACACCGCCGCCGGGGACATCGCGCCCAACGCGGCCGAGTTTGACAGCTCCGTGACCGCGGTGGTCGATTTCTATGGCATCGCGAAGATCGACGACATCGGCGTGGGCGAAAATCAGCACACGTTGGCGGCCAACACCGCGCAGGAAGAAGTGCAGTTCATGACCGGCGACGTGGTCACCGAGATCTGGGATACGCCGTATGTGCACACCGCGGCGAACCCGTTCTGGTACATCGACGAGAAGGACGTATCCGATCTTTCGATGCTGTTCGTGCACGGCACAGCCGACACCCGCGTGTATCCCAATTCGACCGAGACCTTCTTTAACATCTGCAAGGAGAACAACATCAAGGCGTACCGCTTCCTGATCCCCGGCGCGGGTCACGGCGGAGATCGCTTCACGCAGGATGACCTGTACACGCTGCTTCTTGACTTCTTTGGCGAGAATCTGCAGGGCGTCAGCGGCAACCGCGTCATCGCTTATCCCGCCGAGGGCGGCAAGCTCAGCGTCTCTTTGAACGGCGAGGACGTGACCGATACCCCGTGGAAGCTGCGCGGGCTGTCCGCAGAGGACAAGATCAGCGTGCAGGCGATTCCGGACGAGGGCGCCGTGTTTACCGGCTTGACCGTGGAGACGGTCGGCGAGGACTACGCGGTGGAGAGCAAGACGGTGTACACCACCACGGTCGAGTTTGACGGCAGCGCCTGCGTCAACGTGGCCGCTTCCTTCATCGTGCCGCAGCAGTGAGCCTGTGTCATATCCTTCACGAATCAAAAAGCGCGATAGGGCGAAGATGGCCCTGCCCGCGCGGGAAAAAATGAACTGCCGCTCGCCCCGACAAGGGACGGGCGGTTTTTGAATTGCGCGGCCCAATAGGGCGCCCACAATGTGATTGACAAAGCAACTGTTCTTTTGTATAATGGGCATATTGAAGACCATGAAAGTGCAGGTGAATCCCTCATGCCTGAGGACAGTTGGTTATCCATCATCCTCATTTTAGCATTGCTCGTGATGGGCGCGTATTTCGCGTCGAGTGAGATCGCGCTCAGCGCTGTCAACAAGGTTCGCATCCGTCTTCTGGCGGACAAAGGGGACAAAGGCGCGAAGAACGTACAGTATATCCTGGATCATTTTGATCTGGCGCTCTCGACGATACTCATCGGCAACAATCTTTCCCACATCCTGGCGTCGTCCATCACCACCGTGCTGGCCACAAGGATGTGGGGCGCGAATTCCGTCGCGGCGACGACGCTCGTATTGACGGTCATCGTGTTCTTCTTTGCGGAGCTGCTGCCCAAAAACATCGCGAAAAAATACGCCGAAAGCTACTCCCAGTCGATTGCCGGCTCGCTTATACTCATCATGCGGCTGTGCAAGCCCTTTTCCTTCCTGCTCACGGCGATCGGGAATTTGGGCGCGAGGCTCTTTGGCAGCGAGAGCGACACGGTGACGGAAGACGAGTTTTACGATATGGTGGAGAACATCGCGGAGGAAGGCAGCCTTGAAGAAAAGAAGGGCGCGCTCGTCACCAACGCGCTCAGCTTTGGCGATCACACGGTGGGCGATATATTGACCGCGCGCGTGGACGTGAAGGCCGTGGACGATACGGATTCCATCGAGGAGATATTGGAGCGCGTGCGCGCCGTGCGCCACAGCCGCATGCCCGTCTATCATGAGTCAATCGACAACGTGGTCGGTGTGCTCTCCTGCCGCAGGTTCATGAAGGCGTATCTGAACGAGAACGGCCAGGTGGATCTGCGCAAGGTCATGGATCCGCCCTTCTTCATCCACAGCAGCACGGAAGTTGCCGATCTTTTGCCCGAGATGAACAGGCGCAAGGCGACGATGGCCATCGTGACGGACGATTACGGCGGCATGCAGGGCGTGGTCACCGTGGAGGACATGCTGGAGGAGCTTGTAGGCGACATATGGGACGAGGATGACGAGGTCGTCGAGAGCGTCGTTCAGGTGGGCGAAAACACGTGGGACGTCGACGCGTCGATGAACATCGATGACTGCTTTGACCGCATCGGTTTTAAGGATTATGACGAGGACGAGGTGGCGCACAGGAACATGGTCAGCCTGGTGTATGACACCTTTGACAATATTCCCCGCGAAGGGGACAGCTTCATGTTCAAAAATCTGCACATCACGATCAAAAAGATGGACAAACAGCGCATCCTGACGCTCAAGATCAGCAAAGAGGAGGCGCAGCCCCAATGACGACGCTCATCTATTGCATCAGCATCGCTGTGCTGCTGGTCTTTTCCGCTTTCTTTTCAGGCTCGGAGATCGCGTACTCGGCGCTCAACAGGACGCGGCTTGAGGCCAGCCGCGGGGAGGACACGAAGCACGCGCTGTACATCTGCGATCACTTTGACCGCGCGCTTTCGACGATTCTCATAGGCAACAACCTGGTGAACATCTCCGCGTCCAGCATCGCGACGCTGCTCGCGTTGGTGCTGGCCGGCGTGGGCGCCTCTGTGACGCGGCAGGATCTGTTCACATCCGTCGCGTCGGTTCTGCTGACCATACTGGTGCTGATCTTTGGCGAGACGATGCCCAAGATCGTCGCGCGGCGCAATCCGCAGACCTTCGCGCTGAGGGTGGCGCGCCCGCTGCGCGTGCTGATGGTCGCGCTGACGCCTGTGACGACGGTCATATGCGGGTTGGTGAACCTGATCACGGGCCGGATGAAGGGCGAAAAGCTCGGCGAGGACGAGGAAGCCGAGGCCGCAGAGGAGGAATTGATCGACCTGATCGAGACGAGCGAGGACGAGGGCATCATCGACGAGGGCCAGTCGGAATTGCTGCAGAACGCGCTTGATTTTTCCGAGATCTCCGCGCAGGAGGTCATGACGCCGCGCGTGGACATGCTCGCCCTGGAGATCGACGAAGACCCCGCGACGCTGAAACAGCAGATCGAGGAATCGCCCTATTCGCGGCTGCCGGTCTATGACGAGCGGCGGGAGCGCATCGTCGGCGTGCTCTATCTGAACCGCTATTACCGCGCGCTGCTTGATGGGCCTGTGACGGACCCGCGCGCGCTGCTCATCGAGCCCTGTTTCGTCTACAAGACCGTCAAGCTCCCGACGATACTGACGATGATGCGCCAGCAGAAGACGCACATCGCGATTGTCACGGACGAATACGGCAGCACGATCGGCATGGTCACGATGGAGGATGTGTTGGAGCAGATCGTGGGCGACATATGGGACGAATCGGACGAGACGGATGACGGCATCGCAAAGCGCGGCGAAAACGAATACGAGATCGACGGCGACGTGACGATCGGCGAGCTGTGCGAGCTGATGCAGTGGGACGAGGACGAGTTTGAGACCGAGTCCGTCAACGTGGGCGGCTGGACGCTTGAGATGTTCGAGGGATTTCCCAAGGAAGGGGATCAGTTCACATTCAGGAATGTCACGGTGACGGTGCTGCAGATGGACGATCTGCGCGTGGGCAAGATCCTTTTGCGCACTGCTCAGAGCGGGGAAGAGGCGTGAGACATGCGTCTGCGCTTTGACCGCGGCAATCGGGATTAAAATCGGGTGAACAGAAAGGCGCTGTGCGTGTTCCCGCTTCACCTTTCGCGGACGCCAATGCTGCGTCCGCTTTTTTGTCGTGCGCGGACGCTTTCATTGATTTTAGCGCTTTCCTGTGATAAAATGGCATTGCAGGTGATCTATCCATCAAGGCGCGTGAAGGAGCGGAACATGAAGAAGGACGGCACAAAGCGGCCGCGCAGATCGCTGCTGCCCATCGCGGTATGCATCGTCACACTCGCCGCCGTGGCCATCGGGTTGGTCTATTTCGGCTTTATCTCTCAAAGGATATACGAGGACAGCGCCCTTCATCTGGAGGAGCTCTACAGCCAGGTGAACCGCGCCTTTGGTTCGTTCGTGAACACGAATTGGGGCCTTTTGCGCGGCTGGGGTGATGTGCTCGCGCAGGGCGCGCAGACCGAGGACGCGCAGGATTTCTTTGAAGGGTTCATCGAAGAGCAGCGCGCGTATTGGGGCTTTTCCGAGTTCTACTTCCTCTCCTCGCAGCACACGGGCAGAACGCTGTCCGGCGCGGAGCGGCCGCTTGAGCTGGAGGGCATGTGGCCGCAGCTCCTCGAGGCGCGCGAACCCCTGTTGGTCGGAGAGACGCTCGAAGGGCGGCAGGGCATCACCGTGTTCGCCGTCCCCGTGCAGCGCGGCAGCGTTGACGGCTTCACCTACGACGCCATCGCCGTCAGCTACACCAACGCGGATCTCGCATCACAGCTGAAGATCGACGCGTTCTCGGGCAAGGCCAAGTGTTTCGTCATCCACAGCGACGGCAGCGTGCTGCTCTCCGCGCAAAACGGCGGCGGTGTGTTCAGCAGCTACCTCGTCTATCTGCAGGCCGCGTCCGATTTGAGCGAGGAAGCGCTGCGGGACATGCAGGAAGCCTGGCGCGCGGGGCAGAGCGGTCTCGTGCAGTGCAGGATTGGCGACGTCGTGAACTGCGTGCTCTATCAGCCGGTCGGTTACGCGGATTACATGCTGCTGAGCGTCGTGCCGCGCGACGTGATGAGCGCGGGATTTGTCACCGTGCAGAAGACGACGAGCATCGTGATGGGCGTGATCTTCCTTCTGCTGGTCGGCGTGCTGTGCAGCCTGTTCGCGGGCAGCAATCAAAGGCTGCGGCGCAGGAGCCGCGCGGAGCTGCAGTACAGGGACCGCATGTTCGACGTGCTCTCCAACAGCGTGGACGACATCTTCATGATGCTGGACAGCGATGATCACAGCGTCGATTACGTCAGCCCCAACGTCGAGCGGCTGTTGGGCGTGCCGGCGGAGGATGTGAGGAAGGACATTCGCGCGCTCAAAGCGTGCATGGTGAACGACGACGCGCTCTATACCGGCGAGGAACTCTCAAACATTCCCCTCAACGGCAACGCGCGGCGCGAATGCGAGTACATGCATCAGAGCACGGGCGAGCGGCGCTGGTACAGGATGACGCTGTACCACATGAGCATACAGGATACGCGCAAGTACATCGTCGTGCTCTCCGACCGCACGCAGGAGCAGCAGATGAAGCAGAAACTCGAGGAGGCGCTCAACGCGGCGCAGAGCGCGAACGAGGCGAAGAGCAACTTCCTCTCCAACATGTCCCACGATATCCGCACACCGATGAACGCGATCGTGGGCTTCTCGGTGCTGCTTGAAAAGGACGCGGACGATCCGCAGAAGGTTCGCGAATACATCGGGAAGATACGGGCATCCTCTCAGCACCTGCTCAGTTTGATCAACGATGTGTTGGACATGAGCAAGATCGAGAGCGGCAAGACCTCGCTGAACGTCGGCGTGTTCAGCCTGCCCGCGCTGCTGGAGGAGCTGAACATCATATTGATGTCGCAGGTCAAGGCCAAGCGGCAGACGTTTGAGATTCACGTGCAGGGCACACCGCCGGAGCAGCTCATGGGCGACAGGCTGCGGCTCAACCAAATCCTGATCAATCTGCTGTCCAACGCGGTCAAGTACACGCAGGAGGGCGGGAAGATCGAATTTCTGGTATCGACTCTCCCGCAGAGCACGCCACAGCGGGTCGGCTTGCGGTTCGTCGTGCGGGACAACGGCATCGGCATGAGCGAGGAATTTCAAAAGGAGATCTTCAAGCCATTCAGCCGCGAGGTCAGCTCGGTCACGAACACGGTGCAGGGCACGGGATTGGGCATGGCGATCACCAAGAACCTGGTCGATCTGATGGGCGGCGTCATCACGGTGGAGAGCCAGATCGGCCAGGGCAGCACGTTCACCGTCGAGCTGTCCTTCGCGCGCGCGCCGCAGGAGGCCTCGCTGCAGCCCGGGATGAGCAGCGTGGCGCAGAGGATCGCGCGTATGCTCGTGGCGGACGACGAGGAGGACATCTGCCTGAGCATCGTGGCGATGATGCAGGGCACGGGGATCGACGTGTTCTATGCGACGAGCGGCTATGACGCGATACAGATGACCGCGCAGGCGCACGCGCGCGGGGAGGATTTCCATCTGATCCTTCTGGATTGGAAGATGCCGGGGATTGACGGCGTCGAGACGGCGCGCAGGATACGCGAGCAGGTCGGCGACGACGTGCCGATATTGGTGCTCACTTCCTATGACTGGGCCGATATCGAGACAAAGGCGCGCGAGGCCGGCATCAACGCGTTCATGCCCAAGCCTTTCTTCGTTTCCACGTTCCTAAAGACCGTAGAGCCACTGTTTGCGAGCCTGCCCGAATCCCCTAAGGAGGACGGGGAGGAGCAGGCATTGAGCGGACGGCTGTTCCTCGTGGCCGAGGACAACGAGCTGAACGCGGAGATATTGACCGAGATGCTCGACATCGAGGGCGCGGCGTGCGATGTGGCCGTGAACGGACAGGAGGCCGTGCGTCTGTTCGAGGCGTCCTCGCCCGGGCATTATGACATGATCCTGATGGATGTGCAGATGCCCGTGATGAACGGATACGAGGCGACGCGCGCCATTCGCGCGAGCGCGCATCCCGAGGCGCGGCGGATTCCCATCGTGGCCATGACCGCCAACACATTCGCCGAGGATGTGCGCAACGCGCTGGACGCGGGAATGGACGGGCATCTGGCCAAGCCGATCGACATGAATGCCGTGCGCAGGACGGTTCTGCAGCTTTTGAGCCGGTGGGACGAGGAACGCGCGCGCGATTTGGCCGACGAAGGAGGGACGGACGCATGAAGAGACTCGCACTGGCCCTGCTGTGCGCGGCGCTGTTGTTGACCGGGTGCGCCTCAAAGGACGCGGGGACATCGGGCGTGACGTTGAGCGTGATGGGCAAGCGGACCGATCTTGAAAAGCCCTACATGACCAGCATATTTAGACAATACGAGCAGGCGACGGGCAATGCGCTCAAGCTGATCGCCTATGAGGATGCCGAGTTTGAGACGGCCGCGGCGCGGGATTTTGCCGCGGGAAACGTGCCGGACATCTTCCTGCACTTTCACAACGCGGATCTCAAGCTGTTCGATGTCGAGGCGAATTTTTGCGATCTGAGCGGGGAGCGCTGGACCGAGGATCTGACGGACAGCGCTGACGCGTACTGCAGGGACGAGGAAGGCCGCCTGCTGGGGCTGCCCTTCTGGGAGAGCTCCGTCTCCGGGTGCTATTACAACAGGACGATATTGGACAGCCTGGGGCTCAAGCCCGCCTCGACGCAGGCGGAGTTTGATGAACTGTGTCAGGTGCTGTGCGACATCGGGATTGTGCCGATCTGTTGGCCGGGCGACGGGTGCTCGTGGATGGTGCAGTTTGGTCTTGATCCCATATTCGCGGACGATCCTTCGCTGCTCGCGCGGCTGAACGCCAATGCGCTTGGCTTTGCCGATATCCCCGCTGTCACAGACATGGTGCGCTGGCTTTCGGATGCGGCGCAGCGCGGCTGGTTTGGCGAGGATTACCTGCACACCGACTGGGACGGCATCAGCGAGGCGATGAGCAGCGGCGAGGCCGTGATGACGTTCATATGGGATACGTGGTTTTACACGGACTTTCAGCCCGGAAAATACACGGTCGACGATTTCGCGCTGATGCCCGTGTTCATGAACACGGCAGACGGCGGCACGTATGAGGGCGGCAACCTGAACATGATGATGGTCAACAAAAACGGCGAGCGGCGCGAGGAAGCGCTGGAGTTCCTCGATTTCTGTGCCATGCCGGAGCACTACAACGAGGCCTTTAACGGGATCGCGACGGTGAACTGCTTTAGGGGGCAGACGACGAACATCAAATCCAGCATGGTCACGCAGGCCGAGGCGTCTATCGCGGCGAACGAGCGCGTATCCACGGCGTCGACCAGGATCATCGGGTACGATGCGCAGGACATGATTTCCGCGCTTGACAGCCTGTTTCGCCAGAGGATCGACGTCGCGGGCTGCGTAAAGCGCATGGACGAAGCCCGCGTGGCCAACGCGCAAAAGCAGGGCGCGGCGGGATTTTAAGGCGCGGCGAACCGCCCTGCGTCCATATCTGCTTAAACAAAAAGGGATCCTTCGCGGCGAGCGTCGTCCGCTGAGGATCTCTTTTTTTGCGGCGCTGTGAAACCCCGTCGGTTTAAGAGCGCTTCTTTTTTCTACGCGGCCTGGGCAGGTCATGGGGCGGTGTAGCCCGCGCGCATGACGATGCCCTGCGCATGGTCGCCAAACTTCTCGCCAAACAGGTTCATCCCGCCGACGTGTGCCGAGTCCGCGCGCACGCCCAAACGAAGCGAGATGTAATCGCGGTCACACAGGTGCAGATCGGAAATCGACGTGTCAGAGACCGGCTGTCCATCGAGCTGGCAGCCATCGGCGTCCACATGCCACGTCTTGAGCAGGCCGAACTGTGACGACGTGTCGCTCCACCACGAGGGGTTGAGCCGGCCGCGCCGTCCGCCGTAGTCCCCGGGGCTGACATAGGTGCCCAGCGGTTTGCCGTTCACGGAGGCGAAGATGTCACTCTTGTAATCATCGCGGTAATAGGGCGCGCACGAACAGACCTCCATCGAGAATTCGAGCCACTCCACCTGCGCGGGATCGATCTCGCCCAGGGAGAAGCGGTATTCAAGCGAGCCGGACGTAAACCAGAGCAGCTGCGCATTGAAGCGTTCAGGATGGTAGAATGTGCGCGGCAGGTTGTTTTCGCCGATCCAGCCGTGATCCGTGACCGCGCCGCAATAGGGCTGTATGTCCTCCGCGGCGGAATAGCTGCCGATGGGCAGCTGGATCGTCAGCGCGTGATCGTCTTCCCGCTCGTCGGGCACCAGACGCATGCTCACGGATTCTATGCGCTTGGAGCAGAGCTTCATGGCGCCGCGAATGCCCGGCTGTATCGTCGTGTGGATCAGGCCGGAATCCTCCAGCTGGCGCACGTTCAGCGCGGCGGTAGAGACGGGAAGATCCAGCGCTTCCGCGATCTCGTTGACGTTCATCGATCGCGAGTTGAGCAGCGCGAGCATCTTCACGCGCATGGGGGAGGAGAGCGCTTTGGCGACGGGACATAAGCGCTCCATTTCGTTCATCGATAGACTGATGTGGCTGTTTTCCTCTGCGAACATCTGAGACATGGAAACCTCCTTGCGCGAGACGCGGCTTTTATAAGAAGGGGTTGGTCCGCGGCTCATGTCATCGAGGGAATATCACGAAAAAACGAATAAAACCAAAATGGATAGGGAAACCGGAGGATTCAATGCCGGAGGAACGCCCAGATCCGGCGAAGAAACGACGGAAAACGCGCATGCACATCAGAGCATGAACGACATATTATAAAATAAAACCTATCAAATTTCAAGAACTTTTCAGAATTTTATCGGACAAATTTTGTAACTTGACGAAAAAACTGCACCGCTCGGGTGTGACGAGGCGGTGCGTTTGGTGTGTATAACAATATAAAAATCAGCAGAATCAATGCCCGTATTCCTCGCGCGCAAAGCGGCGGAAGGCCTCAAGCGAGCGAGCGACCTTTTCCTCATCGATGCAGTACGCGATGCGGAAATGTCCAGGTGTGCCGAAGGAATCGCCGGGGACGAGCACGAGATCGTAGCGCAGCGCTTTCCTGCAGAAGGCGACGGCGTCCTCTTCAAGCGCGCGCGGGAACATGTAGAACGTGCCGCCCGGACGGACGACAAAGAAGCCCAGCGCGGTGAGCTCGCGGTAGAGCGTGTTCATGTTGCGCTCATAGACGGACAGATCGGCTGTCATCTCGCAGCACGCGGCGACGGCGAGTTGGATCAGCGAGGAGGGGCAGTTGTGGCCGATGCCGCGCGAGATCTGCCCGGCCATCGCGACGAGCATGGAGGAGACGCCGCTTTCAGGGTTCACGGCGAGATAGCCTATGCGCTCGCCTGGCAGCGAGAGACTCTTTGAATAGGAATAGCAGGAGATGGTGTGCGGATAAAAGCGCGATACGTAGGGCACGGTCTTGCCGTCAAACACGATCTCGCGATACGGTTCGTCGGAGATGAGCCAGATGTCGTGGCCGAACTCGTGCTGCGCTAATTCGAGTGTCTTGGCGAGGCGTTCAAGCGTCCGCTCGGAATAGACCGCGCCGGAGGGGTTGTTGGGCGAATTGAGGAGCACGGCGTGCACGGAAGGCGTCAGCAGCTGCTCAAACGCGTTGAAGTTGATCTGAAAGTCCAATATGTCGGCGGGAACGACGCGAAGGCGCGCGCCGGTCAGATCGACATAGGGGTGATACTCGGGAAAGAAAGGCGCGAATGTGATCACCTCGTCGCCCGGGCCGGTGACAAGGCGCAGCGCGTGGGCGATCGCGCCGGCCGCGCCGGTGGTCATGAACAGATCGTCCTTTGTGTAGGACATGCCAAAGCGGCGGTTGAGCGAGGCGGCGAGCGTCTCCTTCACCTCGGGGATGCCGAGACTCGGGCTGTAACCGTGCAGCGCGATTGAACTCTTCGTGCCAAGCAGCTCGCGTATCGCGTCATGGAACGCTTCGGGCACGGGCACGGACGGGTTGCCAAGGCTGAAGTCAAACACGTTGTCATAGCCGATCTCCCTGCCGCGCGATGTCGCGTACTCGCTCAGCTCGCGTATGACGGACTTGCCGCCGAGCATCGCCTTGTATTGTTCTGAAATCATGGGAAACCTCCTTGGGAAACGTTTGGCCGTGAACGGCTTTTACGGCGGAAGGCGTCTCGCCTAAAGTTATGCGTCATCATAGCGCGAGAGTATCGCGTCGATTTGAGCGCATTCCTGCGTGCTGAGCGGTGGGAACGAGAGTGCGCGCACGTTTTCATCGATCTGCTCCGGGCTGCTCGCGCCGATCAGCGCCGATGTGACCGTACCGTCGCGCAGCACCCACTGCAGCGCGAGCTGTGACAGGCTCTCCCCGCGTTCCCGCGCGATTTCGGAAAGCGAGGCCGTGCATGAGCGCAGGCCCTGTGTGATCATCTCAGGCTTGAGAAATCTCGGATCGCGCGCGGCACGGCTGTCTTCGGGAATGCCGCACTGGTATTTTCCGGTCAGCCTTCCGCCCGCCAGCGGTCCAAAGGCGATCATGCCGAGGCCCTCGCGCCGGAGCACGTCCATCAATCCCTGCTCGGGTTCGCGCTTGAGCATCGAGTAGTTCACCTGATGGATGACAAGCGGTATGCCCATATCGCGCGCCATGCGCACGGCTTCCCGCGTCTTTTCGGGGCTGTAACGCGATAGGCCTACATAGAGCGCCTTGCCGCTTTCTACAATCGAACGCAAAGCGCCCATCGTCTCCTCAAGCGGCGTGTCGGGGTCGGGACGGTGATGATAGAATATGTCCACATACTCGACGTTCAGGCGCTTTAGGCTCTGGTCGATGCTCGCGATCAGCGATTTGCGGCTGCCCCAGTTGCCGTAAGGCCCAGGCCACATGTCGTAGCCGGCCTTGGTCGAGAGGATCATCTCGTCGCGATGCGCGCTGAAGTCAAGGCGCAGGATCTCGCCAAAGTTGCGCTCCGCCTCGCCGGGCGGCGGACCATAGTTGTTGGCCAGGTCAAAGTGCGTGATGCCGTGGTCAAACGCCGCGCGCAGCACGCGCCGCTGCACGTCTCTCGGCGTGATCTCGCCAAAGTTGTGCCACAGCCCCAGCGATATCGCAGGCAGCAGCAGGCCGCTTTTGCCGCAGCGGTTGTAGGGCATCACGTCGTATCGGTTTTCGGCGGGGATAGTGGTCATGGCGCTGCCTCCTGTTCATTCCCTTTTGCTCTTTTTGAGTGCGGGCGCGAGGAATTGTCCCGTGTAGCTCTGCGGGCATTCGGCGACGTGTTCGGGCGTTCCGCAGCACACGAGCGTGCCGCCGCCGTCGCCCCCTTCGGGTCCCAGGTCGATCACGTAGTCGCACGCCTTGATCACGTCCAGATTGTGCTCTATGATCAGCACGGTGTTGCCGCCCTTTGACAGCCTGCGCAGCACGCTGACGAGCCGTTCGCAGTCGGCCATGTGCAGTCCGGTCGTCGGCTCATCGAGCACGTAAAATGTGCGCCCCGTCGACGCGCGCGAGAGCTCCGTGGCCAGCTTGACGCGCTGCGCCTCGCCGCCGGAGAGCGTCGTGGACGGCTGCCCCAGCTTGATGTACCCCAGGCCGACAACGCTGAGCGTCTGCAATTTGCGCGATATGCGCGGATAGGCCTCGAAAAACGACAGCGCTTCCTCAACCGTCATGTCGAGCACATCGGCGATCGACTTCCCCTTGTAGGTCACCTCGAGCGTCTCTCGGTTGTAGCGCTTGCCCTTGCAGACCTCGCATGGCACGTAGATATCCGCCAGGAAGTGCATCTCGATGCGCAGTATGCCGTCTCCGGAACACGCCTCGCACCGCCCGCCACGCACGTTGAACGAGAAGCGACTCTCGCGATAGCCGCGCGCTTTGGCCTCCGGCGTCGCGGCGAACACCTTGCGGATCAGGTCAAACAGCCCCGTGTACGTCGCCGGATTGCTGCGCGGCGTGCGCCCGATGGGGGACTGGTCTATCGCGATCACCTTGTCTAGCTGTTCCTCGCCGTCGATCCCGTCGCAGTCGCCGGGCCTTGTCCTGGCGCGGTTTAAGTCGCGCTGAAGCGTCTTATAGACGATCTCGTTCACTAGCGACGATTTGCCGCTGCCCGATACGCCCGTCACTGCGGTCATCACGCCCAGAGGGATCTGCACCGTCAGGTTCTTGAGATTGTGTGCGCGCGCGCCGCGGACGGTCAGGTAGCCCGAGGGCGCTTTTCGCCTGCTGGGGACGCTGATGCCCTTTGCGCCGCTGAGGTACTGCCCCGTGATCGAGCGCGGACAGGCCATGATCTCCTCCGCCGTGCCCTGCGCGATCAGCTCACCGCCGTGTTCGCCCGCGCCGGGGCCGATGTCCACGATCTGATCCGCCGCGCGCATCGTCTCCTCGTCATGCTCGACGACGATCAGCGTGTTGCCGAGGTCGCGCAGGCGGCAGAGTGTGCCGATGAGCTGCGCGTTGTCTCGCTGGTGCAGCCCGATAGACGGCTCATCGAGGATGTAGAGCACGCCGACTAGGCTGGAACCGATCTGCGTCGCGAGACGTATGCGCTGCGCCTCCCCGCCCGAGAGCGTGCCCGCCGTGCGCGAGAGCGTCAGGTACTCTAGGCCCACATCGCGAAGGAAGGAGAGCCGCGCGCAGATCTCCTTGAGGATTGGCGCGGCGATCAGCGATTCCTGCGGGCCGAACGTGAGCGAGGAGAAGAACGCTTTGGCCTCGCGCACGGAGAGATCGGACGCGTCCGCGATCGACTTGCCGCCGACGGTCACGGCGAGTATCTCCGGGCGCAGGCGCTTCCCAGCGCAGTCCGGGCAGGGCGTCTGGCACATCAGCGATTCGTAATACGCCTTGGCCGTCTCGCTCTGCGTCTCGGCCGCGCGGCGCTCCAGGGTCGGTATGATGCCCTCAAAGGGCGCGTTGAACGCGTGCTGCTCGCCGCCCTGACGCGTGTAGCGGATCTCAAGCGCCTCGCCCTTCGTGCCGTAGAGTATGGCGTTTATGGCCTCGTCGGGCAGTTCGCACAGCGGCGTGTCCATCGAGAAGCCGTATTTTTGAGAGAGCGCCTCAAAGAACATGCCGGCCTGCGTGCCGCTTTCGATGCTGCTGAAGCCGGAGACGCTGAAGGGGTTCTCGCGCAGGGATTTCGTCCAGTCCGGCACGATGAGGTCGGGATCGATCTTCATCTGCACGCCCAGGCCCGAGCACGTCGGACATGCGCCAAATGGGCTGTTGAAGGAAAACGAACGCGGCGACAGCTCCTCGATGGACACGCCGCAGTCGGGACAGGCGAGGTTTTGCGAAAAGAGCATCTCGCGTTCGCCGGGGCCGATGTCCGCGATGGCGATGCCGCCGGAGAGCGCCAAAGCGGTCTCCAGAGAGTCGGTGAGACGGCCGCGGATGTCCTCGCGCAGGATCAGCCGATCGACGACGGCCTCGATGTTGTGCTTTTTCTGCTTGGAGAGCGGGGGAACCTCGCCTATGTCATACACCTCGCCGTCCACGCGCACGCGCACAAAGCCCTGCTTGGCGACGTTTTCGAGTATCTTGACGTGCTCGCCCTTCTTGCCGCGCACGAGCGGCGCGAGGAGCGAAAGCCGCGTGCGTTCGGGCAGCGAGAGCAGCTGATCGACCATCTGATCCACGCTCTGCTTTGTGATCTCGCGGCCGCATTTCGGGCAGTGCGCGACGCCCACGCGCGCGTAGAGCAGGCGCAGATAGTCGTTGATCTCGGTGACCGTGCCGACCGTCGAGCGCGGGTTTTTGCTGGTCGTCTTCTGGTCTATGGAGATCGCGGGGGAAAGGCCGTCAATCGAGTCGACGTCGGGCTTTTCCATCTGTCCCAGGAACTGACGCGCATAAGAAGAGAGCGACTCCACATACCGGCGCTGTCCTTCCGCGTAGAGCGTATCAAAAGCGAGCGACGATTTGCCGCAGCCGGAAAGGCCCGTGAATACGATCAGCTTGCCGCGCGGAAGCGTCAGGTCGATGTTCTTGAGGTTGTTCTGCCGCGCGCCGCGGATGACGATGTTCTCCTGCATGAAAACTCCTTTGTTGGTCGTTGGCACTTTCCCATGTCCGTGGATGAAGGGATGTCCGTCTGGGCGCGTTACGCCTTCAGCGCGCTTTTCCGCTTTCGCCTGCGGCGGCTTTGAGGCGCCGGTTCGATGTGCACCTCCTCGGGGGACTTGCCCTGCAGTTCAAAGAGCCTGTCGCGCAGCTTGGCGGCCAGTTCAAAGTCGAGATTCGCGGCGGCCTGCAGCATCTTTTCCTCCGTCGAGCAGATGAGCAGATGCAGTTCGTCCTCCGTCATCGCGCGCTCCCCGCGGCGCTTTGTTCCCTTCGCGTCAGGCGCTGTGCCGATGGAGAGCAGATCGCGCACGGACTTCATGACCGTCGTCGGCGTGATGCCGTGCGCCTCGTTGAACGCCTGCTGAAGCTGCCGCCTGCGCTGTGTCTCCGTGATCGCGCGGTTCATGCTGTCTGTCATCGTGTCGGCATACAGGATTACGCGCCCCTGCGCATTGCGCGCCGCGCGGCCAATCGTCTGGATCATGCTGACCTCGCTGCGCAGGAAGCCCTCCTTGTCCGCGTCCAGTATCGCGACCAGCGCGACCTCCGGCAGATCGAGCCCCTCGCGCAGCAGGTTGATGCCCACCAGCACGTCAAAGCGGCCGAGCCGCAAATCGCGTATGATCTCCTGGCGCTCCATCGTCTGCACGTCGGAGTGCAGGTATCGCACGCGCACGCGCATATCGCTAAGGTATGTCGTCAGGCTCTCGGCCATCTTCTTGGTCAGCGTCGTCACCAATACGCGAAATCCCTGTGCCGTCACGCGCTGTATCTCGGCGTACAGATCGTCCACCTGTCCCGTCGCCGGGCGCACGATGACCTCGGGATCCAGAAGGCCCGTCGGCCTGATGATCTGCTCGACCACCTGTCCCGCGCGCTGCAGCTCATAGGGCGCGGGCGTCGCGCTCACGCAGATCATCTGTCCAATGCGCGATTCGAACTCCTCAAAGCGCAGCGGCCGGTTGTCAAACGCGCTGGGCAGCCTGAAGCCATAGGAGACCAGCGCCTCCTTGCGCGCGCGGTCCCCGTTGTACATCGCGCGTATCTGCGGCAGCGTCACATGGCTCTCGTCGATGAATACGATGAAGTCGTCCGGAAAGTAGTCAAGCAGCGTGAAGGGCGCCTCGCCCGGCTTGCGGCCGTCAAAGTAGCGTGAATAGTTCTCTATGCCCGTGCAGTACCCCAGTTCGCGCAGCATTTCGATGTCATACTGCGTGCGCTGTGACAGTCGCTGCGCCTCCAGCAGGCTCCCCTCCCGCCTAAACTCCTCGACGCGCAAAGTAAGGTCGCGCTCGATATCGGATATGGCGCGGTCGATGGTCTCGCGCGGCGTCGCGTAGTGCGTCGCGGGATAGACGGCGACATGGGAAAGCTGCATCTGCGTGTGCCCGGTGACGACGTCTATGCTCGTGATGCGGTCGATCTCATCGCCGAAAAATTCGACGCGCAGGGCGTTCTTGTCATATCCCGCGGGGAATATCTCGACGACGTCGCCGCGCACGCGGAACGTGCCGCGCTCAAGCTCGATGTCATTGCGGTCATACTGTATATCGACGAGACCGCGCACGAGTGCGTCCCGCTCCATCGTCATGCCGGGGCGAAGGGAGATCATCATCCCCTCGTACTCGGACTGATCGCCCATCGAATAGATGCAGGAGACCGAGGCGACGACGATCACGTCCCGCCGCTCGCGCAGCGCAGCCGTCGCGCTGTGGCGCAGCCGCTCGATCTCCTCGTTGACGGACGAGTCCTTCTCGATGTACGTATCCGTCGAGGCGATGTACGCTTCCGGCTGGTAGTAATCGTAATAGGAGACGAAGTACTCGACCGCGCTGTCCGGGAAGAACTCCCGAAACTCCGAACACAGCTGCGCGGCGAGCGTCTTGTTGTGCGCGATGACCAGCGTAGGGCGCTGTACGCGCTCGATCACGGAGGCCATCGTGTACGTCTTGCCCGAACCGGTGACGCCTAAGAGCACCTGTGTGGACAGGCCATCCTCAATGCCCTGCGCGAGTTTTTCGATCGCCTGCGGCTGGTCGCCCTGCGGCTTAAACGGGGATTTGAGTACGAAGCGGCCTTCCTGCATAAGTACCTCCTGATCTATGCGGTGAACGTGGGGATGAATCGACATTATAGCACAGAAATCGGCGCATAACAACCTGTTTTGTTCACGGCGATTGGGCGCGAATTGAGGCTTTGAGGGCCGTCGTGGAAGCGAGAGCGGTTTTTATATTTAATGTACACGATCAGATCAGCCGCACAAGTTCGCAGTTCTTCATGCCGGCGCTCCAGAAGGACTCTATGGGCAGGCCGCGAATTTGGCAGATGATGCAGCAATTGACCGCGCCGTGGCCGACGATCAGCACATCCAGGCCCCGCGCTAAAAGCGGCCTGATCACGCTTTTTAAAAAGTCGCCGGTCCTTTTATACAGCGCGTCAAAGCTCTCCGCGCCCTCGAAGGGCGTGACGTACGCCTCGGGGTGCCTAAAGATCACGCTGACCGGCGCGCCCGCGATGTCCTCGGTGCCCTCGTAGATGCCAAAGCACATCTCGGTCAGGCGCGCGTCCACCTGGATGGGCACATCCCTGCCTTCAAGCACGATCTGTGCCGTCTCCCGCGCGCGAATCAGCGGCGAACAAAAGCACAGGTCAATATGTATCCCCGCGCACGTCTTTGATGCCTCCCTGGCCATGACCCGCCCTTCCTCGCAAAGCGGTATGTCCGTTTGGCCCTGCAGCTTGCGCCTAGCGTTCCAAGCTGTTTGGCCGTGTCTCATGATGTACAGCATAACACTCCAATCCCATCAGGCGCTATCGCGTCCCCCGTCCTTTCGCTGTCCCATTATACACCGGCCACGCGGGAAAATAAACAGACGTATTCGGGGCATTTTGCGGACACGGTTTACAAGACCATGGAATTGGAGTATACTGTACACACATAAATGCCGCATACCAGCGGCAAGAGAATGACAGGAGGGTACGATGATCGATCAAGGCTTATGCGAACGGGTGCTGACATACGCGCTTTCGGGCGGAGGCACGTTCGCCGAAATCTTTTACGAGGACACACAGAGCTCTTCGATGACGCTGCGCTCGGGCAGGATCGAGCAGGCGCTCATCTCGCGTCCATGCGGCGCGGGCATACGCATCTACGACGGGCTGCGCTCCATATACGTCTACACGTGCGACGTGACGGAGAAGGGGCTGATGCATGCCGCGGCGCAGGCGGCGGCCGCCGTCACCGATACGCGCGGCTCAGGGCGGGATGTGAGGCTTGCCGCGCGCGAAAACGCGGACATCCATCCGGTAGAGCGCATGGTGATGGATGTGCCCGCGCAGGAACGCGCCGATATTTTGCGCGCGGCGGACAGCGCGGCCCGCGGCGTATCGCCCGTGATTAAGCAGGTGACCGCGTCGCTCAGCTCCCGCGTGCAGCGCGTGACCATCGCCAACAGCGAGGGCTTGTTTACGGGCGACAGGCGCGTGTACACCCGCCTCACCTGTTCCGCTGTCGCCAGCGACGGGTCGGAAAAGCAGAGCGGCTCGGACGGCCCCGGCGCGCTGATGGGCTTTGAGATGTTCCGCGACCGCGTGAATCCCGAGGAGGTCGGCAGGAAGGCCGCGCGCGTCGCCGCGACCATGCTCACCGCGCCGTACTGTCCCGCGGGTGAGATGCCCGTGGTGATGGCGGGCGGCTTTGGCGGCGTGATCTTCCATGAGGCGTGCGGGCATTCCCTGGAGGCGACCAGCGTGGAGCCGGGGCTCAGCGAGTTTGCCGGCAAGCTGGGGCAGCGCATCGCCTCGCCCTGCGTGACGGCCATCGACGACGGCACAATGCCCGGCGAATGGGGCAGCGAGAACATCGACGATGAGGGCACGCCCACGACGAAACTGGTGCTCATCGAAAAGGGCATCCTCAAAAACTACATGATCGACCGGCTCAACGGCCTCAAGATGGGCATGGCTCCGACGGGCAGCGGACGGCGAGAAAACTACACGTTCGCGCCGACGAGCCGCATGCGCAACACGTACATCGCGCCGGGGGACGACGACGAGGACGAGATCATACGCACGATGGGCGACGGGCTCTATGCCGCGAAGATGGGCGGCGGAAGCGTACAGCCGGCGACGGGTGAGTTCAATTTCGCCGTCAACGAGGGCTATCTCGTGAGGGACGGCAAGATCGTATCGC
>CAYUZP010000001.1:26884-43885 GCA_964449655.1 uncultured Oscillospiraceae bacterium
GGGCGTCTCTTATCGGCAGGGGCAGCGAGATCCTCATGCGCATCGACCGCGTGGGCCGCTCAATGACGCTCAGCCAGGGCATGTGCGGCTCCATCAGCGGCAGCATCCCCAACTGCGTGGGCCAGCCGACCATCCGCCTCAGCCGGCTGATCGTCGGCGGAAAGTGAGGAAGAAGCGTTATGGACATCAGGGAATTCACGGATCGCCTTCTTGACGAAGCGCGCAGGGCGGGCATTTCCCCGGCGCAGGTCAGCGTGCGGGAACGCGAGGATTTTATGGCCGGCGCGCGCGTGGGCCGATTGGAGCAGTTTGAATCCGGCGAGAGCATCACGCTGACGCTAAGCGGCCAGGTGAACGGACGCACGGGCACGGCGAGCACGCAGGCGCTTGACGAGGAGAGCATCGCGATGCTGATTGACGGCGTGCGCGAGGGCGCGGAGATGACCGAGAGCGATGAGCAGGACGAGATCCTGCCGCCGGAGGAGCATTACGCCCAGGTGGTCAATTACAGCGAGGCGCTGCAGGCGGTTGGGGCGCAGGAAAAGATCGCCCTGGCGATGGACATTGACAGGCATCTGATGGACGCCGACGCGAGACTTCGGCCTGACAGCAGCGATGTCTACCAGGCGCGCACGACGTTCACGCTGCGCAATACGCTCGGGCTTGATCTCTCGCACACGAGCAACCTCATCGGCGCGCGCGCGTCAGCGGTCGCATCCGAGGACGGGCAAAGCGCGACGGGCTATCACCTGCTCTGGGGACACAGCCTAAAGGAACTGGACGCCCAGGAGATCGCATCGGGGTGCGCGAAGGAGACGCTTTTAAAGCTGCACGCCTCGCGCATGAGAAGCGGCACCTATCCCGTCGTTGTCCGCAACAGCACATTGGCCAACCTGCTTTCGCGCTACAGCGTCATCTTTTCCGCGGAGAACGCGCAAAAGGGCATGTCGCTGCTGTCGGGGCGCGAGGGCGAGACGATCGCCAGCGCGTGCGTCACGCTGACCGATGATCCGCTGCTGCCTTGGGGCGCCGCGAGCATGCCGTTTGACAGCGAGGGCGCGGCGACGTATACAAAGCACGTCATCGAGGGCGGTGTCCTAAAGACGCTGCTGCACAACCGGCGCACGGCGCTCAAGGAGGGCAAGCGCACGACGGGCAACGCGTCGGGAAACGGCCATGTCGCGCCGAGCAACCTGTTTATCGTGCCGGGCACGCATACGCGCGAGGAGCTGTTTGCGCAGATGGGCGAAGGGCTATACCTGACCGAGGTCAGCGGTCTGCACGCCGGCGCGAACACGATCAGCGGCGATTTTTCGATCCTCTCGCGCGGGTTCATGGTGCGCGGCGGAAAGCTCGCCGAACCCGTCGAACAGTTCACCGTGGCGGGGAATTTCTATCAGATGCTGCGCGAGATCGAATGCGTCGCAAACGATCTGCTCTTTGAGGGCAGACCGGTCGGCTGCCCGTCCGTGCGCGTCAAACAGCTGTATGTCGCGGGCGAGGACTGACATCGCGGGTAAGACATGGATTTGACGAGACAGGACACCATCGCGGCCCAGGCGACGGCGGCGGGAGAGGGCGGCATCGCGATCATCCGCATGAGCGGCGCGCAGAGCGAGGCGATACTCTCCCGCGTATTTCATCCCAAAAACCAAAAACCCCTTGAAGACAGGCGATTGACGTTCGGCACGATTTCGGACGGCGGCGAGACGGTCGACGAGGTGATGGCCGTGATGATGCGCGCGCCGTACAGCTACACGCGCGAGGACGTCGCGGAGATCCACTGTCATGGCTCACAGGCACTCGTAGGCCGCGTGCTGCGAATGCTCCTCGCCGCGGGTGCGCGCATGGCCGAGCCGGGCGAATTCACCTGCCGCGCGTTCCTCAACGGGCGGATCGATCTTGCGCAGGCCGAGGCCGTCATGCGCATGGTTCATGCGAGCAGCGAGCGCGCGATGCGCAGCGCCGTGCGGCAGATGGAGGGCGGCGTGTCCGCGTTTGTGCGCGAGGCGCGCGGCAGCCTGATTTCGCTTCTGGCCGCGCTCACGGCGGCGACCGACTTTCCGGACGAGATCGACGAGGAGCAGACGGCGGCACAGATCGCGGAGGGCTGCCGGGCGATTCGGCAGCGGCTTGAGGCGGGATGCGACGAGCGCGCCGGACGCATCGCGGACGAGGGGCTGCGCGTCGCGCTCTGCGGGCGGCCCAACGCGGGCAAGAGCAGCCTGCTCAACGCGCTGCTTTGCGAGGAGCGCGCCATCGTCACCGAGATCCCCGGCACGACGCGTGATACGCTGACCGAGTCCATGCAGCTTTGCGGGCTGCGCGTGCTGATCACGGACACCGCGGGGCTGCGCGATACGGACGATGCCGTGGAGCGACTCGGCGTGGCCCGCGCGAGGAAGGCGCTGGAGGATGCCGATGTGCGCGTGCTGGTGCTCGATGCCTCGCAGGATATCGGCGAGGCCGGGGCGCTGACCGCGCTGCAGCCGCATATCGTCGCGCTCTCTAAAGCCGATCTGCCCGCGCGCATATCCGCAGGGCAGGCCAAAGCGCTTTTTCCGGAAGCGAAAATCGTCAGCGTCAGCGCGACAAGCGGCACGGGGCTGGGTGGGCTTTGCGATTGCATCGCATCCTTTGCGCCCGAGGACGGCGCGGAGTCCGCGGCGCTCAGTCAGGCCCGGCATGTCGAGGCCGCGCGCCGCGCGTGCGCATCGCTTCAGGACGCGGAATACGCCATCGTCTCCGGCTTCCCGCTCGACGTCTGCGCGATCGACCTTTCCGCGGCCCTCGACGCGCTCGGCGAGATCACGGGCGAAACGCTCAATGAGTCGGTCATCAGCGAGGTGTTCTCGCATTTTTGCGTGGGCAAATGAACGGCAGCGTCTTTTGAAGCGCGCTTTTTTGTAGAAATCGTGGAAATTGCGCGCAAAACATTTGGATTGACATGCCCATAGAGCGGGCGTATAATCTTTAATCATAGCGAATTGGTAGGAATGCGCGGCCTGGTGTGCTTTGAGGCTGCGTTTTCGGGAGGGAACATGAACCTGCTTTCCCTGTGTCACATCACTAAAAATTTCGGCGAGGGAGACGTGCTTCGGGACATCTCTTTAGACGTGCAGGCGGGCGAATTCGTGACGCTGCTGGGCGCGTCCGGCTGCGGCAAGACGACGACGCTGCGCATCATATCGGGGCTGGAGACGCCCAACGCGGGGCAGGTCCTTTTAAACGGCAGCGACGTGACGGCCCTTCCGCCGGAAAAGCGTCCGTTCAACACGGTGTTTCAAAGCTACGCGCTGTTTCCGCACATGAGCGTCGAAAAGAACGTCGCCTATGGCCTGCGCGTGCGCGGGGAAAGCCGCGCTGCCATCTCCTCGCGCGTGCAGGAGATGCTCTCGCTCGTGCAGATGGAGCCGTATGCCAAGCGCATGCCCGCGCAGCTCTCCGGCGGACAGCGCCAACGCGTGGCGATTGCCCGCGCACTCGCGCCGCAGCCGCGCATACTGCTGCTGGATGAACCGTTGGGCGCGCTCGATCTGCAGCTGCGCAGACAGATGCAATTGGAGCTCAAACGCCTGCAGAAGAAGGTCGGCATCACGTTCATCTACATCACGCACGATCAGGAGGAGGCCATCAACATGTCCGACCGCATCGCCGTCATGCGCGAGGGGCGGTTTGAGCAGGTCGGCACGCCGGAGGAGATCTATGACGCGCCGAGGACGCGCTACGTGGCGCAGTTCATCGGCCGATCGACGATTTTCACAGGGCGGATCGTCGAGGCGGACGCGGCACACGCCATCGCGGAGAACGACAACGGGCGCTTTCCCGTCGATGCCGCGGGGCTGCGCGTCGGCGATAACGTCGAGGTCTGCGTGCACACGGAACGCATGCGCGCCTGCGCGGAGGACGTGCCGGGGTTTGCATTGCCCGCGAGCGTGCGTGAGGTGCGTTATGCCGGCGGAAGCGTGCTCCTGTATGCCGTGATGCGGGATGGCACGGAGGCCGTCGCCACGAGTGAGGCGCGCATGTCGGAAGCGCCGCAGCCGGGTGAGCGCGTCTGCCTGCACTGGAATCCTTCGCAGGCGGCGGTCATCGGAGCGCGGGAGGAGCACTGACGCCGCGGACAAAAACGCGTTTCGCGGCATTTGAGGAGGCGGAATATGATGAAAAAGAGAGGACCGATCGCTCTCGCGGCGGCAATGCTGTGCCTGCCCCTTATCTTTGGCGCGGCACAGACGGCGAGGGCCGAGGAGACGGACGGCGCGGACGATGCCGGCACGGGTTTCTGGGACGATTTCCTGTCAAGCGGCAAGGAAGCGCTGGATTCCATGAAGGAAGGGATGGAGTCGATCTCAAGCGGTCTTGGCGAACTGCTGGACGCCGTGGGCGAACAGGCGGGTTCCATCGCGGACACATTGGTGGATAACGCGTCTGCCGCGCTTAAGGACTTTAAGGGCGTCCTAGGTGATGTGATGGATCGGGCGAAGGATTTCGCGGACAGCTTGGGACTGGACGGGGCATCCGATGGCGGCATGGACGGTTTTCTTCATTCCATCGGCGACGAACTGGGCCTTGGCGATGAACAGCAGACGCCCGACTTTGGCCCGCTGACCGACGGCATCCGGCCGGCTTTCAAGGAGGCCATGGACAGCTACGAGGCGTTCTTTGACGAATACATCGAGTTCATGGCGGATATTGACACATCGAATGACTCGGCGCAGGCGGTATCGGATTACGCCGACTTGCTGACGCGCTATGAGGAGACGATGAAGGCGATTGAGGATATCGAGGATATCGAGATGTCCGAGGCCGAGGAGGACTATTACATCGAGACGCTTTTCCGCATCGAGACGAAAATGCTCAATGCCGTCGAATGAATCAGGAGGTTCCCATGCGAGAAGAACGGCGCAACCTGCTCTTCGCGGCGCCGATGGCGTGTTTGGCGATCCTGCTGATCGCGCTGCCGCTGCTCTACATCCTCTGCACGTCCTTCGCGCAGGAGGGCCGCGGGCTTGACGGCACGTTCACGCTCGCCCACTACAAGAGCCTGCTGCGCGCCGATTACCTGCAGGTGTTTTTGCAGAGCATGCGCCTTGCCGCCGAGACGACGCTTTTTTCGCTTGTGATCGGCTATCCGTTTGGCTACTGCATGGCCAGGACGGGGCAGCGTATGCGCGCGCTGCTGATGCTGCTCGTGATCGTGCCCTTCTGGACGAGTACGCTCGTGCGGATCTATGGCCTGAAGATACTGCTGCAGGCGAACGGCCCGGTCAATGCCGCCTTGCGCGCGATTGGGCTGACCGATCACAACATACGCTTCCTAGGCTCCTATGGCTGCGTGCTTCTGGCGATGGTCTACTGTCAGATCCCGATGATGATCCTGCCGTGCTTTAACAGCGTGGACAAGATGGATTTTACGCTTGTCGAGGCGGCGCGCGACCTGGGCGCAAAACCCTGGCGCGCTTTTGTGACCGTGACGCTGCCGCTGACGTTTCCGGGCATACTCGCGGGCTGCGTGCTGGTGTTCGTGCCCAGCGTCGGGCTGTTCTATATCGCGGACATCATGGGCGGCGGGCTGATGCTCATCGGCAACCTGATCCGCAATCAGCTGCTCAGCGTGCGCGACTTCAACACGGCCTCCGCGATGGCCATGGTGCTCATTGCGGTCACGGCGGGCATCTATCTGATCTACAGGCGCTTTGGCGGCGGACGGCAGGAGGTGCTCTGATGCGCGGGAAAGCGGGGCCTCGCAAAAAGCGGCGGAAGATCTTTTCGCCGATCTTTTTGACCACGGTGCTCCTATTGCTGTACTTGCCGATACTGATGGTCGTGCTCTACTCGTTTAACGCGGGGCGGACCATCGGGCGCTGGCAGGGCTTTACGACGGACTGGTATTCGCGTCTGTTTTCAAACGCATTGATGGGCGACGCGCTCAAAAATTCGCTGATCCTCGCGGCGCTGTCCAGCGCGCTTGCCGGCGGCATCGGCACGCTCGGGGCCATCGCGCTTTCGCGGACACATTTAAGGGCGCTGCGCGCGCTCGAATCGCTGGCGACGCTGCCGATGATGATCCCCGAACTCGTGCTCGGCATGGCGTATTTGGCGCTGTTCACGGCCGCTGGCGTGCGTCTGGGCATGGGCGCGCTCGTGCTCACGCACACGACGTTCTGCGTGCCGTATGTGCTCATCAACGTCAAGGCGAGGCTTGACGGCATGGACCCCGCGCTGGAGGAGGCCGCGCGCGATCTCGGCGCCTCGTCCTCTCGCGCGCTGCGCGATATCACGCTGCCACTGATCTTTCCTGCCGTGCTTTCCGGCATGATGCTCTCCGCCGCCATGTCCCTTGACGATGTCGTGATCTCCTTTTTTGTCACCGATGCCGAAACGACGACGCTGCCGCTCAAGATCTACACGGGACTGCGCTCGGGCGGCACGCCGGAGATCAACGCGCTGTCCACGCTGATGCTGGGCGTGATATTCATCGTGATCGCCGTGCAGCAGCTGCTCAGCGTGCGCGCAAACAAAAAGAGCGAACCCCTGTCAACCCACTAGAAGGAGGATCATCCCATGAAAAAGTTCCTGTGCCTTGCGCTTTTCCTCGCGCTGCTGTGCGGCGTCGCGCTCTGCGAGGAGGATGCGCTCAACATCTTCACCTGGGAAGGCTACATCGACTATGAGACCGTCATCAAGCCCTTTGAGGAGGAGACGGGCATCAAGGTCAACTATGCGACGTTCTCCAGCAACGAGGAGATGTACGAAAAGCTCTCCGCCGCCGAGGGCGGGGAATACGACATCGTGCTCGCCAGCGACTACATGCTCAACACCGTCCGCGAGGCCGGCCTGATGCAGAAATTCGATCCCGCAGTCGTTGACAACATGGGCAACATCATTCCGGCGTTCACCCATCAGTTCTTCGATCCGGATGGCGAGTACGTCGTGCCCTATGTCGCCGGCATACCGCTCATCGTATACGATCCTTCGATGGTGGACATCGAGATCACGGGCTTTAACGACCTTTGGGACGAGTCGCTTGCGGACAGCATCGGCCTGATCGACGACGCGCGCGTGACCATCGGCATGGTGCTGCTCTCGATGGGCGAGAGCATGAACACCACGGACGATGAAATCCTCGCCGCCGCGCAGGAAAAGCTCAACGCGCTCGCGCCGAACGTGCATGTGCTGGAATACGAGAACCTGCATAACTACGTGATCTCCGGCGATGTCAGCGTCGCTTACACGTTCACGCCGTTCGTCGCGCTCGCCATCGACGCCAATCCCGATTTGAAGGTCGTATGGCCCAGCGAGGGATTGGGGTTCGGCATCGACGGCTGCTTCATCCCCGTGAACGCGCCGCACGCGCACAATGCCAACCTGTTCCTTCAATTCCTGCTGCGTCCGGAGATCGCCGCCGTGTGCGCCGAATGGCAGAACTACTGCAGCCCGAACGCCGCCGCGCAGGAGTATCTCTCCGAGGCGTACCGCAATAACCCCGTGTTTTCAGGCGTCACGGAGCGCGCCGCGGACGCGGAGATCCTCGTCAATCTCTCCAAAGAGGATGAACAGAAATTCCAGGACATCTGGACGAGCTTCAAGCTGGGGCTTTGAAATGCGCCGCAACAAAATGCGCGGATACATAAAAATGGGCCGGCGCCCTTTTAAAAGCGCCGGTCCTTTGTCTGTCTGCGCGTGATATTACCTGTGCTGCGCGGCCATCCAGGTCCACATGTCCTCGCCGGTTGCGTCATCCTTGCACTCGCCGTTGAAGAAGTAGATCCAGGACCAGTGACCCATGTACTCGTATGGGCTCTCGCCGTCGGCAGCGAAATACTGACCGCTGGTGTCCAGCACCTTTTCAAAGATGCTGTGATGCACATTGCCGCCCACCGCCTCAAGGCGCTCGATCGCGGGCAGCGACGTGTTTTCGGGATTGACCGTCGTATCGGACATCGAATGGATGAACCAGACAGGCACATCCTTGATGCGCTCGACGTATTCGTCCGTCAGCGTATCGTTAAAGTAGGCCTCGCAGATCGGATAGGCCGCAGCGAAGTAGTCCGGATAGTTGATGATCATTTCAAGCGTCATGTAGCCGCCGTTGGAGCAGCCGCCGATGTAGATGCGGTCTGCGTCGATATTGTCGTTCTCGGCGACCACCTGGTCGATCAGCGCTTTGACCGTCGTCGTGAACATCGAGCCGCTCGTCTGATCGCCCGGGACATTGTAGTTCATCCACGCGGTTGGCGCCTGTGGCGTCAGCACGTACGCGCCGCCCATCGCCGCCTGGAATTCATCGCTGTAAAGGCCGGTCACCTCGTTGCCCAGCAGCACGACGTACGGATCGGGGCCACCCTCGCCCGCGCCATGCAGCCAGATCACCAGAGGATGCTTTTCGCCGTCGTCCGCGTTGTCAGGCGCTTTGAACGTGTAGTTGATCGTCACATCCTCCTGCGTGAAGCTGCCGGTCTCAACGCCCTCGACAGAGGGGATGAGTATCGCGCTTTGATCCACAGGCGCTACGGTCAGCGCGGTGATCTCCTCGCCGTCGGCCGTCTTGAGCGCGCTGTTTAGGCTGATCGACAGATCGAATATGTTGGGAACGCGGTTGTGACCGGTGCCCATGAAGTCATAGAAGTAATAGCCGGTAGCGGGGCTGACCGCCATCTCCAGGGTTACAAAAGAGGAAGCCTCCTGCGTCTTTGCGCCGGTCTCGTCGCTCGTGTAAGCGTCGGTTACGACGCGCGCGGCACGGGAAGCGCTCGCGGAGAAGGTCGTCCAGTCGAGAGACTCGCCGATCTGCGCGACGTTAAACGCTTCGGCGGATACGGACGCGGGATCGATCGCCACGCCGAGGTTTAAAATGACCTTGTTGACCGCCGGGCCCCACTCATAGCCGGTGAGCACAGGCGTCTGCGTGGCGGGCGCGCCGCCCTTGACCTGCGCGGCCATCCACTGCCAGAGGTTTACGCCGGTCTCGTCGTCCACGCATTCGTTGTTGAAGAAGTAGACCCAGGACCAGTGGCCCATGTAGGTGTAGGGATTGCCTTCCTCGTCGTCAAAGCGGCCGGTCGTATCATAGACGTGCTCCAGTACGGTGGAGTGCACGTTTGCGCCGATGCCCTTAAGACGCGCGATCGTCGGGATCTCGTAGACGACGGGGTTGACCGTCGTATCGTCCTTTGAATACACGAACCAGATCGGGACATCCTTGATGGACGCCAGCTGCTCATTGCTGATGCCGCTGTCCTTGTACGCCTCGCAGATCGGATAGGCCGCCGCGAAGAAGTCCGGATACTGCAGCACCATGTTCACCGTCATGTAGCCGCCGTTGGAGCAGCCGCCGATGTAGATGCGGTTGGTGTCGATGGCCGGATTCGCCGCGACATACTCGTCGATCAGCGCCTTGAGATCCTCCGTGTAGATGGAAGGCACGCCGGGGTTTTCGCCCCACTGGTTTTCGTCCTCCGCGTTATACTGCAGCCAGTAGCCGTCGGCCTGCGGCAGCAGCACATACGCGCCGCCCATGATGTTCTGGAACGCGCTGCCAAAAAGAGGCGTGACCTTGTTGCCCAGCGCCACGACGGATGGATCTGTGCCGCCCTCGCCCGCGCCGTGCAGCCAGATCACCAAAGGATGCTTGGCGCCGTCCTGCGCGTTATCGGGGGCATAGGAGGCATAGTGCAGCGTGTATTTGCCCTCAAATACGCCGCTCAGATCGACCTTTTCAAGCTGCGGTATGATCGCCTCGCTCAGATCGACAGGCGCGATTTCGATGGCGGAGACACTTTCGCCCGCCGCGGTCGCCAGTGTGCTTTCGTCCGTCAGCGTGATGGTCAGGTCATACGGATCGCAGTACCTGTTCATGCCGGTGCCCATGAAATCGTAGAAGTAGGGAGAACCGGTGGCGGGATCGTATGTCATCTCCAGCGTGACATACTGCGTGTTCCCTTCCCTCGCGCGGTTGCCGGATGCGTCACTGACATAAGCGGCACTCACCGTGCGCTCGGCACTGACGACGCCCACGGAGAATGTGGACCAGTCCATGCCCTCCTTGTTCTCGGTCACGGCGAAGCTCTCGGGCGTGACGGAGTCGGCGGCGATTTCCTCGCCCAAGTCGAGCACGACCTTGCTGACCGCGGGACCCCAGTCGTCGCCTACGATCACGATCTTCTGCGTGCCCGTGAGCGCGCCGTCCTCGGCCAGCGCGGATATGGCGCACAGCGCCAACGCCATCGCGAGGCAAAGTGTGAAAATGCGCTTCATGTGTTTGGGACCTCCTTCAGTTTCTTTGGTTTTTTTATCCTGTAAACGGTTCGCTGAACGGCTGCCCGCGCAGCGCTTTCGCCTCCTCTCTTCCCTCTTTGAACGCGCAAGGGCCGCGCCGTTTCACTGATCATATATTATAGCGGATTTGATCCACCTTTGCAAGAGGAAAGCGCCCAAACGCCGATCATTCTGGACCATGACAGGCCCGCGGCTGAAACGTGATGAAACGATTTGAAATCAACCCGCGCAAAAGTTCACGCGCCGCGGTGGACGCGATGCCCAAATCAAATCAGGCGGGAATCTTCAATCGTTATATCCCTTGAAGGATGGGCAAAGAAGTTGTATACTATAGACAGTGGAAGAGGCGGTTCGTGCGTTTTTCGCCTGTGGCAAGGGCAGGCAGCTCGCCGCAGGACGCCTCTTGACAGACGCGGGAATTCAACGACAAGGAGGTATGGCGCGTATGAAAATGACATTCCGCTGGTACGGAAAGGACGCCGACAAGATCACGCTCAAGCAGATCAAGCAGATCCCGAACTGTTCCGGACTGATGGGCGTGCTCGACTACAAGGCCGCCGGCGAGGTCTGGGAAGAGGAGGAGATCCGTCAGTACATGGAGGAGGTGCACGCGGCGGGCCTCGAGTGCGAGGTCATCGAGAGCGTGAACGTGCACGAGGACATCAAGCTGGGCCTGCCCACGCGCGACATGTACATCGACAACTACTGCAAGAGCATCCGCAACCTGGCCAAGTATGGCGTCAAGGTGATCGTCTACAACTTCATGCCCGTGCTGGACTGGCTGCGCACGGATCTGGCGCGCGTAAACCCCGAGGACGGCTCCAACAGCCTCTACTTTGACGAGGAGGAGCTGGGCAATATGACGCCTGTGGAGATCGTCCGCCGCACAGCGGAGAACGCCAACGGCTTCACGCTGCCCGGCTGGGAACCGGAGCGGCTGGCGGATCTTGAACACGTGCTGGAGCTGTACAAGGACGTAGACGAGGAACGGCTGTTTGAAAATTTCAAGTACTTCCTAGACGGCATCATCCCGACGTGCGAGGAGGTCGGCGTGACGATGGCCTGCCATCCGGACGACCCGGGCTGGAAGATATTTGGCCTGCCGCGCATCACGCACGATCAGGAGGGGTTTGACCGCATGGTGAAGCTGCACGACAGCCCGCGCAACACGCTGTGCCTTTGCACGGGTTCCCTGGGCAGCAACGTGCACAACGACATCCCGGGCATGATCCGTCACTTTGGCGAGATGGGCCGCATCGGCTGCCTGCACGTGCGCAATGTGAAGCATCTGGGCAGCGACCGCCGCTTCCGCGAGAGCAGCCATCTCTCCTCGGACGGGGATCTCGACATGTATGAGATCATGAAGGCGATCTATGAGACCTGCCCGGATACGTACATCAGGCCCGATCACGGCCGCATGATCTGGGACGAGGTTGGCCGCCCGGGCTATGGCCTGTACGACCGCGCGCTGGGCATCGCTTATCTGAACGGCCTGTGGGAAGCCATCGACAAGAATGCGAAAGCGGGGAAGAAATAAATGAAGCTGAATCTAAACACGCTCTCTGACAAGGCCGCGTGGGAAAAGCTGGGCGTCGAGCTGCCGCGCTTTGACATCGCCGCCATGCGCGAAAAGACGCATGACGCGCCCATCTGGGTGCACTTTGGCGCCGGAAACATATTCCGCGCGTTCATCGCGTCGCTGCAGCAGCGGCTGCTCAACGAGGGATGGTCCGATAAGGGCATCATCGCCGCGGACACGTTTGACGTCTACAACATCCGCCTCATCTACGGCGGCTATGACAACCTGACGATGAGCGTCACGCTCAACCCGGACGGCACGACGAGTCGCGAGATCATCGCCTCCGTCAGCGAGGCGCTCGTCGCCAAGCCGGACGAAAAGGAGGACTATGCGCGCCTGTGCGAGATCTTTGAAAATCCTTCGCTGCAGATGGTCTCCTTCACGATCACGGAGAAGGGCTACGCGCTGTGCGATCTGAGCGGCGGTTATTCGCCCGTCGTCGCGGAGGATATCGAAAACGGGCCGGACAAAGCGCAGCACGCGATGAGCATCGTCACGGCGCTTCTTGAAAAGCGCTTCCAGGCGGGCGCCACGCCTCTGGCCGTCGTCAGCATGGACAACTGCTCGCACAACGGCGAAAAGCTGCGGGGGAGCGTGCTCGAAATCGCAAGCGCGTGGCAGCGCAAGGGATTTGTCACAGAGGCGTTTGTGAACTGGCTGTCCGACGAAAAATGCGTCTCGTTCCCGTGGAGCATGATCGACAAGATCACGCCCCGCCCGGCCGCGAGCGTGCAGGACGCGCTGATCGCCGACGGCATCGAGGGTATGGAGCCGGTGAAGACGCCGCGCGGGTCATTCCTCGCGCCCTTCGTCAACGCCGAACGCCCACAGTACCTGGTCATCGAGGACCGCTTCCCAAACGGCCGTCCGCCGCTTGAAAAGGCCGGTGTCTACATGACCGACCGCGATACCGTCAACAAGACGGAGCGCATGAAGGTCACGACCTGCCTCAATCCGCTGCACACGGCGCTGGCTGTGCACGGGTGTCTGCTGGGCTACACGCTCATCTGCGAGGAGATGAAGGACCCGCTGCTCGTGGCGCTCGTCAAGCGTCTTGGCTATGTCGAGGGCCTGCCCGTCGTCGTGGATCCGGGGATCCTCAGCCCGAAGGCGTTCATAGACGAGGTGGTCGAGCAGCGCCTGCCCAATCCCTTCATGCCGGACGCGCCGCAGCGCATCGCGACGGACACGTCCCAAAAGGTCGGCATCCGTTTCGGCGAGACGATCAAGAGCTATGTGGCCACCGGCCGCGACATGAACACGCTCATCGCCGTTCCACTGACGATCGCCGGCTGGATGCGCTACCTGTTGGGCGTGGACGACGAGGGCAAACCGATGGAGATCTCCGATGACCCGATGAAGGACGAGCTGTGCGAAAAGCTCTCGGGCATCAAGCTGGGGCATCCCGAAAGCTACCACGGCGAATTGCGGGAGATCCTCTCCAATCCGGTCATCTTTGGCAGCGATTTGTGCAAGGCAGGCTTGGCCGACCGCATCGAGGAGATATTCGTCGAGGAACTCGCGGGGCCGGGCGCCGTCCGCGCGACGCTCAAAAAATACCTAGGCTGACGCAAGACCATAAATACAAAAAAGGGGCTGTATTCCCAACGGATACAGCCTCGCTTTGATTTTAGTTAAATATCGGCAGCCAGCGCTTTTTAACCTGCCCGCTCACATCGCCTTGAGCGCGTCGTCAAGCCGCCGGAGCGTCTCCTCGCGCCCCAGCAGATAGGCCATCTCAAACGCACCGCCCGGCGTCGCCGCGCGCCCTGTGATGGCGATGCGCATGGGCCAGAGCACCTGGCTGTTCTTCATGCCGGACGACGGGATCGCCTCCATCACCGCGTCGTGCAGCGCGCTCTCCGTCCATTCGGGGATGCCCGCAAGGATTGGCCGCACAAATTCGAGGGCAGCTTTGGCGATCTCCGGCGTCGTCTTGCTCTTCTTGTTCACGTAGAGCGCGGGATCAAACGACGGCATCTGTGCGAGGAAGTCCACCATGCCCGGAAGCTGAGAAAAGACCTCCGTGCGCCCCTGCAGAAGCTGACACAGCCGCGTCAGATCAAACCGCTGCGGATCGAGCACCTGGCAAAGCCATGGCCGCGCCATCTCCTCATAGGCCTCGGGCGTCATTCGCCTGATGTACTCCGCGTTAAACCAGGTCAGCTTCTCCATGTTGAAGATCGACGGGCTCTTGTTGATCCCGCTCTCGTCAAAGACGCGCTCCAGATCCTCAAGGGAAAAGAACTCCTCCGTCGTATCCTTCGGCGCCCAGCCTAGCAGCGCGATGAAGTTGATGATCGCTTCCTTCAGGTAGCCCTGCTGCAGCAGATCCTCAAACGACGGATCGCCATAGCGCTTGGACAGCTTGCGCGTCGCGTCCTTCATCACGGGCGGAAGGTGCAGATAGAGGGGCGGCGTCCAGCCAAACGATTCATAGAGCAGGTTGTACTTGGGCGCGGAGGAGAGGTATTCCGTGCCGCGCATCACGTGCGTGATCGCCATCAGGTGGTCGTCGATGACGTTCGCGAAGTTGTAGGTCGGCAGGCCGTCCGCCTTGATGAGCACGCTGTCATCCAGCGTTTCACAATCGACCTCCACGTGGCCGTAGAGCAGATCGTCAAACGAGGCCTTGCCCGTCGTCGGGACGTTCTGCCGGATCACGTAGGGCTCGCCCGCCGCGACGCGCCGCTTTGCCTCTTCAAGCGATACGCTGTGCAGGCAGTGCTTGTTGTATTTGTACGTCTCGCCCTTCGCCTCGGCTTCCCTGCGCTGGCGCTCGATGTCCTCCTTGGTGCAAAAGCAGCAGTATGCGCCGCCGCGCTCGACAAGCTCCCACGCGTAACGGGGATAGATGTCCCGCCGCTGCGTCTGTATGTAGGGGCCATAGTCTCCGCCGACATCCGGACCTTCGTCGTATTTTAGCCCCGCCAGACGCATGGACTTGTAGATCATTTCGACCGCGCCGGGAACCTCGCGCTCCTGGTCGGTGTCCTCGATGCGCAGTATGAACTTGCCGCCGTGCTTCTTGGCGAACAGATAGGTGTACAGCGCCGTGCGCAATCCGCCCAGGTGCAGATAGCCGGTCGGGCTTGGCGCAAAACGCGTGCGGACTTCCGTGGGCATTTGATCCTCTCTCTTTCTGTGCTCATGGCGTTTTAAAAGGTTTGGCGGCAGCGTCATTCGGGCTTGTAACTGTCCTTGAGCGCCACGACGCGGTTAAACACGGCGCGCTCGTCATTCGAGTCCTTGTCCTTGCAGAAATAGCCCATGCGCAGGAACTGGAAGCTGTCGCCCACATGGGCCTGTGACAGATAGGGCTCGGCAAAGCCGTGCGCGACGATGAGCGAATCGGGATTGAGCTGCGATATGAAATCGTCTTTGGGCGCGCTCTCCTCTTCCTCCGCGGCATCAAGCGCTTCGTCCTCGCCGGCATTGGGCGCCTCGCCCAGCATCAGCACGTCATACAGCCGCGCCTCAAAAGGCACGCACTGCGTGGCGCTGACCCAGTGGATTGTCCCCTTGACCTTGCGCTCCGCGCCCTCGGAGCCGGACTTGCTGTCCATGTCCACAGACGCGTACACGCACGTGACCTGCCCCTGCGCGTCCGTATCGTAGCGCTCGCACTTCACGATATACGCGCCCTTTAGACGCACCTCGCCGCCCGGCTTCAGGCGGAAGTACTTGCCAGGCGCGTCCACCATGAAGTCCTCGCGCTCGATGTACAGTTCGCGCGTGAGCGGCGCTGTGTGCGTGCCCATCTCCGGCTTCTTCGGGTGATTTTCGATCTCGCAATCCTCGACCCTGTCCGCGGGGAAGTTGGTCAGCACGAGCTTTAAGGGATTGAGCACGGCCATCGCGCGCGGCGCGCTCTCGTTTAGGTCGTTGCGCACGCAGTACTCAAGTAGCCGAATGTCCACGACGGAATCCGCCTTGGCCACGCCGACGCGGTCGATGAAGTCGCGCACGGCCGCGGAGGTGTAGCCGCGCCTGCGCATACCGGCCAGCGTGGGCATCCGCGGATCGTCCCAGCCGCAGACATAACCCTCCTCGACGAGACGGCGCAAAAGGCGCTTGCTCATGACCGTGTGGGTCAGGTTGAGACGCGCGAACTCGATCTGCCGAGGCTTTTGCTCAAAGCCGCAGGCGTTGACCACCCAGTCATACAGCGGGCGGTGAATCTCGTATTCAAGGGAGCACAGCGAGTGCGTGACGCCCTCCAGCGCGTCGCCGATCGGATGCGCAAAGTCGTACATCGGATAGATGCACCACTTGTCGCCCGTGCGGTGATGCGTGGCGAACTTGATGCGGTAGATCGTCGGGTCGCGCATGTTGATGTTCGGGGAGGCCATGTCGATCTTGGCCCTGAGGACGCGCGAGCCTTCCGGAAATTCGCCGTTCTTCATGCGCAGGAAGAGATCCATGTTTTCCTCGGGCGTGCGGTCGCGATAGGGCGAATTTTTGCCCGGTTCGGTCAGCGTGCCGCGGTAGGCGCGTATCTCCTCCTTGGAGAGATCGTCCACGTAGGCAAGGCCGCGTCTTATGAGGTTCAGCGCGAATTCATAGATCTGATCATATTGATCCGAGGCGTAATATACAGCGCCATATTCAAAACCCAGCCAGTGGATGTCGTCCATGATGGCATCGACGAACTCTTCCTTTTCCTTGGTGGGATTGGTGTCGTCAAAGCGCAGATTGCACACGCCGCCAAAGCGCTCCGCGGTCGTAAAATCGACGGTCAGCGCTTTCACGTGGCCGATGTGCAGATAGCCGTTCGGCTCCGGCGGGAAGCGCGTCTGCACGCGGCCGCCGTTCTTGCCCGCGGCGATGTCGGCCTTGATGGCCTCCCAGATGAAGTTGGTCTTTTCCCTTTTGTCCTCCGCCATGTGAATCCCTCCTGATGGAGCATGCGCGTTTTTAGTTGTGGCAAAAACATCATACCGCAATCGGGCAGCGTTGTCCAGTGATTTCAGCGAAACATTTTGGAAAACGCGCGTTTTGGGGGCAAAATAGGGCCTGTGAACCCGATATTCATGCAAAAACGATGCGAAAACGGTAAAAGAAAAGCAAAAAGCGGGCAAAGCATCCAGCGCGCTGTCAAAACAAAAAAGACGGCTGCGTCCAAATGGGCGCGGAGCCGT
>CAYUZP010000002.1:0-4641 GCA_964449655.1 uncultured Oscillospiraceae bacterium
GCCTCATAGGGGGATGCCAGCGCGAAGGACTGCACGCTGTCGCCCAAATGGAAGCGTATGCCCTGCTGCTCGATGTGCCTTTGCACGATGCCCGCGGGTTCCTCGGGCAGCACGGTGGGCAGTATGCGCGGCGCCAGATCGACCACGTCGATGGAAGATGCGAGATGCTCTATGCCTTCTGCGCACTTGAGACCGATCAGTCCCGCGCCGAGGATGAGCACGCGCTTGTCCTTTTTTTCGCCGAGCAGCGCGCCAAGATGATCCGCATCGTCGAGCGTCGTAAATGGAGTCCATGCCTTGACGCGCTCAAGCCCTTCCATCGGCGGCACGAAAGGTGAGGAACCGACACACAGGCACAGCCTGTCGTAAGGGAGCGTCTGTCCATGTTCAAGGGAGACGATCCTGCTTACGCTGTCGATGGACAGCGCGTTCACGCCCCGCATGGCGCATACGCCGCGCCGCTGCTCATAGTCCGCCGGACGATAGGCGAGCAGCTTTTCCCGCGTGGTCTTTCCCTCCAGCAGATAGGAGATCAGCGGCCGGCCGTAAAACGGGTAGGGTTCGCGGGAGACGAGCGTGATCTCGCCCTGCTGATCAAGCGCGCGGATGCCCTCGATGCACCCGGCGGCCGCGGCGCTTCCGCCGATGATGACATATCGCATAGGATCACCTCTCCTCGTAGACGATGGCTTTGTTGGGGCAGCCCTGCACGCAGAGCGGTACGCCGAACTCGTTCTTCTGGCACAGCTCGCATTTCTGTATGACGCCGTTTTCCGAGTGGCTCAGCGCGCCGTAGGGACAGGCCATGATGCACGAGCAGCAGCCAACGCACTTGTCGCTGTCGATGAGCACCGCGCCGTTTTCGACGCTCAACGCGCCGGAAATGCAGCTCTTCACGCAGAGCGGGTCGGTACAGTGACGGCAGGAGACGGCGAAGGAGATGTTGTTGCGCTCCTCGATGCGTATGCGCGGGACGACGTGCCTATCCTTGAGCGCTTTGATCATGCTGGATTTGCCGGAGTTGGCGAATGCACAGTAGTATTCGCACAGGTGGCAGCCTAGGCACCACTTTTCGTCGACATAGACCTTCTTCATATGCCCTCACTCTCCGGCGTGCTTGACGCCCAATATGTCCAGTTCCTTCTGCGTAAGGCCTATGCCGCGCAGCATCAGCCGGTTGCCGCGAAGGGCCTCGATGGAGTTGATGCCCATGCCGCCCATCATCTCCTTCAGCTCGCGATCCCAGCTGGTGATCAGATTGACGAGGCGCTTTTCTCCGATGTCCGGATTCAGGCGGCGCACCAATTCGGGACGCTGCGTCGCGATGCCCCAATTGCACTTGCCCGTCTGGCAGGAGCGGCACAGGTGGCATCCCAGTGCGAGAAGCGCGCTGGTCGCGATATAGACGGCGTCCGCGCCGAGCGCGATGGCCTTGACCAGATCGGAGGAGTTTCGCACAGAGCCGCCGATGACGATGGATACGCGGTCGCGGATGCCCTCGTCGCGCAACCGCTGATCGACAGCGGCGAGTGCGAGCTCGATCGGTATGCCGACATTGTCGCGTATGCGCGTGGGCGCTGCGCCCGTGCCGCCGCGGAAGCCATCGATGGCGATGATGTCCGCGCCGGAGCGCGCGATGCCCGAGGCGATGGCCGCGACGTTGTGCACCGCGGCGATTTTGACGATGACGGGCTTTTTGTAATCCGTCGCTTCCTTGATGGAGTAGACAAGCTGGCGCAGATCCTCGATGGAATAGATATCGTGATGCGGCGCGGGAGAGATGGCGTCTGTGCCCTCCGGGATCATGCGCGTGCGGGAGATGTCCTCGCCCACCTTGATGCCGGGCAGATGGCCGCCGATGCCGGGCTTTGCGCCCTGGCCCATCTTGATCTCGACTGCCGCGCCCGCGTTCAGGTAGTCCGGATGCACGCCAAAACGACCGGAAGCGACCTGCACGATCGTGTGCGCGCCGTAGGCATAGAAGTCCTGATGCAGTCCGCCCTCACCGGTGTTGTAGTAGGTGCCCAGCGTGGTCGCGGCGCGGGCGAGCGAGGCGTGCGCGTTGTAGGAGATGGAGCCGTAACTCATCGCGGAGAACATGACGGGGACGTTCAGCGCGAGCTGCGGGGGCATGTTGTCCACGAGATTGCCGTCCGCGTCGCGCTGTATGCTCTGCGGCTTGGCGCCCAAGAATGTGCGCGTCTCCATCGGCTCGCGGAGCGGATCGATGGACGGATTGGTGACCTGCGAGGCGTTGATGAGCAGCTTGTCCCAATAGATGGGATACGGCTCAGGGTTGCCCATCGAGGAGAGCAGCACGCCGCCCGTGCCCGCTTGCCTGTACACCTCGCTGATCGCCTTGCCGGTCCAGTTGTCGTTCTCCTTGAACGTGTGATCCGTCTTGACGATCTTCAGCGCGCGCGTGGGGCAGAGGGAGACGCAGCGATGACAGGCGACGCACTTGGATTCGTCGCTCATCATGCAGTCGAAATCCACATCGTAGTGATGCACCTCGTTGGCGCACTGGCGTTCACATGCGCGGCAGCAGATGCAGCGCTGCGGATTGCGGATGACCTCATAAAGAGGATAGAGAAAATCGATGGCCATTACGCCGCGCCTCCTTCCGCCTGTGCGGGGTGTTTATCAAGCCGCACGATGACGCATTGACCGCCGCCGGGAGACCAAATCCTGTCAAGCTCCGGTTCGATGGCGCGTATGGCGCATTCCTCGGAGGCGATGTACACGCGGTCTCCCCGCTCGCCCACGACCATCGAGCGCAGCTTTAAACGGTCATTGAGCGCCATCAGTCCCCCTTCAAAGCCCACGAGTATGGAGAACGGGCCGGTGACAAGAAGGCTTGAAAACGCCTTGCGCAGGTAGGCCGCGCGCGTGCGCTGCGGTTCGGGCATGGCCTCGATGGTGGACCAAAAAGGCGCGGCAATGACCGATGCGCTCTCCTCAAGCGTCAGCCCGCGCTTGCGCACCAGGTAATCGATGATATAGGTGATGGCCTCAGTGTCCGTCTTGAGCGTGCAGGTATAGCCAAACATCTCGATGAAGCGACGGTTCGCGTCATAGCTGGAGATCTCGCCGTTGTGGACGACCGTGCAGTCAAGCAGCGCGAAGGGATGCGCGCCGCCCCACCAGCCCGGCGTATTGGTCGGATAGCGGCCGTGCGCGGTCCAGCAGTAGCCCGTGTACTCCTCTAGCCTGTAGAACGCGCCGACATCCTCAGGGAAGCCGACGGCTTTGAACACGCCCATGTTCTTGCCGCTGGAGAAGACATAAGCGCCTTCTATGAAAGCGTTGATGTAGAGCACGCGCTGGACGGTGTATTCGCGCTCGTCCAGTTGGCTCTCGGTCAGCGCGTTGGGCAGCGGGGACAGAAAGTAGCGCCAGATGAGCGGTTCGTTGGTGATCGAAGGCGTGCGGCGCGTCGGGATTTTGCCGCAGGCGACGATCTCAAACCATCGCTCCAAATAGCGTTCACAGCGCTCGCGGGCATCCTGATCGTCGAAGAACAGATGAAAAGCGTAATCATCCGCGTATTCCGGATAGATGCCGTATCCCGCGAAGCCGCCGCCCAGACCGTTGGAGCGATCGTGCATCGGCATGATGGAGCGTATGATCGTCTCCCCGCCGATGGGACTGCCGCTGCGGGAGAATATGCCGGATATGGCGCAGCCGGAGGGAATATGGTATTGGCCCTCTTTGAGCATGCAGGGTCCCCCTTTTTACCATAATATTGTCATATGGCCGGGACAGCGGCGACGTTGCGCGGCTCCGGCGACGATCCCATTATAACGCCATGAGCGCGCGTTGTAAATGGGCTATGCGAAGAAAATGAAGTTTTCATCAAAAATCATTTAATTTTCCGCTGAACAGCGCGAAAAGCTCTGAAGTTTTGCAGGATTTGTATATCAGGCATTTAAAATCTCCTTCAAACCCATTGACTTGCACACGAAAAGGGTTTATACTGACCCGCGTCACAGGGCGACGACAGATGCCGCCTGAAAAGAAAGACGCGGCTTAAGCCGCCTTGAGGAGAGATTGCGATGAAAAAAGTTCCCGAGCTCTTTGGCAGCATGGTGTTTAACGAGACGGTCATGAAGGAAAGGCTGCCCAAGGATGTCTATAAAGCGCTCAAAAAGACGATGAGTCAGGGATCGGCGCTTGATCCGCAGGTCGCCGGCGTGATCGCCAACGCGATGAAGGATTGGGCGATTGAGCACGGCGCGACGCATTTCACGCATTGGTTCCAGCCGATGACGGGCGTGACGGCGGAGAAGCACGATTCCTTCATCTCCCCGACACCGGACGGCTCCGTGATCATGGAGTTTTCGGGCAAGGAGCTGATCAAGGGCGAGCCGGACGCGTCCAGCTTCCCGTCAGGCGGCCTGCGCGCGACGTTTGAGGCCCGCGGCTATACCGCATGGGATCCGACGAGCTACGCGTTCATCAAGGACGACACGCTCTGCATCCCGACCGCGTTTTGTTCCTATACAGGCGAAATCCTCGACAAGAAGACGCCGCTGCTGCGCTCGATGGAGGCCATCAGCAAGCAGGCATGCCGCGTGCTGAAGCTCTTTGGTCAGGATGTCTCCCGCGTGACGACGACCGTAGGCCCGGAGCAGGAATACT
>CAYUZP010000002.1:4651-11605 GCA_964449655.1 uncultured Oscillospiraceae bacterium
GATCTGATTTTGACGGGCCGCACGCTCTTTGGCGCGCATTCACCAAAGGGACAGGAGCTGGAGGATCACTACTTTGGCACCATTCGCCCGCGCGTCAAGGCGTTCATGGCGGATCTTGACCAGGAGCTGTGGAAGCTGGGGATCTACGCCAAGACGGAGCACAACGAGGTCGCTCCGGCACAGCACGAGATGGCGCCGATATTCTGCACGACCAATATCGCGACAGACCACAACCAGCTGTGCATGGAGATCATGAAGAAGGTGGCCGACCGCCATGGCCTCGTCTGCCTGCTGCATGAAAAGCCCTTTGAAGGCGTCAACGGCTCCGGCAAGCACAACAACTGGTCTATATCCACGGACAAGGGCGAAAACCTGCTGGAACCCGGTTCCACGCCCGCTTCCAACGCGCAGTTCCTGCTCTTCCTGACAGCGGTCATCCGCGCGGTGGATGAATACCAGGATCTTCTGCGCATCAGCGTGGCCAGCGCGGGCAACGATCACCGCCTGGGCGCCAACGAGGCGCCGCCTGCTATCGTCTCCATGTATGTGGGCGACGAGTTGGCCGGCGTCATCGATGCCATCGTCTCCGGCACATCCTACAAGTCCACGGGCCGCAAGGTCATGGACATCGGCGTCAGCGCGCTCCCCGCGATTCCGCAGGACAATTCCGACCGCAACCGCACATCGCCTTTCGCCTTTACGGGCAACAAGTTCGAATTCCGTATGCCCGGTTCCTCGTTCAACATCGCCTGCACGAACATCATGCTCAACACCGCCGTGGCGGACGCGCTGATGGCGTATGCCGATGAGCTTGAAGGCGCGCAGGACTTTGAGGAGGCGCTCGCCGCGCTCATCCGCCGCGAATTGACCGCGCATCAGCGCATCATCTTTAACGGCAACGGCTACAGCGAGGAATGGCCAGCCGAGGCGGAGCGCCGCGGACTGCTCAATTTGCGCTCCACGCCCGAGGCGGTCGTCCACTATACGGACGAAAAGAACGTCGCGCTATTCGCTCGTCACGGCGTCTATACGCTGTCGGAGATGAAGTCCCGCGAGGAGATCACCATCGAGGAATACGCCAAGGTGATCCACATCGAAGCGCTGACGAGCCTTGACATGCTCGGCAAGCAGATCATCCCCGCGTGCATCGACTATTCAAAGACGCTTGCGCAGTCCGTCGCCGTCAAAAAGAGCATTGGCATCGAGGCGCCTGCCGAGGCGAAACAAGCCGCGGAACTGACAGCGCTGACAGCAGAATTGATCGCCAAGCAAGAGGCGCTCTCAAGCGCGGTTGCCGGCGAACCGGAAGAGCTGTACGCGCGCGCGATGTACGAGCACGAGACGGTCATTCCGGCGATGGAAGAGGCGCGCAAGATCGCCGATCTGCTGGAGACGAAGGTCGATAAGCGCGTCTGGCCGATGCCCACCTATGCGGACATGCTGTTCTACGTTTAATCGATTCCTACAGTGTCAAGAATCGTTTGAGGGCGATAAGACGCGTCGCCCGTCAGACTGCCTTTCATGATACATCACCCCGCATGACGAGGGCGAATATGCAAGAATCCTCATAAATTTAGGCGTTTTGCATACGCGCCCTTGTTTTTAAATGCCCAAATAGGGCTAGGATGGCGCATAGATGCATAAAAATGACGGAAAAACTGCAAAAAAACAGACGCATCTGGCGCTTGTATGCCGACATCAAAAGGAGTGAAATTATGGGTACAGTGGACTTGTCAGCGCTTGAAACATCGCTCAACACAGGTTGGATACTCCTGGGCGCCGCGCTGGTCTTCTTCATGCAGGCCGGCTTTGCGATGGTGGAGACGGGCTTCACGCGCGCAAAGAATGCGGGCAACATCATCATGAAGAACCTGATGGACTTCTGCCTTGGCACGCCGATCTTCTGGCTGATCGGATATGGCATCATGTTCGCCGGCACAGGCAAGTTCATCGGCGGCTTGGATCTGTTCACGGATGCCGGAGGAGACTGGGCGACGCTGATCTTCCAGACGGTCTTCTGCGCGACGTCGGCGACGATCGTCTCCGGCGCGATGGCGGAGCGCACGAAGTTCTCCGCCTACTGCGTCTATTCGATGGTCATCTCCGCGTTCATCTATCCGATCTCCGGACATTGGATCTGGGGCGGCGGCTGGCTGGCGCAATTGGGCTTCCATGATTTTGCCGGTTCCGCGGCGGTGCACATGGTCGGCGGCGTGGCGGCGTTCATCGGCGCGGCGATGCTGGGTCCGCGCATCGGCAAGTATGGCAAGGACGGGAAACCCCGCGCGATTCCGGGCCACTCGCTGACACTCGGCGCGCTGGGCGTGTTCATCCTCTGGTTCTGCTGGTTCGGCTTTAATGGCTGCTCCACCGTCGCGCTGACGGGCGGCGCGGATGAGACGGCGTCCCGTGTGTTTGTGACGACGAACCTCGCGGCGGCGATCTCGACGGTGACGGTCATGTGCATCACATGGGTTCGCTATAAGAAGCCGGACGTCTCCATGACGCTCAACGGTTCTCTGGCAGGTTTGGTCGCGATCACGGCGGGATGCGATATGGTCACGCCTGCCGGCGCGGCGCTCATTGGCATCATCGCGGGCTTTGTCGTCGTCTTCGGCATCGAGTTCATCGACAAGGTGATCAAGGTCGACGATCCTGTCGGCGCGATCGGCGTACACGGTCTCTGCGGCGCGACGGGCACGCTGCTCACCGGCGTGTTCGCGTATTACACGGGCAACGAGGTCACGCGTCAGGGTCTGCTCTACGGCGGCGGCTTCTCATTCCTGGGCATTCAGCTTCTGGGCGTCGTCGCGGTCGTCGCGTGGGTCGCCGTGACGATGACGATCGTCTTTACGGTCATCAAGCACACGATCGGGCTGCGCGTCACAAAGGCGGAAGAGCTGATGGGCCTGGATAAGCCGGAACACGGTTTGACGAGCGCCTATGCGGACTTCATGCCTGTGGTCAGCGTGCTGGGCACGGAGGCGAACGCGGAAGAGGCGATTTCGGCGGAGAAGGTCGATATCCCGCAGTCCGCTGCGCTGAGCGAGGCTGTGCCTGTGACGCGCGTCACAAGCGAAGGGGTGCCCACGATGCACAAGGTGGTCATACTGACCAGGCAGTCGCGCTTTGAGGCGCTCAAGAATGCGATGAACGCCATCGGCGTGACGGGCATGACGCTCACCAACGTCGCCGGATGCGGACAGCAGAAGGGCGCGGCGGAGTACTACCGCGGCGTGCCTGTCGATGTGATGCTGCTGCCTAAGATCAAATTGGAGATCGTCGTCTCGGCGATTCCCGTGGAAAAGGTGATCGATGCCGCGCGTCAGGCGCTCTACACCGGCCATATCGGCGATGGCAAGATCTTCGTATACGACGTGGCGGACGTCGTCAAGGTCCGCACGGGCGAGCGCGGATACGACGCGCTGCAGGATGACGAGTAAACGATATTGCGCCTGGAGCTGTGCGCGCGGCATGGCTCCGGGCTTTTATGACATGCAAAAGCGAACCCATCGGGGGTTTTAATCTATCAAAATGGATTGAAGAAAAGACTTGAAAAGCCACGGAATCGTGTGCTATACTATGCGCGAGCGTGGGATCATCTGCGAACATGAGGAGGTTCTTATGGGAAACAATGCGATCGTGGGCCAGAGCGGCGGACCGACTTCTGTGATCAATTCGAGCCTGGCGGGCGTCTTTGACGCATGTCAACAGCGCGGCGCACAGCACGTGTACGGCATGCGCCACGGCATCGAGGGGCTGCTTCAGGAGCAGGTTGTCGATCTGTCTGAAAAGCTCAAATCCTCCCTTGAGGTCGAGCTGCTCAAGCGCACGCCTTCTTCCTATCTGGGAAGCTGCCGTTACAAGCTGCCGGATCTCAAAGAGGATCCGAAGGTTTATGAACAACTGTTTGCCATCTTGAAAAAGCTGGATATCGGCTATTTCTTCTATATCGGCGGAAACGACAGCATGGACACCATCTGCAAGCTCTCCGATTACGCCAAGGAGATCGGCAGCGACATCAAGTTCATGGGCGTTCCCAAGACGATTGACAATGACCTGATGGAGACGGATCACACGCCGGGCTACGGCTCCACGGCCAAGTATATCGGCGTGGTCATGAAGGAGATCATTCGCGATGCGACGGTCTATGGAAGCAAATACGTGACGATCGTCGAGGTCATGGGCCGCAACGCCGGCTGGCTGACCGCCGCCGCTGCGCTGGCACAGGGTTCGGATTGCGAGGGCGTCGATCTGATCTACCTGCCCGAATTCAATTTCAGCGTCGAGCAGTTCCTAGATGAGGTCGCCGAGCGGCAAAAGAGCAATCCCTCCGTGGTCGTCGCCGTCTCAGAGGGCGTTCATCTGAAGGATGGGCGCTATGTCTGCGAGCTGTCCGACGAGGCGCATCAGGTGGACTCCTTTGGTCACAAGTCCCTGACCGGTACAGCGCTTTACCTGGCCAATCAGGTTGCGGGGAAGATCAACACCAAGACGCGTACCATTGAGCTTTCGATCCTCCAGCGCTGCGCTGCGCACATGGTGAGCCGCACGGACGTCACCGAGGCCTATCAGCAGGGCGGTACGGCGGCAAAGGCCGCTTTTGAAGGGCACACGGGCGAGATGGTCGGCTTAAGGCGCGTGTCCAATCATCCCTATCAGTGTGTCACGCAGCTGTTTGACATTCACAAGGTCGCCAATCAAGAAAAGAGGATCCCGGGCAGCATGATCAATGCAAATCACACCAGCATGACCGCTGAATTCCTTGACTATGCGCGTCCGCTGATCCAAGGCGAATTGGAGCCGATGTACATCGACGGCCTGCCGATGCATCTCGTGCTACGGTGAGCATCACAACATCTTTAAAAACGGGTTCTCTGCCGCGCTGGCAAAGAGCCCGTTTTTTTATAGTGCGCGTAAGGGTACGTCAGCGCAAATACCGCTTCTTGACCGGCTTAATGTTGGGCCTCTTGACGCGGAGCTTTCTGCGCTTGCGAATGCGATGGATGAGATAGAACAAGGCGAGCAGCACGATCGCCGGCGGGACGAGCAGATCGGCGGTCAGACGGGGAAAGGGGTTGTCATCCGCCTTTGTGTACGCCTCGATTTCCTCCAGAGACGGCGGGGCATCCTGCCGCGCGGCGATGGAACGCGTCGCCACCAGATCGTATTCAGCGGTTCCCTTGTTTTCGGAATAGAAGATCAGCGTTCCCATGACGTCGCCGACCTGTATCGGCGCGCGGAAGTCCTTTTTCCACGTGATGGCGGAGATCTGGCTGAAGTTCTGCCGCAGCATGTCGATTCGTTCCCTGTCGCCTACGATGGTCATGTCCTTTGTCATGTCCACAGCGCGTATGGCCAGAGTGAGCTGACCGTGCAGCGGATCGTCCAGGGAAAAACCGGTCACCTCGATGACGCGCGGCTCTTCTGCGTAGAGCGCTTCCGGCGTGATCGACTCGACCTGCGTAAAGCCGTATTCAAAGAGCTTTTTCGTATCGCGGTAGACCTCGCGGTCCGCCGAATAGAATACGACGGAGATCAGCTGTATGCCGCCGCGCTCCGCGGAGCCGACAAAGCAGCGGCCCGCCGCGTTGGTGAATCCCGTCTTGATGCCGGTCGCCTCCGCGTCGTACAGGCTGCTCTCCTCGTTGAGGATATCGGTGTTGCCCACGAGCTTGCGTGCGGGATGCCCGGGCGTGCCGTCCGCGCCTGTGGCGGGCATGTCGTATGTCCGCTCCCTGACATAGCCGGCAAACCGTTCATCCTCCATCGCCACGCGCGCGATGATCGCCATATCCCGCGCGGTGGTGTAGTGATTGGTGTCCTGAACGCCGGCGGGGTTGGTGAAGTGCGTATCCTGCGAGCAGCCGAGCATCTGCGCGGTCTGGTTCATCAAGTCCGCAAACGCCTCGACGCTGCCGCTCAGGTATTCTGCGATGGCGAACGCGGCCTCGTTGCCCGAACGCACGAGCATCGCGGGGATCAGATCGCGCATGTAGACCTGTTCTCCGGCGCTCAGGGGCACGGTGGCATAGGTCGGCGGGACGAGATCGATGGCGTTTTGCGATATGGTGACCAGATCGTTGTCAAGATCCGCCATTTGAAGGGCGATGTACGCGGTCAGTATCTTGGTTGTCGATGCGGGATACATGAGCGCGTCCGCATTTTTTTCAAAGAGCACATCCCCTGTGCTGGCCTCGATGAGTATCGCGCTTTGCGCGTAGAGCATGTTTTCATCGAGCACGTCCGGATGTTCCGCGTCCCATCGGATCGCGTCCGGCGGAAGCGTAGGCTGCACCCAGGCATCCTCCTCCTCGGCGCGCGCAGGCGTTCCCCGTGATACGACCGCGGCCATCAGGAGCGCGAAAAACGCTAAGAATCGATGGGACAACGTCTTCACTCCATCCAAGAAACACTCGTTGACTACGCAAACAAAAAGCGCAAACTTCTCCTTCATTGTATCACCTTTTCTGCGCGTTGTACAGCGCCTTGAACGCATAATCGCGGATTTCACGCGAATGGAAGCGCCATAAAACGGTTTCTGCCGCGCCTTCCCGATACGATTCGAAAAGGACGGCATGAATATTGCGATTGTGTAAACTTCATGACAATTTATTAAAAATAGGTCAAAAAAAGATGTCAGAAATCTTGATTTTTATTGTTGTTTTGCGTTACAATGAAGATAGGGAGTAGATTGAAGATCGATACGCACATGATTTGCGTGTTTTATATCGTGTCATTGTGATTCACGGAATGGAGTGAATGGGATTGGGTAAGAAGATCCTGCTTGTCGATGATGAGCCCTTGATTCTCAAGGGATTGAAATACAGCCTGGAACAGGACGGGTATGAGACGGACCAGGCGATGGACGGCGAGGAAGCGCTCTCCAAAATCTTTGAAAATTCTTATGATCTCATCCTTCTGGATGTGATGCTGCCCGGCGTGGATGGCAGT
>CAYUZP010000002.1:11615-43556 GCA_964449655.1 uncultured Oscillospiraceae bacterium
ATTGAGGTGTGCCAGCGCGTGCGGGAGCGCTTGAGCGTGCCGATCATCATGCTGACTGCCAAGGGCGAGGATATGGACAAGATCCTGGGCCTTGAGTACGGCGCGGATGACTACATGACCAAGCCGTTCAACATCCTGGAGGTCAAAGCGCGCATCAAATCCATATTGCGCAGGAGCGCGCCTGCCATAGAAGCGGCGGAAGAAAAGCGCATTGTGCGCGTGCGGGATCTGGAGGTCAACTGCCAGAGCCGGACGGTGACGCTCGGCGGACAGATCGTGCGCCTGACCGCCAAGGAATTTGACCTCTTGCAGCTGCTCATCACGCACCGCGGCAAGATTTACAGCCGAGAGAAGCTGCTGGAGACCGTCTGGAAATATGACTATCTGGGCGATATGCGTACGGTCGATGTGCACATCCGCCGCCTGCGGGAAAAGATCGAAAGGGACGATGCCGGGCCGGAATTCATATTGACCAAATGGGGAGTGGGTTATTATTTCACGGACAAAGATTAACCCGTTTTATTCAGTCAGGACCAAATTGCTCGTCGCCTTCCTGCTCGTCATCGGGCTGGCGTTTTACTTGGTGGCCGCCTCGACGATACGCCTTGTGGGCGATTCCCTGTTTGCCGACACGGTGAAAGAGAGGATTTCCAGCGTATCGGAAATGGCCGTCATGCTGGGTGACCCTCTGAGCGCGGAAGGAGCGGACGCGTTCTATCAGCGGTTTGTTCAGGCGGCACGCACGTTGAGCGGCCGTCTTTTGATTGTTGACGCCGACGGCAAGGTGCAGTATGACACGTTTGACGAGCGATGCGGCCAGCGCCTGCCGCTGTCTGAAGTGTACACCGTGTTGGACGGCGAATGCGATACGGATTACGGCTTTCATGCGATAGAGAACACGGAGGACTTGAGCGCGCTGGAATCCCAAAGCGACGGGGGCAGGCGCTGGATGGGCTGCTTCGTATCGGCGCTGTACGAGGGCGGACGGCGCACAGGCGCGCTGCTGCTCGTCGATTCCGTGCAGGATACGGTCGATTCCCTGACATCCATGCGCAACGGCATGCTCGTCGTATTCGCTGCCGCGCTGGTCGTGGTGATCGTGATGACGGGTCTGATCTCCCGCATCGTGACGCGCCCCGTGGCGGAGCTTTCCGCGGGCATTGAGCGTATGGCGCGCGGCGATTACAAGCATCGCGTTCACGTGTCCGGGCGGGACGAGATGGCCCAGCTCGCCGAGGCGTTCAATCAGATGAGCGAGCAGGTGGGCAATCTGGATGAGGCGCGCAACCAATTTGTCTCCAACGCTTCGCACGAGCTCAAGACGCCGTTGGCGACGATCAAGCTGCTTGTGGAGTCCATGATGTACGAGGACGACATGCCCGCAGAGCTTCGCCAGGAGTTTTTAGGCGATATCGACCGGGAGATCGACAGGCTTTCCTCGGTCGTAAGCGATCTGCTGACCCTGGTGCACATCGACAGCCATAAACTAAAACTCCACAGGGAGATGATGGTCTTTGCCGATACCGTACGGGAGAGCGTCAGCCGCCTGAGTCCTCTGGCCAAAAAGCGCAAGCAGGAGATTTCCATGGATTTGGCGGATGAGTGCGAGATGTTCGCCGATCCGGGCAAGCTCGCGCAGGTCTGTTACAACATCATCGAAAACGCCATCAAGTACACGCCGGAGGGCGGAAAGATCACGATTAACCTGTATAAATCGGGCAGGGACGCGGTGCTCGAGGTTTCGGATACGGGCATCGGCATACCGGCATCGGCGCTGCCGCATGTGTTTGATCGCTTTTACCGCGTGGACAAATCGCGCGGTCGAGAGACGGGCGGCACGGGTTTGGGTTTATCCATCGTGCAGCAGATCGTGCGGCTTCATGCCGGCTCTGTGACCGTGCAGTCAACGCTTGGCAAGGGCACGACGTTCACCGTACAGCTTCCTGTCAAATGACGAATCGTGCGCATGTCAGGCGAAGAGGACGGCAGGGCGCATCCCACAAGGGGAGGAAAAAACGGACGGATGAAAAAGGCAATCTGCTGCACATTGCTGGCCTTGGTGCTGGTGATGGCAGGACCGCAGCTCGCGCTAAAGCTGCGCGCGGCCGTGATCGACATGATCGACCATGGCGCATCTGTCAACGCGCAAACAGCGCCTGTTTTGGCGACGGGGACACTTGACATGATGGATGCGACGCTGTATTTTCGCTTTGGACAGACGGACGTGCTCGGCGCGGAGCAAACGCAGCTTGACGTTCGCCGCGACGAGACGGTCGCCAGGCTCATCGTCGAGCAGCTGATCGACGGCCCGCGCGCGGAGCGGGAGAAGCTTCATGGCGTGTTTCCGCAGGGGACGGCGCTGATCTCCGTAAACAGCGAGGGTTCAACCGCTTTTGTGACGCTGAATCGCGCCTTTTTGGGGAAACCGGACGGCGCGCCGGCGAATTGGGAGGATCTGACCTATTGGCAGGAGGAAGCCGCGCTCAGGCGGCGGTTGGCGGTGCAGTCCATCGTGCTCGCGCTTACGGAAGATGGCCGTTATCAGCGCGTGCAGTTCTATGTCGCGGACAGCGATGACGATCTGCCCGCGCGCATTGAGATGGCGTGGTTTGAGCCGGACATCACGGACGGAGAGCTCGTGCTGTCGCCTTGCGGGCGGGACGAGAGCATGCTGCTGACGCCCAACAGGGCGATGAATATGATCCTGGACGCGTGGCAGCGCAGGGACTGGCTGACACTCTACACGCTGCTGGATACGCAGGACGCCTCACAGATGCCGTCTTACAGCGTGTTCGAGGCGGAGATGGAAAGGCTTGACGTGACGCTGCTGACGTATGCGCTCTCGGCGGGATCCGTCGATCTCACGGGCAAGAAGGCGACACTCGTGCTTGACGCGCAGATTCGCTCAAGGACGGGCGGGGACGCGCAGATCATACGCGAGGCTGTGCCGCTTTCGCGCGTGGCGGACAACTGGTCAATGACGCCTGAAACGCTTCGTTCATTGATGGTCAGGGATTGAAAGCGAACCAGATCATGGAAGGGGATGCGTCGATGCGCGCTACAAGACGGGCTTTGCAGGCGGGACTGCTTTTGCTGACGCTCTGTCTTTTGACGGGATGCGCAGCGGAGCCGGAGGAGCGCGAGATGCTCGATCTCACGCAGATCGGGTTTGAAGCGCGCGAAACCGCGCCATGGCAGGACGCGTGGGCGGACACGGTGCAGCCCACGGTGCTCTGCTTCCTTGATGAGGACATGGACAGGCTCGTGCCCGTGACCCGCGAACTCGTCGTGACCGGCGGCGTCCACCCGGCGCAGTCAGCGTTTTTTGCGCTGCTTGACGGGCCTCAGGCATCGGAGGATGGCGCGTTTTGGCAGGACCCGGGCGAGGGAAAGAGCGGTGTGTGGCTTGAAATCAGCGGCGCGGTCGCGACGGCGAACCTGCCCGCGCGCTTTCGAGCGCTCACGCCGGAGCAGCTCTATGCGATACGGCTCGCGATCGCGGGCACGCTGACGCAGTTTTCGGACATCTCCTATGTGAACGTGCTCATCGGCGGGCAGGAGGAGGGGCTGGATCTCGCCTCGTCGTTGCCCGTGGGCGCGCTCTCCCGCGTGCAGGACATGGACGCGGCCTCGCAGTACCGGCGCAGCTTGGAGCAGGCGCAGGACGCATCGGGCTTGACGCTGCAGACGACACTGTTTTATCCGACGACAGATGGTCATCACGTGCTCGCCTCGGTGCGCAATGTCGCCTATCCGTCCGCATCGCCGATAGACTGCCTGTATGCGCTGCTGACCGAGCTGGGCCGGGGGACAAATCAGGCGCTTGTCGCGCAGGACGTGCCCGCGCCGATGGACTACATCCTCGATATGCCCGAGATCGTGCGCACGAGCGAGGGATCAAACCGCGCGATTGAGATCCGCTTCAGCACGACGCTTGATCAGGCGCTGACAAAGGCGGGGCTGACGCGCGGCATCTATTTGGCGATGCTGACCGATACGCTGATGAACTTCGTGCCGGGCGTGGAAGGGCTTATCGTGTGGATCGGCGAGGAGAACATATCGCAATTGACCGCGGCACAGACGCCGGACGGCGCGCCAAAGCGCTTTGAACAAGGACTCATCACGCGCGGGGATTTTCTGCCCTACACGGGTTCGACGGTGACGCTCTACGCGGCGGATCAGGAGACGGACAAGCTTCAGCGCGTGGAGTGCGTGCTGGAACAGAGCCTGCAGTGCAATCCCCGCGCGCAGCTTGATGGGCTGATCAAGCTGTGCCATGAGCGGCAGCTGCTGCAAGACAGCGTCGGGACGCAGGACATCCTCGCGGTGAGCGTTGAGAACGGCCATGCGCAGGTCAATCTCTCCGGCGCGTTCGCCGATGCGCTTTCCGGCATGTCCCCGGGGCGCACACGCGCGATGATCTATGCGATGGTCAATACGCTGACAGAGGATCAACAATCGCGCAGCGTCTCCTTTTTCTTTGACGGCCTGCAGCGAGAACGCCTGTCGGGCGATCTGGAGATGCGCGGAAGCTTCCTTCGCAACCCTGGAATGGTGGTGAATGACGGTGGATCATCAGGCCTTCTTTGATGAGCTGAAGCAGGGGACGCTGCGCAGCGTATATCTTTTTTACGGCCCGGAGGCGTTCATCCGCAAGAGCGCTTTGGAAGCGCTGAAAAAAAAGGCGCTTGAGAGCGCGCCCGGGTTTGAGAGCCTCAATCTGACTGTGCTGCAAAGCCCCAGCGCGCAGCAGATCATCGAGTGCTGCGAGACGCTGCCGATGATGTGTGCGCACAGGCTGGTGATCGTCGAGGGATGCGCGCTGCTCACCGCAGGCAAGGCGAAGGACGAGGCGCAGGACAGCGCGGCGCTGTGCGACTATCTGCCGCGCGTGCCGGAGACGACATGCCTTACGTTTCACGCGGAAGAGGCGCTGGACAAGCGAAAAAAGCTCCCCGCTGCGCTTTTGAAGCTGCCGGGCGCGGTCTCCTTTGACGCGCTGGATGACACAAAACTCTTCAAGTGGATGAATCAGAAGATGGCGCACATGGGCAAGCGGATGGGCGAAAACGCCTGTGCGACGCTCGCTTTTGTCAGCGGAAGGAACCTGATGACGCTGAGCGGGGAACTGCAAAAGCTCGCCGCCTACGTGGGGGACAGGGAACAGATTGAAGCGCAGGATGTCGAGCAGATCGCGACGCACACGGCTGAGTGTACGGTGTTTTCGATGGTGGATGCGCTCTGCGAAGGGCGCGCGGAGGATGCTTTTCGCCTGCTTTCTGTGCTCTTGCAGTCCGGTGAACAGCGCATCGGCATACTCGCGATGATCACAAGGCAATATCGGCAGCTGATGTATCTGAGCGAAATGCGCGACAGGCATGCGACGCAGGCACAGATCGCGAAAACGCTCGCCGTGCCGCCGTTTGCTGTGACGCGGCTGCTCCGACAGGCGGGCAAACGCACGTTTGACGATCTGAGCGCGCGGCTTGAGCTGTGCGTGCAGACGGACTTTGAGATCAAAAACGGCACGGTTCGCGAGGAGGCGGCGCTGGAACGGCTGATGTTCCAATTGCTCGCTTGAGGGATGAATATGCTTTGTCGGAGGACAAGAGACGATGTTTGACAGCATAGCAGTGCTCATTCCGTGTTACAACGAGGGCGCCACCATAGCGAAGGTCGTGCGCGATTTTAAGACGGCACTGCCCGAGGCGACGATCTACGTCTATGACAACAACTCAGACGACGGCACGGGCGAGATCGCCAAGAATGCAGGCGCTGTGGTTCGCAGCGAGTGCGCGCAGGGAAAGGGAAACGTCATCAGGCGCATGTTCAGGGAGATCGATGCGCGATGTTATATCCTGGTCGACGGGGATGACACGTATCCGGCGGAAAGCGCGCGGCGGATGGCGGATCTCGTGCTCCGCGAACAGGTCGACATGGTCGTGGGCGACAGACTGTCCGGCAACTACTTTTCGGAAAACAGGCGTCCGTTTCACAGCGCGGGCAACAGCCTCGTGCGCGCCAGCATCAACAGCTTGTTTCACAGCGACGTTCGGGACATCATGACCGGCTATCGCGCGCTCAGCTACGCGTTTGTCAAGACGTATCCCGTGCTCGCCGGCGGCTTTGAGATCGAGACGGATATGACCATACACGCGATCAACCGGCGCATGCGCGTGGCCAACGTCGTGATCAACTATCGCGAAAGGCCCGAGGGCAGCGCATCAAAGCTCAACACCGTGCAGGACGGTGCGCGTGTGATTTTGACCATACTGCGATTGTACAAGAACTACAAACCGTTCGCATTCTTTGGCGTCATCGCCCTCTTTTTGGCGCTGCTCGCGGCGGTGTTTGTCACGCCTGTATTCGCCGAATACTTTGCCACGGGACTCGTGCCCCGCTTTCCAACGCTCATCGCCTGCGGCTTCACGATGCTGGCCGCGCTGATGCTGTTCATATCGGCTTTGATCCTTTCGACGCTTCAGGCGAAGGACAGGCGGGATTTTGAGCTCGCGCTGATTGAGACGGACAGCCGTTACCGCAGCCTCCTCAAAGAGGCCGGTGAATCGGAGCGCGCGCCGTGATGTGGAGCGAGGAGGCGCTGCGCGCATGGGCGGATTCGTTGGGCTTTGCGCGCATGGCGCTTTGCGCGGCGGATGGCTTTGAGACGGTGCGCCAGGCCGTGCAGCGTCAAAAGCCAATCAGAGAGCGCCGCCAGCTAAGGTATGATCCGCGCGGCGACTTCCCGCACGCGAGGAGCCTCGCCGTGCTGCTCTGGCCCTATGCGCCCGCGCGGATGGAGGGCGGAAGCGCCGTCTTTATCGACAGCTACTATGCCGCGTCCAACGTGGCTTATCACGCCGCACAGACACTTGAGCAGCGCGCCGCTCAAGCGGGCGGGTTTGTCCGCGCGAACGTGTCCTACCCCGCCCGTGAGGCTGCGGTGCGCGCCGGGCTGGGCGTGATCGGGAAAAATGGGCTGCTCATCACGCCGCAGTTTGGCACGCGCGTGGTCATCATACTGCTTGTGACCGATCTGGACGCGCCGGCAGCACCCATGCGTCGGATGCCTTCCTGCGCCGGCTGCGGCATGTGCGCCAAGGCGTGCCCGACGGGGGCGATTGACGAGGAGGGGCTCAGCCATCCTGAGCGCTGCCTGCGCAACTTCATGATGGAGGGCGTCGTCGTGCCGGAGGAGATGCGCGAGAAGATGGGTATGCGGCTGCTGGGGTGCGATCTGTGCCAGCGCGTGTGTCCCATGCAGGTTCGCTTGCCCGACGCGCCGGATATGGGCGTGACGCTTGACGATTTCATGACGCTTGACGAGCGGATATTCTCTCAGAGCGTCGCCCGTCTGGCAAAGTGCATTGGCCAAAACATGGCGAGGCCTCAGCGTGTGCGCGCGCAGGCCGCATTGCTGGCCGGCAACCGCTGTGTGCCCGATGATCTTCCGGTTCTAAGAGAATGGGCGAAGTCCCCTTTTGAGGCGGTTGCAAGCCACGCGCGATGGGCCGCTGACCGCATTTTGAAAATGGGATCAGGTTGCGCGGATGACATGCAAAAGAAGTGACAGCGCGCGCTTGACCCGTAGGCTGAAACGGGATAAACTGTTTACCTGACATCATTTCGTCGGTTGAGAGGAGAGATAAGCCGATGCTCCAGGACAAGATCGACAGTCTGCTCGATCGCGTGCAGAAACCCGCCCGGTATATGGGCGGAGAGATGAACTGCATCATCAAGGATCCAGAAAGCGTCCAGATCCGCTACGCGTTCGCCTTTCCGGATGTGTACGAGGTCGGCATGTCGCATCTCGGCTCGCGAATACTGTATGATATCATCAACAAGCGGGACGACGCGCTGTGTGAGCGCGTGTTCACGCCTTGGGTGGATATGGCCGATCTGATGCGCGCGGAGGGCGTGCCGCTGTTTTCCATCGAGACGCGTTCGCCGATTGCGGAGTTTGACATGCTGGGCGTGACGCTGCAGTATGAGATGAGCTACACGAACATCCTCGAAATCCTCGATCTGGCGGGCATTCCGCTGCACAGCGAGGACAGGACATGGGATCATCCCATCGTGATCGCGGGCGGCCCATGCGCGTTCAATCCCGAGCCGCTCTACCGCTTTATCGACGCTTTCTCTCTGGGCGACGGCGAGATCAGCACCCTGGAGACCATCGACGTGGTCAAGCGGTGCAAACAGGAGGGCGTTTCCCGTGAGGAATGCCTCTACCGCCACTCTCAGCTTCGCCAACCTCGATACGGCGGCATATCCGGAGAGCGTGATCGTGCCGTTTATGGAGATCGTCCATGACCGAATCAACCTCGAGGTCATGCGCGGCTGCACGCGCGGCTGCCGTTTTTGTCAGGCGGGCATGGTCTATCGGCCCGCGCGAGAGCGGAGTGTGGAGCGCCTTCTGTCGCTGGCGGACAAGCTCGTATCGCAGACGGGATACGAGGAGATCACGCTTTCCTCGCTCTCCACGGGCGATTACACCTGCCTGCCGCAGCTCGCGCATGAGCTGATGGACCGTTTCGCGCAGGATCGCATCGCGCTGTCGCTGCCCTCGCTTCGTCTGGACAGCCGCGTCAAGGAGACGCTTGAGGAGACGCAGAAGGTCCGCAAGACGGGTCTGACCTTTGCGATGGAGGCCGGCACCCAGCGCCTTCGCGACGTGATCAACAAGGGCATCACGGAGGAGGATCTGCTCTCATCGGTCTCGGATGCGTTCGCGGGCGGATGGAGCAGTGTGAAACTGTATTTCATGTTTGGCCTGCCCACGGAGACAGAGGAGGATCTATACGGCATCGCGGATCTCGCCTCGAAGGTCGTGCGCAAATATTTTGAGACGCCCAAGGGCGTGCGGGCGCGCGGGCTGCGCGTCAACTGCAGCGCGTCCTGCTTTGTGCCCAAGGCGTTTACGCCCTTTCAGTGGGAACCGCAGGATACGATCGAACAGTTTCAGGAAAAGCAGCGGCTGCTCTGTCGCATCATGCGCATCAAAGGCGTGGAATTCAACTGGCACGAGCCGCATGTTTCGTTCATCGAGGCGGTCTTTTCGCGCGGGGACAGGCGCACGGCGGATGTGCTGGAGGCCGCGTGGAAGCTCGGATGCCGCTTTGACGGCTGGAGCGATCAGTTCTCCTTTGAGCGGTGGATGCAGGCGTTTGAGCAGTGCAATGTCGATCCCGCGTTTTATGCCAATCGCAGGCGCGAGAAGGGGGAAATGATGCCCTGGTCTTTTATCGACGCGGGGGTGACGGAGAGCTATCTGTGGCGGGAGCATGAACGCGCGATGCGCGGCGAGATCACGCCGGACTGTCGGCATGGCTGTCAGGGCTGCGGCCTGAAGCGGTTTGAAGGGGCGTGCGAAGGACGATGAGGATGCTGTTGGAATTTCAAAAGACCGATACCGTCCGCCACTTGGGACAGCTCGACCTGCAAAGGACGATGCAGCGCGCACTGCGAAGGAGCGGCCTGCCCGTGCGCTATTCGAGCGGCTTCAACCCGCACATCGTCATGAGCTTCGCTTCTGCGCTGTCTACCGGCATACCGGGCGACGCGGAGCTTCTGGATGTCTCCCTTTCAGGCGATACGACGGCCGGGGAATGCCTGTCGCGGATGAACCAGGTGCTCCCGCCGACGCTGCCCGTCAAACACGTGCGGTTGGTCGATGACCGCTTTCCCAAATTAGGCGGCGCGCTGGCGCAGGCAGAATACCGTATCCATCTGTATGACGAGGTTGGACGAAAGCTTGCCGATGCCGTGCCGGGCTTCTTGGCGCAGACGCAGATCATGGCCATACGAAAATCCAAGCGGCAGGAGACGCGCGTCGACATCAGGCCCATGATCCACGAATTGCGCGTGCTGGCCGCGCAGGAGGGTTGCGTGCTCACCGCGCGCGTGTCCTTTGTCGAGGAGGCGACGCTCAAACCCGAGCTGCTCATGCAGGCGCTGTCTGAATACGCGGGTGTGGAGATGCCAAAGCATGATATTCGCCGCACGCGTCTATACGGTTTAAAGGGTGGGCAGGTTGTGCCGCTCATCGAGCTGTGATGGCTGTGCGGAGGCGGGATCAGGGGGGACAATGCGATGGAGATCATCGTCGATCGCTCTCTATGCATGACGCGCGCGGCTGTGACCGAGGACGGGCAGCTCGTCGAAATCCATGAGGAGCGGGAAGGCGGGATGAATCAGACCGAGAGCCTGTTTTACGGGCGAGTGCAGTCGATTCGCGCGTCCATCTCCGCGGCGTTCGTCGACATCGGACAGGAGAAGAACGCTTTCCTGCCGCTGCGTGAGGGGAGTACCCTGCGCTGCGGGGACGAGCTGATCGTGCAGGGAGAGGCGGAACCGTCGACGCCGACAAAGGGCTTGCGCGTGACGGATCGCGTGACGCTCGCGGGCAGGCATCTCGTGCTCATTGCTGGCGGTCAAGGCGTGTTCCTCTCCAAAAAGGTGAAGGGGGAAAGACGCCGTGAAGCGCTCAAAGCGATGGGCAAAGAGATCTGTCCGTCCGGATGCGGGCTGATCCTGCGCACGTCCTGTCAGGAACTTTCCAAGCAGGAGCTGCGCGAGGAGGCACAGACGCTCGCCGGGCGTTGGCACGACATCTGCCGCAAGGCTGCGGGGCAAAGGAAGCCGGGGCTTTTGCAGGCGCGGGAGACGCTCGTCATGCGCCTTTTGCGCGAGCTGTCCGGCAAACCGCTCTCGCGCGTGATCGTCAACGACGAGACCTGCTTTCATCAGCTGTTGCAAGCCCGCGCGCAGGGACAGATCCCGGAAAAGGTCCCAGTCGAGTTCTTCGATGAACAGGCGAAGGGGCTGCTGCTCTTTGACGTGTTTTCGCTGGAAAAACAGATCGACGAGGCGCTGTCCCGGCGCGTGTGGCTGCCCTGCGGCGGCTATCTCGTGATCGACCCGTGCGAGGCAATGACGGTGATCGATGTCAACTCCGGCAAGATGGTGCGCGGACAGGACGCGGAGGAGGCCGCGCTTCGCGTGAACCTCGAGGCGGCCGACAGGATCGCGCGGCTGCTTCGCCTTCGGGATATCGGCGGCATCATCGTCGTGGACTTTATCGACATGGCGCGCGCGGATCACAGGGAGATGCTGCTTGCCCGTATGCGCGAGGCGGCAGCGCATGACCGTTCACCCGTCACGGTCGAGGGCATCACCAGGCTAGGCCTGATGGAGATGACGCGCAGGCGCGGGGACGACGGGCTATGCGGTCTCATGTGCGCGCCATGTGCCTGTTGTGGGGGCCAGGGTTGGCTGCTTTCCCCGGAGGAGACGGCGCGGCGCGCCCTTCGAGATTTGCGCAGAAAGGCGATCAGCGGACAGAGAGGCCCGTTTCTCATCCGTTGCGGTGGGCAGTGCGCGCAGGCGCTGTTGAGGATGGACAACCCTGTGGACGCGCCCGTGTATGTGCAAGCTGTGCACGGCCATAGCGTGACGCGTATTGAGATCGAACAGTTGGGTGAAGGACGCGCTCCCGAGGATGGGGCCGTGCCGCTTCCCGAAAGGACGGACAGATGAAGAAAGCTTTGGAACTCCCGCCGGAGGAGATAGAGCGCCAAAGCGCGGCTATGCGCGAGTTTGCGGCGCTTGACGATAGACCACGAACCTATTGCGTGGTCACCTATGGCTGCCAGATGAATGCGCATGACAGCGAGACGATCGAGGGCATGCTGTGCGAGATGGGCATGACACCCGCGAAAAGCCGTGAGCAGGCAGACTTCGTTCTCTTCAACACCTGCTGCGTGCGGGACAATGCGCAAAGGCGCGCTTTGGGCAACGTGCTCTGGATCAAGGAACTGAAAAAGCGCAGGCCGGAGATGATGCTCGCCGTCTGCGGCTGCATGATGCAGCAGCCGGGCATGGGGGAGCAGGTGCTGCGGCAATATCCGTTTGTCGATCTGGCGTTTGGGACACATAATCTGTATCGCTTCCCGCAGCTGCTATTGACAGCAGTGAAGAGCCGCCGCCGCGTGGTCGAGGTTCCGGATGGCGAGGAGGGGATCATCCCAGAGGATCTTCCCGTGCGCCGGAGCAGCCCGCATCGCGCGTACATCACGATCATGTACGGCTGCAACAACTTCTGTTCTTACTGCATCGTCCCCTATGTGCGCGGCAGGGAGCGTTCCCGCGCGTCCGACAGGATCATCGAGGAGGCGAAACAGCTGCGCAGCGAGGGCGTCAAGGAGATCATGCTCTTAGGCCAGAATGTCAATTCCTACGGGCTTGACAGGGAGGGCGAAATGAGCTTTGCGCAGCTCCTTCGCGCGCTGGACGGCGTGGGCATCGAGCGCATACGGTTCATGACCTCGCATCCCAAGGACATCTCAAGCGAGCTGATCGATGTGATGGCGTCGTCAAAGCATGTCTGTCACGCGCTGCACCTTCCCGTTCAGCATGGCAGCGACCGCGTATTGCAGTCGATGAACCGCAAATACACGCGAGAGGAATACATGCAGCGCGTGGCGCAGCTCCGCGTGAAAGTGCCGGATATCAGCCTGACCACGGATCTGATCGTCGGCTATCCGGGAGAGACGGAGGAGGAGTTTGAGCAGACATGTACCCTCGTCGAGCAGGTCGGGTATGACAGCGCGTACACGTTCATCTTTTCGCCCCGTGCCGGCACGCGCGCCGCGGACATGCCCGATCAGATCCCCGCGGAGGTCTCCTCGCGCCGCATTCAAAAGCTGATCTCGATTCAGAAGGGAATCACGCAGGAACGGTACGCGCGCTATGTCGGGCAGGTGCAAAGCGTGCTCGTGGACGAGCTTTCAAAGCGCGACGAGGCGCAGGTGGCGGGGAAAAACGAATACAACATCACGGTCAACTTTCCCGGTTCAGCCGAGCTGATCGGCCAGATCGTGCGCGTGCGCATCACGTCCACGGGCGAGAGCACGCTGCGCGGGGAGCGGATTTAAAATGTTAAAAAGGCGCTTCATGCCGCGCTTGTCAGCCGCTGAGCGCCAAATATGGGAACAGGAGGCACAGGCATGGACAAGGTCATCGAGTGCGCACGCGCGCTTGGCGAGGCGATCGTGGACTCGCAGGAGTTTCGGCAGATGCAGATCACGGAGAATGCCGCGATGGGCGATCCCGCCGTGGCGGATGCGATGAGCAGGTATTTGGAAATCAAGGGGACGATCGACGAGTACATGCGCGGGGATCCGGAGCCGGCGGTACTCGCGCAGTATGGCGCGCAATTGGATGAGGCGAAGCGGCAGATGGACGCGATTCCCGCCGTGAGCGCGATGATGTCCTCGCGTGAGCGCTTTTCCGAAATGATGAATCAGGTCAATCACGTGATGCAGTTCATCATCACGGGCGAAACGCAGGATGGCAGCGGGTGCTCGGGCAACTGCGGCGCATGCGCCGGATGCCACTGATTTACGCGAGCGGTACCGATCGTCACAGACGCGACGAGGGAGGATCACATGGCACAGACGACCCCGATGATGCGGCAGTATCTGGAGATGAAGGATCAGTATCCGGGCATGATCCTGTTTTTCAGGCTCGGCGACTTTTACGAGATGTTCTATGACGACGCGAAGCTCGTCTCCAGGGAGCTCGAACTGACGCTGACGGGAAAAAGCTGCGGCATGGGCCAGCGCGCGCCGATGTGCGGCATTCCCTATCACAGCGCGGAGACTTATATCAACCGGCTGATCGAAAAGGGATATAAGATCGCCATCTGCGAGCAATTGGAGGATCCCGCGCAGGCAAAGGGACTGGTCAAGCGCGACGTGGTTCGCGTGGTGACGCCGGGCACGGCGATCGAGCAGTCTTTGCTGGAGGAGGGGTGCAATCATTACCTGCTCTCCGTCTGCATGGAGGGCAAGAGCGCTGGTCTGGCCTTTGTGGACGTATCCACCGGCGAGTTCTTTGTCTATGAGCTGAAGGACGTCGCAGGCAGGCTGGAGGACGAACTGGCGCGCATGAATCCTCGCGAGATCATCGCCAACGCGCCGCTCCCGCCGAGCGCTACGAATCTGCCGGTGGAGATACAAGACAGCGTGCGCTTTCAGTTCAGCCGTGCGAAGGCCGTGCTCCTTAAGCACTTTGGCGTGCAGTCGCTTGACACGTTTGGCATCAGTGCGCTGCGTCTGGGCGTGCGCGCGGCAGGCGCGCTTTTGCGCTATCTCGAGGAGACGCAAAAGAACGCTTTGGAGCATATCACGAACATATCGCAGTACTTTGACAACCGCATCATGGTGCTTGACCATACCGCGCGGCGCAGCTTGGAGCTCACCGAGAGCATGCGCCAGCACAAGAAAGACGGTTCTCTGCTCGGCATATTAGACTATACCATGACGGCGATGGGCGCGCGCACGCTCCGCAGCATGATCGAGCAGCCGCTGACCGTCAAAGAGGAGATTGACAGACGGCTTGACGCGGTGCAGACGCTCAAGGACGCGGAGATGACCGTTGACGCGCTGCGCGAAGGGCTAAGTCACGTGTATGATATGGAGCGGCTGCTCAGTTTCGTCTCCTATCGCACGGTCACGGCGAAGCATTGCATCGCGCTTTGTGACTCGCTCTCGTCCGTGCAGGGGATCAGGCAATCGCTGCTTGAACTCTCGCCGCAGGGTCTGCTTGGCGAAATCGCCATCATGCTGGATCCGCTGCCCGACGTCGTCGACATGCTCTCCCGCGCGATTGACCGGGACGCCCCCGCGCTGATGAGCGAGGGCAACTACATCGCCGACGGCTACAGCGAGGAGCTGGACAGCCTGCGCGAGGCGTCAAGGCGCGGCAAGGACTGGATTGCCCAATTGCAGGCCAAGGAGCGAGAGGCGACGGGCATCAAGACGTTGAAGATCGAATATAGCAGGGTCTTTGGCTACACCATCGAGGTCACGAGATCCTATTACAATCAGGTTCCAAGCCGCTATATACGCAAACAGACGCTGGCCAACAGCGAGCGCTTCACGACGCCCGAGCTGCAGGATTTAGAGGAGAAGGTGCTCGGCGCGCAGGAGCGATCCGTGCGTATGGAACAGATGATTTTCGCGGAGATACGCGATTTTCTCGCGCAGAACATCGCAAGGATACAGCGAACCGCCGCGGGAATCAAGGCATTGGATGCGCTGATCTCGCTGTCTATCGCCGCGACGCGGCATCGCTATGTGCGCCCCCAGATCACGACGGACGGCACGATCGACATCAGGAACGGTCGTCATCCCGTTGTAGAAAGCGGTATGGACACCGACGAACAGTTCGTGCCAAACGATACGCGGATGGACACCGAGGACAACCGTATGCTGATCATCACAGGGCCCAACATGGCGGGCAAGAGCACGTACATGCGGCAGGTCGCGCTGATCACGCTGATGGCGCACATCGGCAGTTTCGTGCCCGCGGAAAGCGCGACCATAGGCATCGTCGACCGCATATTCACGCGCGTCGGCGCATCGGATGATCTGTCCGGCGGGCAGTCCACGTTCATGGTCGAGATGAACGAGATGGCGCACATCCTGCGCAGCGCGACGCCCCGTTCGCTGATCCTTCTAGACGAGATCGGCCGCGGGACGAGCACGTTTGACGGGCTGAGCATCGCTTGGGCGGTCGTTGAATATCTGGCGGACAAGGAGAAGATCGGCGCGAAGACGCTCTTTGCGACGCACTATCACGAGTTGAGCGAGCTGGAGGGACGTTTGCCCGGCGTCGTCAACTACCGCATCAGCGTTGTGGAGCACGGCGAGGACGTCGTCTTCCTGCGCAAGATCGAGCGCGGCGGCGCAGACAAGAGCTTTGGCATCCATGTCGCGCGGCTTGCGGGACTGCCGCGTCAGGTCATCATGCGCGCGAGCGAGATCCTGGCGCGGCTTCATGCGCAGGACATGGCAGGCGGCAATCTGGGACAGAGCATACTGTCGGAGGACAAGGACCGGGAACCGCAGCAGGTCAACCTGTTCGATTCGCCTGCGATGGATCTGGTGGAGGAGCTGCGCGGCATGGACGTGATGAGCATGTCCCCGATCGATGCGCTGAACGCATTGTTCTCATTGAAAGAGAAGGCGCGACTCATCTGAGCCCATGCACAAAAGGAGGTGGGCATGTTGGAAGCGGGCGGACAAAGCGGCGCGTTGACCGCAACGCGGGACGATCGGCCGATTTTGCGGCTTGGCGAGGATATCATCGGACAGATCGCGGCGGGCGAGGTGGTGGAAAGCCCCGCTTCCGCGGTCAAAGAGCTGGTCGAAAACAGCCTTGACGCGGGCGCGACATGCATCACGGTGGAGATTCGCGACGGCGGCATCTCCTATCTTCGCGTGACGGACAATGGGCGTGGCATCCCCAGCCGGGACGTGCGCATGGCCTTTGAACGGCATGCGACGAGCAAGATCCGCAGTTCTGCCGATCTGTTCAACCTGCAGACACTGGGATTTCGTGGAGAGGCGCTCGCGTCCATCGCGGCGGTCTCAAAGCTCACGCTGACTACACGCCACGCGGGAGAGGCGGCAGGCACGCGCGTGGTCAACGAGGGCGGCGAGATCAAGAACATCGCGCAGGCATCCAGCCCGCAGGGGACGACGATCGTCGTGCGCGAGCTGTTTTACAACACGCCCGTGCGTCTTAAATTTCTCAAAAAACCGGTCACGGAGGCTTCAAAAGTCGCGGATGTGATCGCCAGACTGATCCTAGCCAGGCCGGATATCTCCTTGAGGCTGATTCACAACGAAAAGCAGATCTACCAGAGCTCCGGCAACGGCGAACTGCGAAGCGCCGTGTTCTGTCTCTACGGCCGCGAGACAGCCAGCGCGATGATCCCCGTGCGTTCGCAGGGGGGCATCGGGGTCAATGGACTGGTCGGCGTAGGCGCGCAGGCGCGCTCCAATCGCTCGCGCCAGACGTTCATCGTCAACGGCAGGACGATCCGCAGCGCGCTGCTCACACAGGCGCTCGAGGACGCCTGTCAGGAGCGGTTTACCGTCGGGCACTTTCCCATCTGCGTGCTCAACATCGACATGCCAGCGAACCTGGTCGATGTCAATGTCCATCCCAACAAGCTGGAGGTGCGCTTCAGCGATGAAAACCTGGTCTACCAGCACGTCAGGGGTGCCGTCAAGGACAGCTTTGGCGATTCTCCGCTCGCAATGGCGCCGCACATGACCCTGGTGCACGAGGAAGCGCCCGTCATCGCGGGCACTGTGCGCGTGATCAGCACGGGGACGCCGGAGGGCATCAGTCAGGCGCGTCAGGCCGTATGGGAGCCGGTCACCGCAAAGGTTCAAAGGACGGACTCGGCATCGGTCATTCGTTCGGAGGCGAAGGAGAGCGCGGCGTCCGCCGAACCGGCTGCGCAGCAGCGAATGTCGTTTTCTCCCTGCCACGGCGCGCGGCAATTTAGAGCGGCAGATGTTCAGGAGATCATGGGCGATCAAAGCGCGGCGATAAAGCAGCCCGCGCAGATCCGCGAATGCGCGCAGCCCGGCCAGCAAAGACGCGATGACCTTAACGGCTACAGCGTGATCGGCGTCGCGTTTGATACATACATCCTGCTGCAGAACGAGGAACAGCTCGTCTTTGTCGATCAGCATGCCGCGCACGAGCGCATACTCTATGAAAAGCTCATGCGCGAAATCGACAGCGGAAGCGTTTCACAGGAACTGCTGATCCCGCAGACCGCCCATGTCACGCCGCAGGATCGCGTGAAGATCGAGACCTATCGGGAGGATATTCACGCGGCGGGTTATGACATCGTTCCCTTGGGCGACGATGCGTATTCGATCCGCGCCGTTCCCAACGTGCTGGGCATACCGGAAAGCCTGAACGCGTTTTTGGATATGGTCGATCATCTTGGCGAACTGCGGACGCTTGACACGCGTCAAAAACGCCGCGATGCCATCCTTCAAATGGCCTGCAAACGGGCCGTCAAGGGCGGGGACAGGCTTACGGCTGAGGAGATCCTGCCGCTGCTGGATGAGATGATGGCGGTTGATGCGCCTGCGACATGTCCGCATGGCCGTCCGCTGATCGTGGTGCTGACGCGCAGCGAGCTGGAAAAGCGCTTCAAGCGGATCAACAACTGAGCGATGGGAGAGAGGGTTTTGCCATGAAACCGGTCATCGCCGCGCTGGTCGGTCCCACGGGCGTGGGCAAGACGCATGTCGCCGTACGCCTGTGCGCCGCGCTTGATGCGCAGATCGTATCGATGGATTCCATGCAGGTTTACAGGGGCATGGAGATCGGCACGGCAAAACCCTCGGAGCAGGAGCGTAAGGCCGCCGTGCACCATCTGATCGATGTGGTCGATCCTAGAGAGCCGTTTACCGTCGCCGACTATCGCGAACTGGCGTTTGCGGCGATCGAGGACATCCTGCGCCTTGGCAAACTGCCGCTGCTCGTCGGCGGCACGGGCCTTTACCTGAATGCTGTCAGCTATGAGATGGGATTGGGCGAAAAGGGGGCGGACGCGCCTACACGGGAAGCGCTGCGCGCCATCGCGGACGAGGACGGCGGCCCTGCGCGGCTGCACGATATGCTGATGCGCGTCGATCCCGAAAGCGCGCAAAAGCTGCACCCGAACGATGTGCGCCGCGTGATACGGGCATTGGAGATCCATGCGCTCTGCGGAAAGGGCAAAAGCGAACAGCATGATGCGCGAAGGGAAGGCCCATATCACGTGCTGGTGTATGGCTTGTCGATGCCGCGCGATCAGATGTATGCGCGAATCGATGCGCGCGTTGACGATATGATGGCGCGAGGACTCGTGCGGGAGGTCGAGGCGCTGCTTGAGGCGGGCGTGCGTCCCGGCCGTGACGGCGGCGCGATGCAGGCGATCGGATACAAGGAGATCGCCGCGGCATTGCGCGGGGAGACGACGATGGAACGCGCGGTGGAGCTGATCAAGCGGAATACTCGGCGTTATGCCAAAAGACAGTGGACTTGGTTTCGCCATGATCCGCGTACGCAGTGGTTTGACTGGAGCGCGTACCAAGACGAGGATGCGCTTGTAGGTGCGCTGCTCGCGCAGATACGGCAGGATCTGCAAAATGCGCGCAAAATGTATTGATTCTCCGGCGAAACTGCGCTACAATAGAGCATCATCAAGGACAGGGGAGAGCGTGCGATGCAGAGATTGAAGGACGCCATTGTCACCCGCGGCAGGGCGATCAGCAAGGACGTGCTGCTGGTGGACTCGTTTTTAAATCACCAGATCGACGTGGGGTTGATGCGCGACGTCGGCGAGGCTTTTGCCGCCCATTTTGCGGGGGAGCGCTTTTCGCGCGTGGTGACGATTGAAAGCTCCGGCATCGCTCCGGCGGCATTCACGGCGCTCGCGATGGATCTTCCGCTCGTCGTCCTGAAAAAGCAGACCTCGCGCATCATGACCGGCGAACTGCTCCAGACGACCGTGCATTCTTTCACCAAGGGGATGGAATACCAGCTCACCGTCAAGCGCGATTTCCTGCCGTCCGGCGAAAACGTGCTGTTGATTGACGACTTCCTCGCCAGCGGGGAGGCGGCGTTTGGCGTGATTCACCTGGCACAGCAGGCGGGTGCGCATGTGGGCGGCATAGGCATCGTCATCGAAAAGTCCTTTCAGGCTGGACGCGCGCGGCTTGAGGAGGCGGGCATGAACGTCTACGCGCTGGCACGGATCAAGTCCATGTCCGAGGCGGGCATCGAATTCGTCGAGTAAATGCTATGGACATGAGCAGCGCGAGGGAAAAACAGGAAAGCAGCCCTGTTCGGAATGAACGGGGCTGTTTATTTGAGTGCCCGGCGGCGTTTTGCGACGATTTAACCAAAACAGCGATTTCCGGATGCAAAGCTGCCCAAACTATGCTATAATGAAAAACATCGACATGACGGGAGGATCATCGCCCATGCTCACGAATCGTCCGTTGATACTCGCATCCGGTTCGCCCAGAAGAAAAGAGCTGCTAGGGCGGATGGGCATACGCTTTGACATCGATATTCCCGATGTGGATGAATCCTTTGAGGGCAGCCCCGCGCAGATGGTCGCGGCACTCTCCGAAAGGAAGGCGCGCGCGGTCGCGCCGAGGCATCCGGACGCATTCGTATTGGCCGCGGACACGGTCGTCTATCTTGACCGCGTACTCGGCAAGCCCGGCACGCCGGAGCGGGCCCAAAGGATGCTGCGGGCGCTTTCAGGCAAGTGGCATGACGTGTACACGGGCATGACGCTTGTGGATACGCGTTCAGGACGGACATATCAGGGCGTTGACCACACGCGCGTGCACTTTGTCCCCATGTCGCAATCGGAGATTGACGCCTATGTCGCGACGGGTGAACCGCTGGATAAGGCCGGCGCGTATGGCATACAGGGACAGGGCGGCATGTTCATCGACAGGATCGAGGGGTCATACTCCAACGTCGTCGGTCTGCCCATGTCCATGCTGCGTGAGCTGCTGGCGCGGGCGCAGGACGCGTGATGCGCGGTTGGGAGTGTTCAGCATATGGCTATCTTTCAGTTCGGGTCTCCTAAAATCGCGGTCGATTTAGGCACAAATAACACGAGAATCTATGTCAAGGGCAAGGGCATCGTCGTCAATGAGCATTCCATCGTGATCGTACAGGGCGCAAAGAATGTGCTCGCGGTCGGCGAAAGCGCGGACAGGCTGATCGGCCGCTCTGCGGGGGATGCGCGCGTCGTGCATCCCTTGAGGGAGGGCGTCATCGTCGATTATGAGCTGACGCAGATCATGCTCAATTATCTGGTCAGCAAGGCGATCGGGGATCTGAGGTTTGTCAAGCCGCGCGTGGTGGTCACTGTGCCGGGAAACCTCAGCAAGGTGGAGCGCCGCTCCGTGATCAATGCGCTGGAAAGGATTGGCGCGCGGTCGATCTATACGGTGGAACAGGTCTTCGCCGCCGCATTGGGCACGGGATTGCCCGTCTACGAGGCGCAGGGCAGTCTCGTCGTCGACATTGGCGCGGGGACGACGGAAGTGGCGCTGATCTCAATGGGCGGCATCGTGCTCTCACAGTCCATCCGTACGGCGGGAAACAAGATCGACGAGGCGATCTCCGGCTATCTCAAAAAGCAGCATGGCATCCTGGTCACGGAGCACATGGCCGAGCAGCTCAAGATGGATTTGGCCGATGTCTGCGGCCAGGGCAGCGCGGATCATGTCGCCGTCGTGCGCGGACGGGATATCGCCACGGGCATGCCGCTCACGGTCGACGTCAGTATGCTCAAGGTCAGCGAGGCCATACAGGACATCCTCAGGGAGATATTGAGCGCGATCAAATGGGTGCTTGAACGAACGCCGCCGGAATTCGCGGCCGACATCATACAAAACGGCATCTACCTGACGGGAGGCTCCGCGGTGCTGCCCAATCTGGATACGATGATCGCGACGGAATTCGGCGTTCCCGTCTCTGTGGCGCGGGAGCCGAGCGAGTGTTCCGTGCTCGGCGCGGGCTATATGGCGGATCACTATGACATGCTGGACAGCCGGAATAAAGGGAAATGAGCGGAAGGACGCGTGATCGATGAAGAAAAAGCATCCTTTACTGTATACGGTGCTGCGAAGAGGGGTCGGCGTGCTGCTCATCGTGCTGCTTGCGCTGATGGTCTACAGCCAGTGGGGAGGGAATTTTCTCTCGCCGGAAGGGCCCTTGGCGGGGATCATCGCGCCGCTGCAGAGCGTCACCTCGCGCATGGCGCAGGCGGTTTCTGACTACTTTTATCGCATCAAGCTGCGCAGCAATATCGAATATGAGTATAATCAGCTCAAGGCGCAGAACGATGAACTGATCCTGCGCAGCATACTCTATGAGGAGCTTGAAGAGGAGAACGCGCAGCTTCGGGCATTGTTGGGCGAATACGAGACGCGCTCGGACATGAATCCGCTTCTCGCGCGCGTGATCGCGAGCGAATCCGGCAACTATTTTTCCACCTTCACGATCGACAAGGGAAGCGGAGACGGCGTGGACGATCAGATGGCCGTCATCACGTCCGAGGGGCTCATAGGCTACGTGTACGAGGTCTATACGGACACCGCGAAGGTCATCACGATCATCGACGATCAGGCGAGCCTGGCCGCGCTGATTGAGAGCAGCCGCGATCAGGGCGCCGTCAAAGGGACACTAGGCAGCACGGGTGAGCCGCTGTGCAGGATGTACTATCTCTCCGCAGACAGCGTGCCCCGTCCGGGCGACCGCGTCATCACATCAGGCGTCGGCGTGTCCTTCCCGCGCGGACTGCTCATCGGCTATGTTCGAGAGAGCACGCGCGCCATAGAGGACAACAAGCACTACATCATCGTCGAACCGGCGGCTGATTTTGAGCACATCGAACAGGTGCTTGTGCTGCGCTATTACGCGGCGGTCGAGGAGATGCCGGACAATTACAACAACACGGAGATCATCATTGCGCCTGTCGCGACGGCGAGGCCGCAGGCCGTCATCGAGGAGGAGCGCCTGACGCATTCGACGCCTGTGCCGCTGCCCAATGCACCGGGCAGGGCGACACCGACACCGGTTCCGGAAGAGGTCGATTTCATCGTCGATGAGGAGGCGATGGGCGATTTGGCGGGCAGCTTTGTTCAGGTGACACCGTCGCCCACACCTGAAATGGCGGAAACCCTGGAGCCTGATTGGCTGCCCGAGGACGATGAGTTCCCGGAGGGCTTCTGAGCGGGCATCGGAGGAGGTGAGGCGGCGTGTCCAAGACGCTCAGGCTGCTTACGGCGTCTGTGCTGACCGTCGTCGTGCAGACCACGCTGGTTCAGTATATCCGCATCATGGGCGTCGTGCCGGATATGATGATCGCGCTGCTGACCGCCGTGACGACGTATTGTGGCCCGTATGGCGGATTTTGCGTCGCGGCCGTCATGGCACTGTTCTATGACGCGAGCGTGGGCTATGTGATGGCGATCAATCTGGTCAGCTATGTGTTGGTAGGCGTCCTCGCGCCGATGCTGCGCAGACAATTGAACAAAAATCTGCATATTCCTAGGTTCGGCAACGCGCTGATCCTGATGATCATAGGCTTTCTCATGACGATAAGCCGTGAGATGGTCGATATTGGATATCTGTTCATCATAGGCTCAGACATGGGGCTGACGACGATATTGCGCGCGCTGCTCTGTTCGGCTTATACAGCCGTGATGACGCTGCCCGTCTCATTTTTGCTCAAGCGCTTGATGGGATGGCATCCGCACTGGGGCTTTTCGCGCAACATCCCTAACGATTCGCGGGATGACTGGAGGAACGATCTGTGAAGGAAAAGAGATTTAAGGGGCGCTTTATCGCGTTCACAGTGCTGACCGTCGCGCTCTTTGGCGTGCTGATCGCGCAGCTGTTCAATCTGCAGGTGGTCAACTACAGCGAAAATGCGACCAGTGCGCAGAACAAGAAGACCAAGACGATCACCAGCCAGGGTTCTCGCGGGAAGATCATGGATGTGAACTCGCTGACCCTGGCCTATGACAAACAGATCTACAACGTGCAGTTTTACCGCGATCCCAATTTCGTCTCCAACGAGACAGACGCGGCGGGGAACACGCTCAGCTCGCGCGCCGTCTACACGCGCTCCATCATCGACGTGATCGATATCATCGAGCGCAACGGAGGCACGATGGACACCAGCTTTTCACTCGTGCAGGATGAGATGACGGGCACATGGCATTTCGTCTGGAACAATGACGATTACACGCAGTCACAGCAAAATGCCCGCGAGGAGATGTGGCGCAGCAATTTCTATGTCACGGGCGTGGATCAGCAGCAGCTCTTCAGTCGGCTCTGCCAAAACTATGGCGTGCCGGACAGCCTGGATACGTCCAAACAGATCAAGGTGCTCGGCGTCTGGGAGACGATGCAGAACAACGCGTTCCTCTCAAAGCCTGTCACCATCGCCTCCAACGTGAGCTGGGAAACGGTCATCGAGATCGAGGCCAAGGCGCGCTCGCTTGAGGGCATGTCCATATCGGTGAGCAGTCAGCGCGTCTATCCCAACGGCACACTGGCCAGTCATGTGATCGGCTACATCGGCAAGGTACAAAACTACGACACCTTCTACGAAAGCTATCAGGATAAGGGCTACGCGCTTTCGGATCTGATCGGTCTGGACGGCGTCGAAAAGACGATGGAGGACTGGCTCACCGCCTGCACGACACAGCGCGTGGGCAAACGCGTCGTCGAGATCGACCGCTACGGCGCGATCAGCAGAACGCTCTCAACGACGGAGGCGACGGATGGCAACAACATCAAGCTGACCATCGATACGAACCTTCAGCGCGTCGCGGAGCAGGCGCTCGCGCAGAATGTCAATGACATCCGCGATGATCAGGAGGAGCTGATGCGCAGCGACAGATGGCTTGAGGCGAACCGCACGGAGCTGCAGGGCACGTCCCGCGATTTTGACACCAGTCCCATCGAGTTGGCGGAGGTCGGCGCGGTCGTCGTCATCGACATGGAAGGCCGCGTGCTCGCGCTGGCCAGCTATCCGCCCTATGATCCCAACGCCTTCATCGTCGGAGGCCAGGCCGCGGCGGACATATTGCTGGATCCGCGCAACCCTTTGGTCAATTACGCCATCGGCTCGCGAGATACGCCCGGCTCGATTTTTAAACTGGTCACGGCGACAGCGGGATTGATGAGCGGCGTGCTCACGCTGACGGACAGGATTTCCGATGGCGGATATTTCACGAAATATGACGAAACCAACCCGCCGAAATGTTGGATCAACCTGCAGACGCGCGAGCGGCACGCCAATCAGACGGTCATTCAGGGACTCACCAATTCCTGCAACTACTTCTTCTACGAGGTCGGCTCCAGACTCTACGAGAACACGGACGACGCGCTCTACAGGACGGCCGCGCTCTACGGCTTGACGACCAAGACGGGCATCGATCTGCCGGGTGAACTGAAGGGCTATGTCGCGAGCCAGACCACGCTCTATGACAAGAACAAGGCGATCAGCGCTGCCGAACAGAGCACGTGGCGCCCGACGCTGATCTTCAACGGCATCAAGGATCTGCTCATCGGCGTAGGCGAGGAATATCAGATGACGTTCGACGAGGAAAAGCTGAACCGGAGCGTCAAACGGCTGATGGATATGGCAGTCGATTACAACCAGGTGGATTGGCTGCCCGAGATTCGAACTATACTGATGGAGGAGCTCGATATGCCGCGCGAGATGGTCTACCTGCAGCGCGTCGCCGGCGATACATACATCAAGCTCAATGAAATCAAATGGGGCGGTTCGGAGGCGATCATGGCGGCGGTCGGTCAGTCGATCACGGCGGTCACGCCGGTGGCCATTGCGCGCTACGTGGCGGCTGTCGCCAATGGCGGCAAGGTCTACGACCTGCGTTTGATCGACTCCATCATCTCCCCGGACGGCGAGGTGCTCAGCCAGAGCGCGCCGATATTGGCCTCCGAACTGGAAGGCGACTATGTGGATGAATACTTGAGCGCCATCAGGCAGGGCATGGCGGGCGTCGCCGGCGCGGATGGCGCAACCGGCGGCACCGCGGAGAGCTACTACAGAGGCTTTGAATATCAGAACAACATGGCCGCAAAGACGGGAACGGCCGAGCGGACGAGGATCGACCTAGAGAACAACGCGTGGCAGGTGGCCTTTGCGCCGACCGGCACAGATGAGGTCACAGGCGAACAATATACGCCGGAAATCGCCGTCTGCGTCTACATACCGCATGGCTACAGCGGTGCGGCATGCTCGACGACCGTGCGCGCCATCCTTCAATATTACATGGATCACCGCGCTATGGATTCCGACGACTACATGGCGCCGTCGTACACGCTGGCGTATTGATACGAAGGGAAGAGCGTGATGAGGCGGATCTTTGCGATATGCTCGGGCAGCGGCGGTGTTGGCAAATCGACGCTGGCATTGGCTCTCTCGCGCGGCGCAGCCATGGCGGGGGAGAAAACCATCCTCCTGGATGCATCCGGCGTATCCCGCGCATGCGATTTAGCGCTGGGCCTTGAAAATATCGTCGCGCTGGACATGACCGATGTGCTCGGCGGAGAGGTGAGCATGGAGCAGGCGCTCTACCGCGTCCCGCAACAGGAGAACCTGCGCCTCGCGTGCGCATCCCTGTATGAGGGAACCATGCTGTCCGATTTAGCCGGGATCGTGCTCGCGCTGCAGTCGCTCTGCGAGAGGCTGGTGATCGACCTGCCGACGGGACATGCCGCGCTGGAGAGCGGGCTGCTGGGCGAGGGGGACGCGCGCGTGATCGTGCTGCGCCCGGACGACATCTCCCTGCGCGCGGCGGAGCGTCTTTTGATGCTGTCATCCGGAGAGCCGCAGGACACCTTCATCGTCGTCAACCGGCTAAAAAAGGATCTCGTCAAGAAGGGACGGCAGTATCCGCCTGAAACCGTTGAGGCGGTTTTAGACCGGCCGATTCTAGGCTGCATACCGGAAAACGACAACATGGCCTGGGGCGTGGGAAAGAGCGGTTTCCTCTTGGGCGCGCCGGAATTGCATCAGGTCGTCAAATCGCTGCTCAAAGAGGGCTGACGTCTTCGCGCCGGGACGCTCAAGGCATATCAGCATAGCGCGCTGCAGCCGCGTATTCACAGACATTTTCGAATGACGATCATAAAATCGGATAAAAGTCATCAAGCCGCGGGAATGGACAAAGCGCTAATTCCCGCGGCTTGTTGTGATGAAAGACGGCATTGTAAACAAAAGTCTTTGTTTGAGCGGCAAACACCGCAACGCGGGCGGTCTGATTACTTTCCAAAATATGCGCCGATTTCCCTCATGCGCGACTGTTGATCGACGTGGAAAGGGCAGCGGCCGTTGCAGTGACCGCATTGCAGACAATCGCTTGCATGCCTGTTCAGCGTCATGTAGTGTTCCCGCGCGAGGACATCCCCGAGCCGGGTCAGATCGTAATACTTGTTGATCAGCGCGATATCAAGACCGGCGGGGCAGGGATGGCAATGTCTGCAGTAGACGCAGGCTCCCTGCGATGTGTCGGGCACGAGCGTGCTGATCTCGGCGTAATCGCGGTCTTCATAGGGCGCGTCGAGGGCGGCCAGGATCGCCTTGAGCTGCTCGACGCTGGCGGGTCCGGGGAGCACGGTCAGCACGCCCGGCTTGTCCAATGCGTACTGTATGCATTGCGCGGGGGTCAAAGCGTGGTGGAACGGGGACTTGTCGGCGTCAAGAAGCTGTCCTCCGCCAAACGGTTTCATGACGCAGATGCCCACGCCTTCCTTCTCGCAGCGACGGTAGAGCGCATAACGCTCCTCGCTTGAGCCGTTGGCGTATTCGCCCTGTCCGTAGTCGTACATGGGATTGATGGAGAACATCAGCATGTCGATGATGCCCATGTCGAGCACGCGATGGACGAGAGATGGCGTGTGCGAGGATAAGCCGATATGCCTGACGACGCCCTGCGCTTTGAGATCCAGCACATACTTCAGCGTGCCGCTCGCTTCATAGGCGTCAAGATCGCTCTCCTCGTCCATGCAGTGGATGAAACCGAAGTCGATGGTATCGGTTCTCAGCTGATGTAACTGCCAGTCTACAGCGCGCTTAATCCGCTGTAGATCGGTGGTCCAGCCATATTCGCCCGTCGTGTAATCCGCGCCAAAGTGGATCTGCAGCATCGCCTGCGCGCGGCGCCCCTCCAGCGCTTTGCCGTACGCGGGAAAGATGGAAGCGTGTCCACCGGCCATGTCAAATAGATTGACGCCGTGATCGAGCGCGTAGCTGACCGTCTCGATGATCTGCGCTTCCGGCTGTTCGCCTACGACGGACGAACCCATGCCGATGACGCCGATCTGTTCGCCGCCATGCGGCAGCGTTCTGTATTCCATAAAGATGCTCCTCTCGTCAAATCAAACGCGCGTGGCATATCCGGCGCCGCGCGTCTTTTCGTCATGAATCCCAATGGATAGCAAAAAGGGCACCCGTCCCGCTCACAAAACTTTGTCTGGCACAAATTGGATGTACCGTAGCGACCGTCATACGCAATTGGAACGGCACCGCGTCCGCTGCCCGTTTGCCGCATTGTCCCAGAGATCATGACCAAAGTCAGCCTAAACAAAACGCATCTTTTACGCGCACAAAAAAGAGGCTGCCTCTTCATGGACAAGCCATATTGGAGGCAGCGCTCGTTTCATCGATTAAAAGCGGTTTGCGCGACGGGCTGCGTAGCACTCGCTGCAATAGATGGGTCGGTCGTTCTTGGGAATGAAAGGCACGCGAGTGGGAGCGCCACACTGCGCACAGGTGGTCTCATACATTTCGCGAGGCTGACCATCGCTGGCCTGACGGCTGTTCTTGCGGGCAATGCGGCAGGCCTTGCAGCGAGTCGGCTCATTCTGGAAGCCTTTCTCCGCGTAGAACTCCTGCTCACCGGCGGTGAACACGAATTCCTGGCCACAGTCACGACAGGTCAAAGTTTTGTCCTGATACATGGGATTTCCCCTCCGAAAATAAGAAGAATGAATTGCTATGACGCCTCGGCTGACCTGGTCTTTGCCCCCACACTCGCCGCCTGGGATGTTCGCTCATGCACATGCTGTGCCCCACTACTGATCCTCTCAAAAGACGAATGTCCTTTGGACGGACTTACCTCTAAGCCGCACCATGCTCCCCAGCGCTTTGGCCGGATTACGTGGATCGTTTCGCCTGCGACTGGCCTCGACTTTCAACCACAGACCCGATGTCGTCATTGGCCATATTATACACGAAATCCCGTTCATATGCAAGCGGTTTTACAAAGTTCTTCATGATTTGCCGTGTATCTTGTCGGAAATGGGGATTTGAAAAGGATCGCCCGTATCGCGCTGACCCAGCGGAACGCTTCTCGCCGCGGTGAATACGCCCACGCCGACAGCACCCGCCTCAAGCAGCGCCCTCGCCGCCTCGCGCACGGTCGAGCCGGTCGTGTACACGTCGTCGACCACGAGTATGCGCTTTCCCCGCACGCGTTTGTCCGCGCGCAGCGTGCCGATAAGGTTTTTTGTCCTCTCCTGCGCGCTCAACGTGGACTGCTCCGCGCGGTCAGCACTTCTCGTAAGCGCGTTGGCGACGGGCATGCCCGTTTCTTTGCCGATCAGCCTGGCGAGCACTTCCGCCTGATTGAAGCCACGGCTGCGCAGGCGCTTTTTGGTCGTCGGAATGGGGACGATCAGCTCCTCTTCGCCGCCGGGAAGCATCGACATCGCGTGGGCCAACGGGATAGCCGCCGCGCGCACGCTGTCAAACTTGAGTCGGAGGATCAGTTCGCGCGCCACGCCTTCATAGGGGAAAGCGGCGCAAACGTAATCGACGCCCGGCACAAGCGCCTCTTTGTTTTGCGCCCGGTCTTTGTCAAACTCCTCCTCGCGCGCTGAAAGCGCCTTGAGCGCTTGCACACATGCCGGACACAGGCCGTCGCGCTCTTGCTCGTTAAGCGCCTGAAGGCAGCCTAGGCAGCGCAACTGTTCTGGGAAAAACAGGTCGTCCAGCGCCTGAAGCAATGAGGACAACATGCGCTTTAAAATGCCCGGCTTCTTTTCATGAACCGTCTCTTTCATCTTCGCAGTCGCGCTGTGACGCGCGCTATTTCACTCCATTGGATAGACAGACAGCGGGGCATAACGCTACAGGGACATGAGCTGCTGCAGCCGTTCGCAGAGCGCGCTGTAGCGCCGCCTCGTATACGCGTTGGCGATCATGCGATCGATCTCTTTTTCGCGTCCGACGAGCATCACCAGACGCCTGGCGCGTGTCACCGCTGTGTAGAGCAGGTTTCGCGTGAGCAGCATGGGGGGCCCGCCGACGACGGGCATCACGACGACCGGAAATTCGCTGCCCTGGCTCTTGTGCACGGAGATGCAGTACGCCAGTTCGAGATCCTCAATGTCGCTGCCGCTGTAGACCGCCTCGCGTTCGTCGTCAAAGCGAACCGTGATGAGGTTCTCCTGCGGATCGACATCGCTGATGAATCCGATATCGCCGTTGAACACGCCCTGACCCTTCTCCCAGCCCAGCACGCCTTCCTTCTGCCATTCGAGCTGGTAATTGTTGCGCGTCTGCATCACTTTATCGCCTTCGCGCAGCACGGCATCCCCGCGGGAGCGTTCCCGCTTGTGCGGCGATGGCGGATTGAACTGCATCTGCAGCCGCGCGTTGAGCGCGATCACGCCGGCCTCGCCTTTTCTAGTCGGCGCGAGCACCTGCATCTGCCGCACGGGATCCAATTCGAGGAAACGCGGCAGCCGTTCAGCGCACAGCTTCACGATCTGCTCCGCTGCGTCTGCGGGCGTCGCCGCGCGCTCAAAGAAGAAGTCGCTTCCCTTCGCGTTCAGGCGCGGTGTCTTTCCGTGATTGATCCTGTGCGCGTTGTAGACGATCATGCTCTGCTCGTCCTGCCTGAAGATCTCGGTCAGCTCGACGCGGGGAATCGCGCCGCTTCGAAGGATGTCGGAGAGCACATTGCCCGCGCCGACGCTGGGGAGCTGATCCGCGTCACCGACCATGATCAGCCGCGTGCCCGGCTTCAGCGCGCGCAGCAGCGAACGCATCAGCAGCAGATCGACCATAGACATCTCATCGATGATCAGCGTGTCCAAATGGAGCGGGTTGTCCTGCGTTCGCGCGAACTCGCCCGCCTCGCCGCTGTATTCAAGCAGCCTGTGCAGCGTCTTGGCCTCCATGCCGCAGGCCTCGCTCATGCGCTTGGCGGCGCGGCCCGTCGGCGCGGCCAAGGCCACCTCCCCGCCGATGGTCAGCAGCTTGATGATGCACTTGATGATCGTCGTCTTGCCCGTGCCCGGGCCGCCGGTGATGAGTGTCATGCCGCTTGATACGGCCGTCTCTATCGCACGTCGCTGCTGGGCGTGGAATTCGATTCCTTCAAGCCGTTCCAGTTCATCCAGTTGCGCGTGCAGATCGGTCGCCATCGTATCGGGCATGGCGTCGATCATCTCTTTGAGCCGACGCGCCACCTCGCACTCTGCACGGTACATCTGGGGCGTATAGACCGCGACCACCTCTTTTCCCGTCTCGCTGTCGGGGAGAACCTGCGCGGTCAGCTCGTGGGCGAGAATCAGCGTGTCAATCACGCGTTCAATGGCGTCCTCATCGTTGCCCAGAAGCTTTTGCGATTCGAGCACGAGCGTTTGCCGCGGCAGGTAACAGTGACCGTTGCTCGCCGAGGCGTCGGACAGCGTGTACTTGACGCCTGCGCTCAGGCGAAACACGCTGTCGCGCTCGATGCCCATCGTCGCGGCGATGTGATCCGCTGTGCGAAAGCCCACGCCCTCGATGTCGTCGACAAGCCTGTATGGATTTTGCTGCAGGACATGCCGCGTGCTTTCGCCGTATTGTTTGTATATCTTGACGCAAAGGGATGGCGATATCCCATAGCCCTGCAGGAACACCATCGCCTCGCGCTGCTCGGATTGCTCGATGTAGCTCTGCGAGATCATCTGCGCGCGTTTTTTCCCGATGCCCGGCACGGCGATGAGTTTGTCCGGATCCTCGAGCATCACGCTCAGCGTCTCCTCACCAAACGTCTTCACCAGCATCTTCGCCGTCGCAGGGCCGATTCCGCGGATCATGCCGCTTGACAGGTATCGTTCGATCCCTGAGAGCGTCGTTGGCTTCTCGATATCGATGTGCTGCACCTTGATCTGTTTGCCGTAGATCGGGTGATCGACCCATTCCCCTTGGATTTGCAGCCGCTCACCCGGCGCGATGGGCGGCATCACACCCACAGCGGATGCGCGCGTCCTGCCCACCTTGACCACGAGCACGGTGTAACCGTTCTCCTCGTTGCGGTACACGGTTTCCTCCGCCGACGCCTCGATGGTCATTTCGTCATCTTCGCGATGCTCGTCGCTCCCCACGCGCTCACCCCCTGCATGTCGCTTCCATTATACTCGCATTTTGTTCAAATGAAAAGTGGGCGAAACTCAAAGGTTCTACTCCCATTATTGTAACGGGTTAGGGAAAGCAAGGGAGAATTTACCCGC
>CAYUZP010000003.1:0-43339 GCA_964449655.1 uncultured Oscillospiraceae bacterium
AATAGTCGCGCAAGCGCTCCTTTTCGTTTCCGACGTTCCGCCTGCCTGCTTCCGCCACAGGCGGCGGCAGGCTCCAGTCCCACTGACGGCGGCGGACTCCGGTCCCCACGTGGCAGGGGCTGTATAACCAACCTTCCATGTTTGATCACGCTTTACGGCTAGCGAGCTTTGGCATACGCTGGAAAAAACGCAAAGCCCATTGCTGCGCTGCGCAAGAGCGCTTTTTCATGACACTGATCGGGAAACTTGACGCAATACAAGCGAAAGTTTCTGTATCAGGGATTGCACTTTCAAAGGAACCGTGTTATAATGGAAAAAGTGCTTTGAGATCAAACGGCATGCGCAAGCGGGAAGAAAGAGCAAAAGGAGCAAAAGAGCATGAGCAGCACCGTGACGAAGATATCCAGCAACAAGATGAAATTGACGTTCGACATCGACGCGGCGAGGTTTGACGAGGCGATGAACCGTTCCTACCTGAAGAACCGTTCGCGCGTCAACGTGCCGGGTTTTCGCAAGGGCAAGGCGCCGCGCAAGCTGATTGAAAACATGTATGGCGAGAGCATCTTCTACGAGGATGCGTTCGATGAGATATTTGACGAGGTCTATGAGCCCGCCGTCAGCGAGAACGACATCAAGGCGGTGGATCGGCCCGAGATCGAGATACAGCAGATCGGCGCGGGGAAGAACCTGCTGTTCACCTGCGAGGTGTTCGTCTACCCGGATGTGACGCTGTGCGAGTACAAGGGCATCAAGGTAAAGCGCGTGCACACGCAGGTCACGGACGAGCAGGTTGACGCGCGCATAGAGAGCGACAGGCAAAAGCAGGCGGCGGAGATCTCCATCGACGATCGTCCGGTCAAGGAAGGGGACACGGTGGACCTTGACTATGCCGGAACGCTGGATGGAAAGGCGTTTGCGGGCGGCACGGCGGTGGGGCAGTCGCTCAAGATCGGCTCGCACACGTTCATACCGGGCTTTGAGGAGCAGGTGATCGGCATGAGCATCGGCGAGGAGCGCGATCTGACGGTCACATTCCCCACGCAGTACCATGCCGAGGACCTGGCGGGCAAGGAAGCCGTCTTTCACGTGAAGGTCAACGCCATCACAGAGACGCAGCTTCCAGCGCTTGACGACGAATTTGCCAAGGACATCAGCGAATTTGACACGCTTGAGGAGTACCGCGCGGACGTTCGCGCCAAGCTGGAGGCGCAGGCGGCGCAGGCGGACAAGAACGCGCAGACGAATGCCGTATTGGACGCCGTCATCAAGCAGTCGACGGTCGACGTGCCCGCGCCGATGACACAGCGGCAGATCGATTCCATGGTGCGCGACTTTGACTATCGCCTGCGCGCACAGGGTCTCACGATAGAGGATTACTTTAAGTACACGGGCCAGACCGAGCAGGCCTTGCGCGAGAGCTACCGCGAGCAGGCGGAGTACAGCGTCAAGGCGCATCTCGTGCTCACGGAGATCGAAAAGGCGGAGCACATCGACGCGACGGAGGACGAGATCGACGCGCAGATCCTGCAATTGAGCGAGCAGATGGGCAAGACGCTTGACGAGGTCAAGGCCTCGCTGACCGAGGATGACCGCGAGTACTTCAAGGCCGATGCCGTGCGCGACAACGCGATACGCTTCCTCGTGGACAACGCGGTCATTGAGGACTGATAAAAAAGCGACAAGGCCGGCAGGGCTTGTGTAGCGCGCTGCTTAAAACATGGTTTATATCCTTAAAAAACGACGGCGAAACGGAGGCGTCTAAACATGTCCCAACTTGATTACTTTGAACCCAGCGTCATCGAAAAGACGCCTTACGGTGAACGCGCGTATGACGTCTATTCGAGGCTGCTCAAGGACCGCGTGATCTTTTTGCGCGGCGAGGTGAACGACGCGCTGGCCAACAGCATCGTAGCGCAGCTCTTGTTCCTTGAGATGGAGGATCCCGACGCGGAGATCTCCATGTACATCAACAGCCCGGGCGGGAGCGTCACGGACGGCATGGCGATATTTGACACCATGCGCTACGTGAAGCCCAAGATCAGGACGGTCTGCCTGGGGATGGCCGCGTCGATGGGCGCGTTTTTGCTGATGGCGGGCGAACCGGGCATGAGGCTCGCGCTGCCCAATGCCGAGGTGATGATCCATCAGCCCAGCGGCGGCGCGCAGGGCCAGGCGACGGATGTGCAGCTTCAGGCGCGGTGGCTGCAGCGCACGAAACAGAAGATGAACGCGCTGATGAGCGAAATGACGAAACAGCCGCTGGAGCGCATCGAGCGGGACGTGGAGCGCGATTGCTTCATGACCGCGCAGGAGGCGCTTGAGTATGGCATCATCGACGAGATCTATCCTGCGCGCGACAAGCGTGCGGGCAAGTGAGCGCGGACAGAGGGCCGTTTGAGGTGCGAAATGCCAAGAGATCATGAGGACATCACGAGGCCGCGCGTGGCGCGCTGTTCCTTCTGTGACAAGACACAGGATCAGGTTCGGCGCATCATCGCGGGCAACGGCGTGTACATCTGCGACGAGTGTGTCGCGCTGTGCCAGGAGATCATCGCGGACGAGCTGGGACCGGCGCCCAGTCAGGATATGCAGGAGCTGCCCAAGCCGGTGGAGATCAAGGCGGTTTTGGACGAGTACGTGATCGGGCAGGAGGATGCCAAGCGCGCGCTGGCCGTCGCGGTGTACAACCATTACAAGCGCATAGGCGATCAGCACAAGCGCGGCGACGTCGAACTGCAAAAGAGCAACATCGTCATGCTGGGGCCGACGGGCTGCGGCAAGACCTTTTTGGCGCAGTCTTTGGCGAAGATACTGAAGGTGCCGTTCGCCATCGCGGACGCGACGAGCCTGACGGAGGCCGGCTATGTCGGAGAGGACGTCGAAAACATACTGCTTCGGCTGATACAGAACGCAGATTATGACATCAATGCCGCGCAGCGGGGCATCATCTACATCGACGAGATCGACAAGATCGCGCGCAAGGGCGAAAACATGTCCATCACGCGCGACGTATCCGGCGAGGGCGTGCAGCAGGCGCTGCTCAAGATCATCGAGGGCACTGTCGCCAGCGTGCCGCCCCAGGGCGGGCGCAAGCATCCGCATCAGGAGTTCATACAGATCGACACGACCAACATACTCTTCATCTGCGGCGGCGCGTTTGACGGGATAGAGGAGATCATCAAGCGGCGGCAAGGCGCGTCGGGCATGGGATTTGGCGTGAACGTGAAGAGCAAATCGGACAATATAGGCGACGTACTCAGGGACATACGCCCCGAGGACCTGCTCAAGTATGGGCTGATTCCCGAGTTCGTCGGGAGGCTGCCGATCATCGTGACGCTAAATAGCCTTGACGAGGACGCGCTGGTGCGCATACTGACCGAGCCGCGCAACGCGCTGGTTCGGCAATACAAGCGCCTGGTCGAACTGGACGGCGTCGAATTGGAGTTTGAGGATGACGCGTTGCGGGCCATCGCCGAACAGGCCATCGCGCGAAAGAGCGGCGCGCGCGGGCTGCGGGCGATCGTCGAGAGCGTGATGATGGACACGATGTTTGAATTGCCCAGCAGGCAGGACATCAGCCGCGTGGTCATCACAAAGGACGCGGTCACGGGAAAGGGCGCGCCGGTGCTCGTGCCGGGCGAACCCAAGCGCAAGATTCCGGCGGGCAAGGCGCGTCGGGACGCGGAGAGCGCGGCGCGAAGGCCGTCGGTATGCTGACGCAAATAACAAAGGCCGCCGGGCCAGCCCCGGCGGTTTGCTTATTTTAAGGCTTTTAGGGCGCTTATAGGCGGCGCGCCTTTCGTTGCAAAGTGGAGAAGAATCGGGTATAATAAGGACAGGCAAAGGAGGGATGTGCATTGGCCAAGAGCGCGAAGAAGTACAGGAAGAAATCCGTGACGCTGCCGATGCTGCCGCTGCGGGGATTGATGCTTTTCCCGCACATGGTGCTGCACTTTGACGTCGGCCGCGAAAAGTCCGTGACCGCCCTTGAACAGGCGATGACGAACGACCAGAGGATCTTCCTGACGGCGCAGGTGGATGTCGACGTGGACGAGCCGGAGGACAGCGATATCTACCGCGTGGGCACGATCGCCACGATCAAGCAGCTGCTCAAGCTGCCCAGCGACAATTTGCGCGTGCTGGTCGAGGGCGTGAGTCGGGCAACGCTGCGCGCCATCACGCAGGAGGACCCGTACATGGAAGGCGCTTTGGACGAAATCATCCCGTCCCCCGTGCCGATGTCCATCGAGACGGACGCGCTGCTGCACACGGCGCATAGCTGCTTTGAGGAATACTGCAGGGCGAGCGGGCGCATATCGACCGAGACGATGCAGCATGTCATGGAGATCGAGGATCCGGGCGAGCTGGCGGACGTGATCGCGGCGAACGTGATGACGAAATTGGAGGACAGGCAGGGCGTATTGGAGGAGTTTGACAGCCTGAAGCGGCTGGAGTCGGTCTGCGCGGCGCTCATGCGCGAGACGGAGCTGGCGAGCGTCGAAAAAAAGGTGCAGGCCCGCGTGCGCAAACAGATAGAGCAAAATCAAAAGGATTACTTCCTGCGCGAGCAGATCAAGGCGATACAGACGGAACTGGGCGACAAGGACGCGACGGATGTGCAGGATCTGCGCGAAAAGCTCGAAACGACGCCCATGAACGACGAGGCGCACGAGAGGGTGGAGCGCGAACTGGACAGGCTCTCCCACATGGTGCCAGGCAGCCCCGAGATCGGCGTGAGCCGCACGTACATCGAGACGATACTGGAACTGCCGTGGGGCCATTACACGCCGGACAACCTGGATTTAAAGCGCGCGCGGCGTGTGCTTGCCGAGGATCACTATGGCCTGACCGAGGTGAAGGAGCGCGTCATCGAATACCTTGCCGTGTGCAGGATCAAGAAGAACATGAAGGGCCCCGTGCTCTGCTTTGTCGGCCCGCCGGGCGTGGGCAAGACATCCATCGCGCGGAGCATCGCCCGGGCGCTGGGCAGAAGGTTTGTGCAGATGTCATTGGGCGGTGTGCGCGACGAGGCGGAGATACGCGGCCATCGCAGGACGTACATCGGCGCGATACCGGGGCGCATCATCTCCTCGATCAAGCAGGCGGGGACGATGAATCCGGTCTTCCTGTTTGACGAGATCGACAAGATGGCTCAGGACGTGCGCGGAGACCCGGCGAGCGCGATGCTGGAGGTTTTAGACAGCGCGCAGAACAGCACGTTCCGCGATCACTATCTGGAGGCGCCGTTTGATCTTTCCAGCGTCATGTTCATCACGACGGCCAACACGGTGGATACGATACCGCGGCCGCTGCTTGACCGCATGGAGCTCATCGAGGTCAGCGGCTACACGCAAGAGGAGAAGCTGAACATCGCCAAGCGGCATCTCTTGCCCGATCAGATTCGCGAGCACGGCTTGCCGCCCAAGAGCGTGCGGATGTCCGACAAGGTCCTGCGCCAACTGATCGAGGGATACACGCTGGAGGCGGGCGTGCGCAGGCTTCAAAGGACGATAGGCAAGGTCGTGCGCAAGAGCGCTGTGCAGATGATCGACGAGGGCGAGGAGACGGTGACGGTCACGCCCGAAAAGCTGGAGGAATTCCTGGGCGCGCCTCGCTTTCACTATGAAAAGGCGGCGAAAAAGCCGGAGGTCGGCGTCGTCAATGGCCTGGCGTACACGGTCGTGGGCGGCGATACGCTGCAGATCGAGTCCACGACGATGCCCGGAAACGGTATGCTGGAGCTGACCGGAAGCCTGGGCGATGTCATGAAGGAGAGCGCACATGCCGCGCGGTCGTATGTGCGCGCGCACGCGCAGGAGCTGGGGATCGATCCCGAGTTTTACAAGAAACTGGACATCCACATTCACGTGCCGGAGGGCGCTGTACCCAAGGACGGCCCCAGTGCGGGCGTGACGATGGCGACGGCGCTGGTCTCCGCGCTGACGGGGATTGCCGTGCGCCAAAGCGTCGCAATGACGGGCGAGATCACGCTGCGCGGACGCGTGCTGCCCATCGGCGGCTTGAAGGAAAAGCTGCTGGCGGCGCACAGGGCGGGCATAGAGACCGTGCTCATACCGCGTGAAAACGTGAAGGATTTGGAGGAAGTGCCCGAAAACGTGCGCGAGGCGATGGAGATCGTGCCGGTTGACGATGTGAGCGAGGTGCTCCTGAGGGCCCTGTGCGAGCGGCCCGGAACGCTGCAGGCGCCTAAAAGCGCGCACAAGTCCCAGCACGCGGCGCACAAGCACGCGCAGCCCGCGAAGGAGCCGCAGGAAGACGCGCCTGACGAAGATGATCAGGGCGGCGAGGAGGACGGCGCATGATCGTAAAGCGCGCGCAATTCATCACGTCGATGAAGGAATACGGCGATTTTGCCGGGAAGGGCTGTCCGGAGATCGCGTTTGCGGGCAGGAGCAATGTGGGCAAGTCGTCGATGATCAACTGCATAGCGGGCCAAAACGCTCTGGCGCGCACGAGCGCGGCGCCGGGCAAGACGCGCTTGATCAACGTATATAGTATCAACGGGGAGATCAACCTATTGGACCTGCCGGGCTACGGCTACGCGCGGGTCAGCAAGCAGGAGAAGGCTTCCTGGGGAATCATGATGCAGGACTACTTTGCGCGCACGGAGGATCTGCGCGGCGTCGTTCACCTGGTGGACATACGCCACGAGCCCAGCGCGGAGGACCGCGATATGAACCTCTTCCTGCGAAAGACGGGCAGAGCGTTCCTCGTCGTGGCGACGAAGGCGGACAAGATCAATAGAAGCGCGCTTTTTGAGCACATCGCGCCGATATGCCGCGCGCTGCAGGTGCAGCCTTGGCAGGTGCTGCCGTTTTCCGCGGAGGACAAAACGGGGCGGGAGGCGCTGCTTGAGTGGATTGGGCAAACCTGCTATGAGGACGCGGGGACGCCCGAGGATGCGCAAAAGCGCTGAGGCCGGGCTTTTAAGCGGGATGAATGAGGGCCGTCAAGGGCGCTTTGACGCCACTATGACGCGCATCACTGTGAAGAGGATGGGAGTCGGGACATGCTGCCGTTCGTATCGATCATATTGCCCGTGCGCAATGAGGAAAAGTACATCACCGCGTGCGTAGACTCCATATTCGCGCAGGACTATCCCGCGGACAGCCTGGAAGTGATCTTTGTGGACGGGCGAAGCGAGGACCGGACCGTGGCGATGCTGGAGGAGATGCGCAAAAGCCATCCGCAGATCACGGTGCTGGACAATCCGAACCGCACGGTGCCCTACGCGATGAACATCGGCATTCGCGCCTGCCGGGGTGATGTGATCGTGCGCATGGACGCACATGCCGAGTATCCGCCCGATTACGTGCGGCTTTCGGTCAACACGCTGCTGACGCACGACTGCGACAACGCGGGCGGCGTGTTTGAGACGCGCGGGCGCGGGTTCATGGGCGAGGCGATCGCGCAGATGCTCAGTACGCCATTGGGCGTGGGCAACGCGGCCTACCGGCTGACCGACCGCGATGGGTACGTCGACACGGTGCCCTTTGGCTGCTTTAAAAAGGAGCTGTTTGACCGAATCGGCGGGTTCGACGAGCGCATGACGCGCAACCAGGACAACGAGCTGAACTTCCGCATTCGCAGGCATGGCGGGAAGATCTATCTCAATCACAACATACGGGTGATCTATTATTGCCGGGATACGATGCGCGGCATATTGCGCATGGGATTCATGAACGGCAAGTGGAACGTGATCACGATGGCGCTTGTGCCCGGCTCCATGGGCGTGCGCCACTTTGTGCCGCTGGCGTTTGTGCTCTCAACGATACTGCTTTTGCTATTGACGCTTTTGACCAGGAGCATGTTTACAGGCGGGCTGCTCTCGCTTTTATGGGGCGCGTATCTGCTTTTAGACGCCTTTTATGCCTACACGATCGCAAAGGAAAAGGGATGGCGCTTTTTTCCGGTGGAGTTCATCCTCTATCCGTCGTTCCACTTCGCTTACGGCTTTGGATCGATTTTAGGCATCGCGGCGCTGCCAAGGTTCCTGCGCGAGGAGCGGCAAAAAAGGGGGCGCGGCGCATGAGCATACTGCACATCTGCTGCAATCTGGCGGGGAGCGGCGTGTTTAAGGAGATGTTCGAGGCGCTGCGGGACGAGGGCGTGGAGCAGATCGTGTTCGTGCCTGAAAAGCGCAAAGAGAACCTGGGGCGCGGGCAGCCGGAGGGCGTGACGGTGCATGACGTGCTGACCGTGCGAAAGAGCGACAGCCTATTTTTTAGCCGCAAGGCGAAAAGGACGGTGCCGGAGATATTGCGGCGCGTTGACATGCGGGATGTGAGACTTGTCCACGCGCACACGCTGTTCACCGACGGTTCGATCGCGCTGCGCTTGAGTCAGCAGACGGGTGTGCCGTACATCGTCACGCTGCGCTACAGCGATATCGACGTGATCTGGCGTTTGGAACCGCATCTGCGTCCGTTGGCGCGGGAAATCCTTCGCGGCGCACAGCGCATCGTGTTCCTCAGCGAGGGCGTTCGCGCGCGCGTGCTTGAAAGCTGGCAAAGCGGCGCGGAGAGGGAGGAGATGGCATCGCGCAGCGTGGTGATCCCGAACGGGATTTCTCCGGCGTGGATGGACGGCGAGCCGCGGCTTGGCGTGCGGGAGCCCGTGCGCGTGGGGTTCGCGGGGCGTTTGAACCGGCGAAAGCGGCCGCTGGACGCGCTGGCGGCGGTGCGCGAGGCATCCTCGCGGGGCGGGCCGGCGTTCGTGCTGTGCGCGGCAGGCAGCGGACCGCTGGAGGGGAAGCTGAAGCAAGCGATGCGCCCGGAGGACCGCTACTTTGGGCAAATCGAGGGCTTGGACGCGATGAAGCGGTTCTACGCGGGCTGCGACGTGCTGCTGGTGCCTTCCAGCGCGGAGACGTTTGGCATGGTGTACCTCGAGGCGATGAGCCAGGGCGTGCCGGTGATCTACACGCGCGGGCAGGGCTTTGACGGGCAGTTTGCCGAGGGCGAGGTCGGTTACAGCGCGCCGTGCGGGGACACAAGGGCGCAGGCGGACAGGCTGATCCAGATCCTTGACAACTATGCGGAGCGCTCAAAGCGCTGTGTGCAGCGTGCGGCGGGATACGCGTCCCCGATCGTCGCGCAGAAGCTGATTCAATTGTACGCGAGTGTATGCAGGCATTGTGATGGAGACGGCTGATCTCAAATCATATTTAGACAGGGGGGAGTGTTGCGCGTGTGTTCCTCGCCGCTGCGCGTGCTGGTCATGGTTCACAGGCAGATGGACCATTCGCCGTACTGTACCTATGTGCATGAGCAGGCGAAAGCGCTCAAGGCGCGCGGGATTGACGTGCGCGTGATCTCGTGCGTGTGCGTGCCGCCGTTTGCATCGCGATTTCGGCCCCACAGCGCTCAGATCATCGCCAATACGCCCGAGTCTTCGCTGATCGACGGCATCCCCGTGCGCTTCCCGCGCTGTCGGAGTTTCGGCAATGCGGGCGAGCGCATACTGGGCGGACGGCTCATCGCGCGCGCGGCGCTGCCCATCGCGCGGCAATGGCATACGCAGCGACCCTTTGACATCGTCCACGCGCACATGCTGCCCGCGGACGGCCACGCGGGGCTGCTCATCTCTCGCGCGCTCGGCATTCCCTGCGCGCTGACGGTTCATGGCACGGACGTGCTGCGTTCGTTCATCCCGGGCAAGGCGCCCTCGCGGCGCTGCGCGTCCATTGCGTCTGGCGTCGATGCGCTGATGGCGGTATCGACATTGCTCCTTTCTCGAGTGCAGCCGTATCGCGCGGGGGACAAGCTGACGCGCGTCGTGCCAAACGGCGTCGATCTATCGCTTTTGCCGGAAAAGAGCGAGCGCGTGCCGGGCAGCATCATTTCCGTCGGAACGCTCAAGGCGCGCAAGTGCATGGACCGCACATTGGAGGCGTTCGCGAATCTGGCGGGCGACTTTCCCCACGCGACGCTGACGATCGTCGGGGAGGGGGAGATGGAGGACGCGCTGCGCGCGCGCATCGAGCAGCTGGGCTTGCGGCATCGCGTGACGCTCACGGGCAGTCTGCCGCACGAGGAGGTGCTCAAACGGATGGCGAGGAGCGATCTGTTCGTGCTGCCCAGCTGGGGCGAGGGGTACGGCATCGTATACATCGAGGCGATGGCGGCGGGCTGTATCGCTGTCGGCGCGCGGGGCGAGGGCATAGAGGACACGATCAAAGACGGCGAAAACGGCTTTCTCGTGCCCGCGGGGGATGTCCAGCAGACGGAACGCGTGATGCGCTGTGTGCTGCAAAACCCATATCGGTTTGAGGCGCTGCGAGAGCGCGGGCAAAATGACGCGCGAGAGCTCACCTGGGCGCGCAACGCGCAGGCAACGGAGGATGTCTATCGCGAGGCGACCCGCAGATTTCGCGCTGGCTAAAACGGGGGGATGACGATGAAAAGGCAAAGCGTCGACGGCACGGGCATGCTGGAGATGTACGACAGGGCGACCGGCGTGTTTAACGAGATATTCGATCAACGGCTGCTGACCGTCGCGCTGCTCGCGCTGTTAGGCTACTGCACGCTGTTCACGCAGCGCAAATTCCCGATGCGCTGGATGGTCTTCGTGCTCTTTGGCATGATACTGCTCCTGTTCGTGACGCTGACGGCGCGCGTTCCCGGCCGGGCGCGTGTGCGCTTTCACAGCGGCATGGCGGCGCTCTGGCTCGCGCTGCACGTCATGATGGTCATCAGCGGCCTGTTCTATTCAGACTGGCTGCCGGAGAGCGTGCCCCTTCTGATCGTCTATCCTGTCGTATTTTCGGTGTTCGCCTCGCGGGACGACGAGGATACGTTTCGCGCGATACTGCGCGCGGCGGTGTTCGCGGTGCTGCCGTTTTTGCTTTGGAGCATCGTCGCGGTGCCTGTGACGCTGGGGTACCCGGGCTATCGCGGCGTGTTCTACGATGCGAACTGCCTGTCCATGGCCTGTATCGTGATGACGACGGCGGCGCTCGTGCTCTTCTACGCGACAAAGGGCAAAGGGCGCATAGGCTACGGGCTTTGCGCGCTGCTGGGCGCGGTCATGCTGGTGCTTTCGCTTTCCCGTTCGGGGCTGCTCGCGCTGCTGGGCGTGATCGTGATCCTGGCCGCGGCGATCATCGCGGGCACGGCAAGGCATCCTGCGCGGCTGCTCATGGCGCTGCTTTTGTTTGTCGTGCTGGCCGCGTCTGGCCTTGTGGCGATCACGCTTGACAAGATGCACGAGGCGGCAGTCGAGGATTACGAGATGGCCGTGCACAATTATGAGACATACGGCACACCGATCACCGTGCCGCCGCCCGAGGAACGGACGCTGACGATGGACGATCTGACCAGTGACCGCTGGGGCATCTGGATGACGATACTGCACAATCTGACCTGGAACGGACATGAGTCCAGCATCGTTTGGGAGTGGGTTGCGCAGGACGGCGCGGGTGAGCGTCTCTTCAACGCGCACAACGCGTTTTTGGGTGTCACATACAACAACGGCTACATCGCGGGGCTTTTGCTTGTCGCCTACACGCTGCTCGCGCTGACGCGTGCCGTGCGCTATTATTGGCTGCACAGGAAGCAGAGTCGATTCGCGGCGACGCCTCTCGCCTTTTGCGCTGTGTTCATCCTCGTGGGCATGTTTGAATCGGTCTACGCGCCCTTTTCGATCATCGGCTGCTCGTTTTTGCTCGTGCAGGCGCCGCTCTGGCGCGCGGATCTGTCAAGAAGCGGCGCGGAGGTCGATTGACATGGAAAAGCGCGTATCGGTCGTGGTGCCCGTCTATAACAGCGAGGCGTTCCTGACGGCGTGCATCGATTCGCTGCTGGGACAGACGCTGCGGGAGATGGAGTTCATATTCGTCTGCGACGCGAGTACGGACGGCTCGCTGGCCATGCTGAAAAAGGCGCAAGAGCGGGATTCGCGCGTGCGTGTGATCGCCTTTGAGGAGAACAGGGGCGTATCCGCTGCGCGCAACGCGGGAATCGACGCGGCGACGGGCGAGTTCATCGGCTTTTGTGACGCGGACGATTGGGCACAGCCGGAGATGTTTGAGCGATTGCTTCGCGCGGCGTGCGAAAAGGACGCGGACGTATCGTTCTGCCGCGTGTTCAAGGACTATAAGGACAAGCAGGAAAATGTGCCGCTCGGCTTTGAGACGGGCACGCGCTTTGACGCGCAGGCGATACGCGAGCGTCTGATACCGGCGATGCTCTCGCGCGAGACGGACTCGGACGCGCTGCCGCTCTCTGGATACACGCCGCGCAATCTGTTCAGGCGCAGCCTGCTGCAAAACCATCGCTTTCGGCCGGACATTCACTACGCGGAGGATCTGCTGTTCATCATTGAATGCCTATTGGACGCGCGCGCGGCCGTCGCGGTGGACGAGGCGTACTATCACTATCGCTTTCACGGCGCAAGCGTCACCAAGCGCTACAGCCCCTACGTGCCGCGCTCGCACGAACTGTCCAACGACGCGATCGAGGCGCTCGTGGGCGATATACCGGCGTGTGCGCAGCGTATGCAGATCCGCAGGCGGAAGATGGCTGTGACGGCGGTGCGCAATCTCTGCCTGCCCGGGACGCCTTACGGTTTTTTAGAGCGCGTGCGCAGGGCGAGGGCGTACATGGCGCGGTCCGATGTGCGCGCGCTGTTTGCGCAGGTTCACCCGTTTTCGTTTCCGCCAAAGCTCGCCGTGAAGCTGTTTTTGATGAAGCACCGCATGGCGTTCACGCTCTGCGCGCTGCTGTGCACACTCTTCCGTTAGAGGATACACAGGAAAGTTGGAAAGAGCCTTGGAAAATGAAGTGAAGAAAGAAAGGGCCGTCCCCTCTGGATGCGCGGTGGACGCCGAGGAAAGGCCGCTTGAGATCGCCGGCATACTCGCCTCGCGCAGGGGACGCCTCGCGGTCAAGCGCGTGATGGACGTTCTGCTCTCGCTGGGCGCGCTCTTGCTGCTCTCGCCCGTGTTCGCGCTGGTCGCGGTGCTCATCGTGCTGGACGACCCCGGGCCCGTGTTCTACAGGCAGGAGCGCGTGGGCAAGGACGGGAAGATGTTTCGCATCTTCAAATTCCGCTCGATGGTCGTCGGCGCGGATAGGACGGGTCCGCCGCTCACCATAGGGCATGACAGGCGCGTGACGCGGGTGGGGGCAATCCTGCGCAGGACGAAGGTAGACGAGCTTCCGCAGATCCTCAACGTGCTTTTAGGACAGATGAGCTTTGTCGGCCCCAGGCCCGAGGTGGAGGAGTTCGTGCGGCTGTACACGCCCTATCAGCGGCAGGTGCTGCTCGTGCGCCCGGGCATCACGGATTACGCGTCCATCGCATACAGGAATGAAAACGACATGCTCTCGGGCGCGCAGGACCCGCGGCGCATGTATGTGGAGCAGATCATGCCGGACAAGATCGAGCTTAACATGAAATATCTGCGGGAGATTTCGCCCGTGACGGATCTGCGCCTGATCGCCGCGACGATTGCCGCGGTGCTGCGCGGATGACGGGAAGGAGGCAAAGCCATGCTCAGCGCATACAGCGTCTACCGATATGACCATCTCGAATCCCCCGCTGTGACGGCGGGCCCCAGCGCGATACTGATCGGCACGCAGAACGGGCTGTTTCCAAACATGGGCTACGCCATGCCCGGGGAGATGGGCGGACTTTGGGCGGGGGAAAAGAAGCTCTGCGACGGCTTCTTTTTCGCCATAGACGATGTGCCGCTGCGCCAAAGCGACGCCTATGAGGCGAACCCCGCGATGGGCGCGTTTCACTATCGGATGCAGGCGGAGGGGCTGCACATCGTGCGCAGGCAGTTTGTGCCCGAGGGCGTGAGCGGCTGCGTGGTGGAGCTGACGATGGAGAACCTGCTGGACGTGCCGCGCATGGCAGAGGTCTCCTTCACGGTGCGCACGGACATACTGACGCTTGCCGCGGCGCAGGCGGGCGAACTGGGCCGGGACGTGGCCGAGTATGACCCGCAGACACAGGCGTTCTATGCGCGCGACAGCCTGAAATCCTGGCATGTCGTCTGGGGAGCGGACGCGCAAAGCCGTGTGCTTGCGGCCGATCTGCCCCATGAGGTCTTCGGCTTTGGCGGCATGACCGGCAAGGGGATCAACGGACGGCTCTTCTATCGCGTGCGGCTCGGCGCGCGGGGCGTCGGCACGATTCGGCTGTTCATCGCGGGCGGCTATCCCTCGCGCACATCGGCGGAGGACGCGCTCGCATCGTTTCGCGCGCGGGCGGACACGCTCTATGAAGAAAAGGAGAGGCAGATCCTCGCGCAGTGCCGCGAGGGCGAGGCCACGCTGCCGGACGCGCAGCTTTCGCGCTGCTTCAACTGGGCGAAGTTCTACGACGCGTTTATGACCTGCAAGGTTGGCCGGGACGGCGTTTTGCTCTGTCGGGATCTGACGGAGGCGCCGCTTTTGCTCGGCGAAAACTGGGCACAGGCCATCGGCGGGCTGTTGGCGATGGGATGCGTGCGCGAGGCGGCAGCCATGCTGCGGACGGTCGTTTCGCTCTGCGAGAGCGCGCAGGTCGCGCCGGGCCGCGTGCCGCTGCTTCTCTCGCCCGATGGCCGCGTGCTGCAAAGCGGCGGCGTCAAGGAGAGCGCGGCGTTCATCGTGCTTTCGTATCAGGCGCTGCTCTACACAGGGGACAGTGACCTGGCCTCGGCGCTTTTGCCGCAGGCGGCGCTGTGCATGCGCTACATCAGGCGCGAGACGAAGGGATTTCAGGAGATGCCGCGGGATTGGGGGCCGCTCTTGCGCGAGGCGGCTCTGTCTTGGAATGGCCTGTTGCGCGCGGCGGGCATGCAGCCGGAAGGCGAGGATGAACCGCCCAAAGCGGAGGAGACGGCGTTGCCCGAGGGCGCGTCGCTTTCGCAAATGGCGGTGTGGCACGGGCAGCGCGATCACGTCGAGCAGATGACCGGCTGCCTGTGCGAGATGGCGCGCATCAGCAAACTGCCGGGCGCGCTTTGCGGGGAGCACGAATCTCCCGGCGTCATGGCGACGTCCCTGGCGACGGCGGGCTTCGTGTGGCCTATGGCGCGCTACCTGTTCGGCATTCAGCCCGACGCGCTGCACAAACTGCTCACGTTCGCGCCGCACACGCCGATCGGCTGGTCCGGCTGGGCGGTCAGCGCGCTGGCCATCGGGCATGCACATGTCAGCGTGCGCAGCGAGCGCATATCGTACAGCAAGGTGCGCTATACGCTTTCGATCGACGAGGAGGGCTGGTCCGTGCGCGTTCCTCAGACAGGCGATCAGGTGACGCGCATTGAGGGCGAGTTCTCCCTCGTGATGGGCGACTGATCACGGCGCTAAACTTAAATCCATCGAGCGGGGCTGGCTTTAAGGCGGCCTTCGCTTTCTTTTGGCCCGTCCGCTTACGCGCTGCAATTTGTACAGCTTTTATGTGATTTTACAAGTATTTTGAACACAACTCTTGACAACATGACCCATTGGTGATATGATGCGAACAGTTCTCAGGATACCATGGCTATGTTTCCTGAAACAATCAGAAAGGAAGGATCATGTATGTCAAAAGGTGACAAAAGGCATGTGCTGCCCCTGCTTTTAGCGGCAGCGCTGTTTGTCGTCTTGGGCGCGGGCGCGGCGCTTCCGGCGAAAGCCGAGGGCACGCTGGATGTCGCGGAGGACGCGCTGGGCGCCATCGACATGGGCGACAGCTGGCAGTTCTATCTGGCGACGCGCACACCCGAAATCGACGCGACGGACACGACCGGTTCCGCCAACCGCGATTTCGCGCAGAACGGCCTGCTGGACGCGGGCGACTACACGACCGAGCAGATCATCGCCGTCGATTTTGACGATTCCGCTTGGCGCACGGTCGATGTGCCGCATGACTTCAGCATCGAGGGCGACAAGGTGGCGTCCGGCTCGTCCTCGCAGGGCTACATGGAAGGCGGCCTCGCGTATTACCGCAAGAAGTTCACGGTTCCCGCGTCCATGCAGGGGACAAAGACGCTCAGCATCGACTTTGAGGGCGTCTATCAGGACAGCGTCGTCTACCTGAACGGCAAGCAGATCGGCGCGTATCCGAGCGGCTACACGGGATTCGCGCTGGACATCACGAACGACGTGAACTATGGCGGGGAAAACGTGCTGGTCGTGAAGGTGCAAAACCCCGCGCCTTCCGGACGCTGGTACACAGGAAGCGGCATCATTCGCCCCGTGCACTTGGTCGTTGACAACCTGGCGCATTTCAACCGCAACGGCGTGACGCTCTCCGCGCCGACGCTGGAGGAGGATTACGCGTATTCGCAGACGGCCTATCTCGAAGTGAAGGCGGACGGATACTCCGATGCCGTGAACGCGAACATCTATATGGAAGTCACCGTGACCGATGCCGAGGGGCAGGAGGTCGCGCGGCAGGCGACGCAGAAGACGGCGATCAACCCGTCGACGGCGTTCTCGCTCTCGCTGAACAAGCGCATGGCGCTGGAGATCGAGGACGTGCAGCTCTGGTATCCATGGAACATCGGCACACCGTATCTTTACAACGTCAAGGTCGATCTGTACATGGAGACGGACGGCAGCACGGAAGGCTATCAGCTGATGGACACGCAGGAATTTGAATACGGCTTCCGCTGGATCAAAGTCGAGGAGACGACGGAGGACCCGCAGAGCGGCGGACTGTATGTGAACGGCGTGTACACGAAGGTGCAGGGCGTCGATCTGCATCACGATTCCGGCGCTTTGGGCGCGGCGAGCTATGTGGACGCCTATGAGCGCGAGATCGATACGCTGATGGGCATGGGCGTCAACGCGTACCGCACATCCCACTGTCCGCCGTCCAAGCAGATCATCGAGGTCTGCAGCAGGAAGGGCATACTGGTCGTCGAGGAAGCGTTTGACGGCTGGGGCGCACCGAAGGCGACGTATGACTTTGGCAATTTCTTCTTTGGCGAGGTGCCGGAGGACTGGGCGGGCTTAAAGCCCAACGGCTATGTGTCCCTGCCCAATCCCGCGACGCGCTACAGCGGCGCGAAGCTCACGTGGAGCGACTGGGTGATTACCGAGATGGTCAAGCGCGACAGGAACGAGCCGTGCGTCATGGCCTGGTCGATTGGCAACGAGGTGCGCGGCGTGGGCACGCAGCCCGAATGGTATGTGCCTGGCCAGTATGATCTGCTCGGCGTGGCGCCCGAGGCGATGAACGAGTACACGGAAGCGGTTCGCCTGCTGCGCAACGTCCAAGCCGCGGATAATTCCCGCTACATCATCATGGGCGGCGACCAGCAGCGCAGCGTTCCGGATGCCAACGCGACGTGGGGATTGGTCAACCAGGTGCTTGACGGCTTTGGCCTCAACTACAACACCGCGGCGTCCGTGGATGGGCTGATCGCTCGCTACTCGATAGGCGACGGCACGCTGAATGACAACGGCTCCAAGACGTTCTTCTTTGAGTCGGAGTCCTCTTCGCAGACGTCCTCGCGCGGCGTGTACCTGGATCCGCAGTTCTCCAACACGGGTGTCAATCAGACGCCAGGCTCAAGGGGCGGATCCAACTATGACAACGACTTCGCGTCCTGGACGATGTCCAACGAGTACGGCCTGAAGAAGGACCGCGACCGCAAGAGCTTCATCGGCCAGTTCATCTGGAGCGGCTTTGACTACATCGGCGAGCCGACGCCCTACAGCATATATCCTGTTGGCGTATCCTCGTTTGGCACGATAGACACGGCGGGCTTCCCCAAGGAGTCGTTCTACCTGTTCAAGAGCCAGTGGACGGACGAGCCGATGGTTCACATCGTACCGCAGAACTGGGACGAATGGCAGGAGGGCGAGCTGGTCACCGTGTGGGTGAACTCGAACCTGCAGTCCGCGGAGCTGTTCCTGAACGGCGAATCGCTGGGCGTCAAATCGTTTGACGAAAAGGAGACCGCGTACGGCAAGAAGTATTACGAGACCTCTGAGCTTACGCAGGATGACAAGAGCTGGGGCGATCCGGCGAATCCAAGCGGCTACACCAGTGCCGGCGCGGTGCTCGATGAGGGCGAACTGAACTCCGGCAAGCTGCATCTGACGTGGGAAGTGCCGTATGCGCCGGGCACGCTTGAAGTGCGCGCGTATGACGCGGACGGCAATGTGGCGGCGACCGACTCGATTACGACTTCCTCCGCGCCGTATACGATACTCGCCGAGGCGGACAACACGGTGCTGCTCGCGGATGGCAAGAGTTTGTCCTATGTCGAATGCACGATCGTGGATGAGCAGGGCAACATGGTGCCCGATGCCGACGATCTGGTGAAGTTCTCCGTGGAAGGCGCGGCGACCATATTTGGCGTGGACAACGGCCAGCAGGAGAGCGCGGAGCTTTACAAGTTTGACCACGTGGACAGCAGCGACTATTCCGAGCGCCACGCGTACAACGGCAAGGTGCTTGTGATCCTCAAGTCCACCCATGAAGCGGGCGAGGCCGTGCTGACGATCTCCGCGGACGATCTCAAACCCGTGCAGATTCACTACACCATCGCGCAGGAGGACGCGCAGGTTCCGGCTGTCGGCGAGCAGGTCGAAGGGACCGCGACAGCGGTGGAGCCCGTGGCCATCACCGTGCCCGTGGGCGTCAGCGTGACGCTTCCCGGCGCTGTGCGCGTGCACTTTGAGAGCGACGCGGGCGAGTACACGCTTTTGCGTCCGGTCACATGGGGCGAGCTTGCCGACGGTCAGGCGGAAGGCACGATCGAGGGATGCGATCTGACGGCGACGGCTGTTGTGACGGAGGATCCGGCGATGGAGACCGGCGTTGAGCTGGCCACAAACGCAGCGCTGGGCGAAAACAACGAGGCGTTCAGCTTTGAGGGCATCGATGAAGCCGCGGCGTCCGGCGCGCTGGCGACGGCCACGTTTACGGGCTATACGACGAACCTGCCCAACAACATGCTGGACGGCAACGAGGAGACGACGTGGACCAACGCGTATGAGCGCGGCGCGTCCGTGCTGCTCCCCGAGAACAGCGCGTCGAGGAAGAGCGACAGTGTCGAGTTCTTCTGGAACGAGCCGAAGGTCGTAAGTCAAGTGAGCCTGCTCTTTGACAGCAACCGTTACTGCGCTGCGCCGGAGACATTGGATGTGCAGTACTTTGACGGCATCTCCTGGCAGAGCGCCGCGGGGCAGACGCTCACCTCGGCCGAGGGGGACGATCTGGTCACGGTGCAGTTTGACGCCGTGTACACCGCGCGCATTCGCGTATACATGACCAACGCGACGCCGTTCACATCGAAGGGCAACCTTGAGATCCGCGAGGCGTCTGTGATGCTGAAGTAAAAGCAAAATAAGGTGACAAGGGCCGGGCGGCTAGACCGTCCGGCTCTTTGATGCGCGAAAAAAACGAGCTGTGCGCGCGGCGGGTTGAAGCTGCCGCGTGGGCGGGAGGGTGGGGCAGGTGACGCGGCGAAAGCGTGTCTGTTGCCTAAAAAGGCGGCTTGCGCGTGGTTTGTCGTTCACGAGATCACAGTTCGGGCGCCGGACCCGGCGGGCGGCAAGGACAAAAAAGGGCACTGTGCTCCTTTGCCGCACAGCGCCCACTTGGAATGCCTGCCTGTTGAGAAAATCATCACATCATTTCCGCGCGACGGCGTCAAACGCGTCGGTGACGGCTTTTTCCGGTGGCCGCGTGACCAGAGAGACGATCACATTCACGGCGAGGCCGACCAGGAACGCGGGCAGGAGTTCGTAGATGGCGAACACGCCGCCTATACGCGCGATACCGTATTTCCAGATGAAGACCATCGCGCCGCCCGCGGCCATGCCGGCCAGCGCGCCATATCGGTTGCTGCGCCGCCAGAACAGGGCCAACAGCATGACCGGACCAAACGACGCGCCGAAGCCCGCCCAGGCGAAGGATACGATCTGAAACACGGAGCTGTTGGGGTCCCAGGCCAGGAATACGGCGATCAGCGCGATGACCACGACCGAGCTGCGGACGAGGCGCATGGAGGCCTTATCGGACAGCTTGACCTTGAAGAAATCGTGCATGAGATCCTGCGATACGCTGGATGCCGCCGCAAGCAGCTGTGAATCGGCGGTGGACATGGTGCTCGCCAATATGCCGGCCAGCGCGACGCCGCCCAGAAGCGCGGGCAGTATGCCAAAGGAGCTCAGCAGCTGCGAGAGCTGTATGACGATGGTCTCGGAGTCCGCGCTTGTGGACAGCAGCGGTATCTTGCCCGCGACGGTGACGCTGTAGCCGGTGATGCCGATGAGCATGGCCACGCCCATGGCAATGACCACCCAGATGGTGCCGATGCGCCGGGAGAGCGGCAGCTTCTTTTCGTCCTTGATGGCCATAAAACGCAGAAGGATGTGCGGCATGCCGAAATAGCCGAGACCCCAGGCCAGCGTGGAGACGATGGACAAAAGGCCGTAGGAACCGGTCTGCTGAAGCGCGACGTTGTATCCCTGCGTCACGTTGAGATAGCCGGGCAGTGCCTGCGCATTGGCGACCACTGTGCTCCAGCCGCCGGCCTGGTGAATGCCGAACACCACGATGATGGCCAGCGCGACGGTCATGACCACAGACTGGATCAGGTCCGTGAAGGAGACAGCCAGGAAGCCGCCCAGAACCGTATAGCCGATGATGACCGCGGCGCCCACGACCATCGCCGTGTGATAGTTGACGCCGAGCAGCGCGTTGAAGAGCGTGCCCACAGCTTTGAAGCCCGATGCCGTATAGGGGATGAAGAACACCAGTATGATGATGCCCGCAAGGCAGGAGAGCAGGTGCTTTTCATCCTGATAGCGGCGGGAGAAGAAGTCCGGAATCGTGATGGCGCCAAGATCGACCGAATAGCGGCGCAGACGCCGGGCCACGATCAGCCAGTTGAGGTATGTGCCGACGGCCAGGCCCAGCGCGGTCCAGAACGGTTCGGCCAGGCCCGTCAGATAGGCGAGTCCGGGCAGGCCCATCAGAAGCCAGCTGCTCATGTCGGATGCTTCCGCGCTCATGGCGGTGACGATGGGCCCCAGACGACGCCCGCCCAGGTAGAAATCCTGCGAGGAGCCGCTGCTCCTCCGACTGTAATAGACGCCTATGGCGATCATGATGCCCAGATAGACGACGATGGCGACGATGATGCAGATTTGCGCACCGGTCATAAAAATCCCTCCGATCTACGGGAACATCATACCACAGACGACATCAAGAACGCAACACAGAACGATGTATAGACTTATCTCCGTACATATCACAGCCTTATGATCAAAAAATATAGAAAAACATGCATTTTTAAACCATACATTTGATGGATTAAATCAGGGCAAAAATCCGCTCAAAAAAGAGGGAAGGACCTGCGCGGCATAATCGGTCAGCGAGTATTCCCCGCCGCACAGGCACCAGTCGTACATCAGCGCGCGTTCGCACAGCGCGTAGATCTTGACCAGATCGCCCGCGCTGCGATTCGCGTTCAGCTCGCCCGACGATTGCCCTTCGGAGATGATGCGTCGAAGCAGGCGGTAATAGGTCCTGTCTTGGTTGAGCAGGTGGCGTTCGCCAGCGGTGACCAGCTGTGTGGACAGCAGACGGGCCAAAAGGTCGCGCGATACGCTGTTTTCGATCATGGCGAACAGCTCGCGGTTGAGAAACAAGAGCTGCGCCATCGCGCCCGGGATCTGCGGCAGGAGCGGCTGCAGCGACTCGTACTTCTCGTCGAACAGGTCGCTCAGCGTGCTCAGCAGCGCGTCCTTGCCGTCGAAGTAATGATAGAAAGAGCCGCGGGACGTGCGCGACTCCTCGATGATCTCCTCGATCGTGGTGTCCTCGTATCCCTGCTCATAGAACAGCTTCCACGCGGCGCTGACGATGCGCGAACGCGTGTTGCGCACGCTCTTTTTGGCCATGGTCATCCCTCCAGCATGGCGATTTTAAATCATTGTATCACGCAAAGACGCACAAAAGCAACCCCAAAAAACGCGTGAACCTTCGCATTGGCAGCGCGGGAAAGCTGTGCTATAATCATGAAAAGGCACAGGGACGATTGGTCGCGTCAGGCGGAAAGTGAGGCGGGCATGAAGATATCGACAAGGGGGCGCTACGCGCTTCGCATGCTTCTGGACATCGCGCAGCAGGAGGGGAGCGGCTATATCGCGCTCAAGGACATCGCCGCGAGGCAGCAGATCTCCAAAAAGTATCTGGAGCAGATCGCCATGCAGCTCTCGCAGGCGGGCGTGCTCTTCGCCTCGCGCGGGCAGCAGGGGGGATACAGGTTGCAGGGGGAGCCTGGTGACTACACAGTTGCCGACATACTGCGCATCACAGAGGGGTCACTCAAGCCCGTCGCCTGCATGGATCAAAATCCGAACCCCTGTCAGCGCTGCGAAGGGTGCCTGACGCTGCCCGTATGGCAGGAGCTTGACCGGCTGATCGAAGAGTACCTGTCTTCCATCACGCTCGCCGATGTACTCGCCGGGCGCGTCGATGGCAGGGACGCGGGTCAGCGGAAAAATCAGGGCAGTCAAATGCAGGAAAACGGGGAAGATGGACGAATTTAAACCCATGAGATCATAAGCGGGGAGGATAAACGCGTGAGCAAGAGCAAAAGGCGGCGCAGGGGCATCCATATCGGCTTTTTCAGCGGATTGGCGTGTGTGCTGGCGCTGGTCACCGTATTGGCCTACGCGAGGCTGCCCAAGCGCTCGGTCGGCCTTGAAAAGCAGGAGGAGCAGCTCAAGCTCGCAGCGCAGGCGTATTATGAGGCGCAGTCGCGCAACAATCAGCTCAAGCGCGAGCTTCTGGAGATCAATCAGGCGGACTTCATCGAGCGGACGGCGCGCAGGGATTACGGCTATTGCTGGTATGGCGAGATCATCTATGACGTGGACAACATCGAGGACATCGCATCCGCTATGGATGAGTAAATGCACTAGAGAGCGGAGGGGACGGCATGCGCCTTGGCTGTATCGGGATCGGCTCCAACGCCATCAGGCTGCTGACGGCGGCGTGGAACGGGGAAACGCTGCTTGACGAGCATCGCGAGCGCGTGGGGACGCGCCTTTTTTCGGGGCTGGTGAACGGCGCGCTGACCGAGGAGAGCATCGAATCCTCGCTTAGGGCCATCGCGGGGCTGACCGACATGGCGCGAGAGGACGGCGTGCGGGAGCTGTTTGTATTTGCGACGAGCGCTGTGCGCGACGCGTCCAATGGCCTGCTGTTCACGGAGCGCGCCTCGCGGGTGTGCGGCGCGAATGTGGAGATCCTCTCGGGCGAGGAGGAGGCGGTGCTCTCCTATGTGGGCGCCAGCGACGGCGGCGTGTGCGGTGTGATCGACATCGGCGGCGGCTCCACGGAGTTCACATTGGGCGAGGGCGAGCGCGTCGATGGCGTCGTCAGTCTGCAGATGGGCGCTGTGCGCATGAGCGGCTTATGGCCGATACACAGCGAGCGCGACTACGAAAACACGCTCAGCCAATGCGCGCAGATATTGCATACGCACGCGAAAGCGCTGCTTTCCCTGCCCAAGCGGGAGACATGGGCCGGTGTCGGCGGGACGATGACGACGCTGGGCGCGATGAAGATGCGCGTGCCGCTGTTCGATCCGCAGACGTGCGAGGGGATGTGCATGACGCGGGAAGAGGTCGCCTCGTGGGGCAGGAAGCTCTCGCGTATGCCGCTTGAGCAGCGCAGGCAGGTCGTGGGGCTGATGCCGCAGCGCGCGGACATCATGCCCAGCGGCATCGCGATATTGGAATCGTCCATGCGCGAGTTCGGGATTGCCGCCCTTCGCCTGTCCGCGCACGGCAACATGGACGGGTATTTGAAGCTGAAGTTCAGACGCCTTTCGTCGGACGCGGCTGAGCGGTAAAGCCGCTTGGGCGGGCGCGGTGGGGACCGCAGAGCAAAAAGCCGCGGATATGGCAAAGCCGCGGCAAAAGCGTTGAGCCCGGGCGGAAAGACAAAAAAGCGCGCCCATCGTTTGGACGGACGCGCCTTATTTATGCCCTTGTGAGGTCGCGCTCTATGCGCGCGCTGTAGCGGCACACGAAGCCCAGCACCACCACGATCAGGAAGAGTATGCGGATGTACTTTGACATCAGCAGCGCCACGAGCACGTAGAGCAGGGGCAAATCGGCGACCAGCTCGTGCGGGGAGGAGACGATCAGCCGCATCTGCAGGATTTGATTGAGCGCATTGAGCAGGTTTTGCTTGATGGTTTCAAAATCCACGTGATCCCCTCCTCATCTCTTGACGACGCGCACGCGCATACCGAAAGCGATGATCAGCAGCGTGGTGATGGCGGCCAGCGTCAGACTGGCGATTGCGGCGAGCACGACGAGCCACAGCGGCGCTTTGACATAGGTCCTGCCCGTTCCCTCAATGATGAGGTCACTGCCGATGACGATGCTCAGCAGATCCTTGATTCTGTCCATGTTTCGCGCCTCCTCGCCTCACAGCCTTGTGATCGTCAGGCTGCCGGACATCGTGTCCATGTGGATGGGCAGCGCGCAGGTGCCGTAGCGATTGGGGCCGAACTCGTTCTCTATCGAGCCACTGGTGCCGGACAGCTCCGCGACAAAACCGCGTATGTCGGCGGGCAGCGCGAGATGCGCGTCGCCTGAAATCGTGCTGAGCTGTATCTTGCGCATGGGCGTGACGGTGCAGAGCAATTCCATATCGCCCGAGACCGTCGAGGCCTCCCAGTCGTCCGCTGCGCCCTTGATGTGCATATCGCCGGAGACGCAGTCCACATCGACCTTGCCCGCGTCACAGGAGATGAACTGTTCGCCGGAGACGGTGTTCACGCTGATCGCCTCCACGCACGCGCTGACCGTCACGTTGCCGGAGACCGTCGAAACCGAGATCGCCTTGGCTCTGCAGCGCGTATCCGTCTCAAGGCGCACATTGCCCGATGTGGAGCTGATCTTCACCTCGTCCGCGTCCACGCCCTGCACATCGATATCGCCGGATGTGGTCGTAAGCGCATAGTCGGCCGCGTACCCGCGCGGCACATGAACGACGATCTCCCCACCCTCTTTATTAAAGACCGAGAAGAACGTCTTGAACACGTTCGGATTCGGCCTGCGGATGGTCAGCGTGTGCCCTTCGCGCTTGATGATGGGCTTGTTTTCCTCGCTGATGCCGGACCAGTGCACGCTGAGCTCCAGATCGTCCGATGGCTTGATGATCACGTCATCCTCGTCCACCTTGATATCGATCGCGCGCAGGCCCGTGGAGGGGAATGTGACCTGGCCTTCTGTGCTGGTCTGGCCCTCGCCGGCGGCTTCCTGCGCGTCACGAACCATGTCGTCCACCGCTTGGGAGAACGCCTCCGGGTCAAGCTCGCCATCCGCGTTGATCGCGTCGTTCACGCTGGTGTGCGCAGACGCGCCGCTGTCCGCCTGCTTTTCAAGCGTTTCAGCCATCTGTTCAAGCGTCCTGGCGCCCTCCGCGTCGCCTGAGACCTCCTTGAGCTTGGCCTGCGCGCGCAATGTCGCGGCCTCCTGGCGCAGATCCTCGCTCGTCTTTTCCACCCCGCCCGGGGCGTCGTTCTTCTTGCCAAAGTCGATGGTGATCTCGCCCTCCGAGGTGTCGTTCTTCTTGCCAAAGTCGATGACGATCTCGCCCTTCTTGCTGGAGAGACGGTCGATGGCCTCGTTCGCGGCGTTTTGCGCGTCCTTCATGCCCTTGCCTACAGCCTTGCCCAGCCCGTCTAGAGCGCTGTCTAGCTGCTTGGCCAGCTTCTTGGCCTGCGGCGCGATCTGCTTGCCGAGATCGTCAAGCGCTGTAAACGCCTTGTTCAGCGTGGCGCCCAGATCGGTGTCGCTCTTGAGCGTGTCGGTGGGCTGCTCCGTCGCCGCGTCCTGCTGCGGCGCTTCCTCGTGCGGGGGCTGCTTGGCCGCCTCTTCCTCCCGCGCGTCCCCGTTCATCTCCAGAAGCAGCGCCTGCACATCGCCCAGGGAAGCGGCGACCTCGGCAAACGCGTCCTCCTCGCTGCGGCCCTGCCTTACGGCGTCCTCGTAGCGATCCTGCGCGTTGGCCATCAGCTCGTCGCGCAGCGCGAGGTTCTCCGCCGTCATCTTCATATTGGAAAAGATCTCGTCGATCAAACTGCGAATTCGCTTGTTCATCAAGAAATCGCCTCCTGTTCGCTTTTTTGTGCCGCGGAGCCGCAAGACCCCGCATTCGCCGCGTCAGCGTCCAATTCGTCCTCGCAGCGCGCATCCTTCGCCTTGGGCGGATCGATCAGTTCGGAGATCATCGCGCTGTAGTGCCGCCATTCGTCGCGGTTCTCCTCGTACAGCTTTCGGCCCGCGTCCGTCAGATGGTAATAGCGCCTGCGCGCGCCAATGGTCTCATCGCCCCAATAGGACTCGACCATGCCCGCTGTCTCCAGGCGGCGGAACGTCGTGTACAGCGTGGCTTCCTTGAGACGCATCTCCCCGCCTGCGATCTCCTGCACGTTCTTGCTGATCAGGTAGCCATAGCTGTCGCCTGACGCGAGCTGCGCGAGTATGATCGTATCGGTGTAACCACGCAAAATGTCTGAACAATTGAACATCTCATCACCTCCGATGTCCATAGTATATCACAGCATACCTCGCCTGTCAATATATTAATTACCCTATCGATAACCATAGCAGACGGCCTTGGAAAGAGGAAGAAGGCGGCGTGGGCAGTGCGCGCGAAAACCGCTTTTTCCCATTGACGCGCGGCGCGAATCGGTTTTATAATGGTAAAAGTGGAGACGATTTCGTGCTCCGCGTGACATGATGAGGAGGAGATTTGGATGAAGAGATTTACATGCCTGGCGCTCGCGCTCTGCCTTTTTCTGACGGCACCGATGGCGCTTGCGCAGGAACAGATTGGCGGCGCGAGGCCCATGATCGGGATATCGATCGTGCATAAGGAGGAATACGTACCGGGCGAGCAGGCAAAGTCCCTGATCAAAGACGCGCTGAAGCAGGGCAATGTGCTGATCGGGGATGTTCACATGGACATCGACATGGATCCCGAGACCGTCGCGCGGCAGTCGGAGCCCAATATGGACGAGGAGGAGCTGGCAAAGTACATCCAGAAACTCACGACGGCCGAGCAGCTGCTCAACCGGCTGGTTCAGAGCGTCGGAATCGGCGTGCTGGAAAACGGCGTGCGCCTCGTGCTTGATCTTTCGGTGCGGGAAGGCGAGAAGAGCGCGGGGTTTGATGTCGCGCTGAACGTGACGACGGATGGGCTCAGCATCGAGAGCAACCTGATGCCGGGGCAGCGTCTCGTCGCCTCCTGGCAGGAACTCTATTCGATCTTTGACTTCCTGATTGAAACGCCCGCGCTTTCGGACATCGATTGGGACGCGGCGGTCGACGCGATTTCGACGCAGGTGCTTGACATCATCAAGCAGGCGGTCGCGTGGGCAGGCCCGTATATTCATATCCTCGCGGACGACGCGCAGGATTGGAGCGTATCGGTCAAGAAGGATGTGCCCGCGCAGGGGTACTATCCGGCGGTCGATGAGCAGGTCAACGTCACGATCACATCCGGCAATCTGGCGAAATTGTTTTCGGACATCGCGGCGCAGTTTGATCAGGACCCGGAGTTTGACGCGCTGGCGCTTTCCCTGGGCTTCGAGAATGTGTACGATTTGAGGGAAGAGATCGCCGCGGGATTGCAGGATATCGTGGGCTGGTTTGAGTCAAAGGACATGATCGGTGCGCTCGTCCTGGGATATTCCGATGAAAGCGCTTACCTCGTCGGGGAACTGGATGTGAACGGCACGCCGGAGGTTGTGGGCAGCCTGACGCTCGACGGGGAGGATCCCTACGCGCTCAGCGTCGATCTGTTTGGCGTTGAGGACGACGTCATTGCCGACCAGCTCTCCTTGTCGTTCCTGTACAGCGAGGAGGGGGAGACGAAGGACTGCGAGGTGCAGTTCGTCTCCGGCAAGGACGGTGAGCAGCACATCGAATACCATCTGACGAACACAGGCGCGCCGGAGACGAGCGAGGAAGGCCAGATGGCCTGGCGCGATACGACGGACGCGGAGATGACCGTGACCACATCGGATGAATTGTACGCGAAAATGCACGGCGAGGGCCTTTCAGCGCTGACGGTTGGCGGCGGGGAGAACTACCGCGGCGATATGAACATCGACGTGACGCTGGATGGACAGACGATTTCAGTCCCTGTGAACGGGTCATGGTGGATCGAACCGGCAGGCGAGGGCGTCGAGGGCGAGTATGAGATACTCGCGGACTTTAGCGCATTGGGCACAGGGCTTCAGTCGTTCGGCTTCTCGGGCGGTCTGCACACGGAAAACTACAATCCGGCCACGATCAATGGGCTGGAGCCGATCAACATGGCCCATGGGACAGAGGAGGAGTTTAACGAACTGTACTACAGCGTCGAGCTCGGGCTGATCACGCAGACCATGCGGATACTCAATCTATTGCCCGAGGACATGTTCAGCGATTTGGTCAAGGATGTTTTAAACCGTTTTGAGTATTGACGCGCTTTGCGCGGCCTTATCCCGCTTGACCGGGGAGGCCGCCTTTTTTATCGCGTTCATAGATCGCGCGGGGCAACGCAGAAGGGCATACGCACACAGCGGCGCCAATTCGCCCTTCCCATAAGCGCGTTCATACGCTATAATAATAGAGCGAAGGAGGGATGGCCATTGAGCGAATCGGAGTACATCATCGAGATGCTTGACATCACCAAGGCGTTTCCAGGCATCGTCGCGAACGACCACATCACGCTCAAACTGCGTCGAGGCGAAATCCACGCGCTGCTGGGCGAAAACGGCGCGGGCAAGTCCACGCTGATGAGCGTGCTCTTCGGGCTGTATCAGCCGGAGAGCGGCGAGATCCGCAAAAACGGCAAACCCGTGCGCATCAAGGATCCCAACGACGCCAACGCGCTGGGCATCGGCATGGTGCATCAGCACTTCAAGCTCGTCGAGGTCTTCACTGTGCTTGACAACATCATCCTCGGCGTGGAGCCGGTCACGGGCAGGCTGGGCTTCCTGCAAAAGGCGCAGGCGCGCGAAAAGGTGATCGCGCTGAGCGAAAAGTACGGCCTGAAGGTCGATCCCGACGCGCTCGTCGAGGACATCACCGTAGGCATGCAGCAGCGCACGGAGATCCTCAAGATGCTCTACCGCGAAAATGAGGTGCTCATATTCGACGAGCCGACGGCCGTGCTCACGCCGCAGGAGATCGAAGAGCTGATGAAGATCATGAAGGGCCTCGCCGCCGAGGGCAAGAGCATACTGTTCATCACGCACAAGCTGGACGAGATCAAGGCCGTCGCGGATCGCTGTACCGTTCTGCGCAAGGGGAAATGCATCGGCACGGTCGACGTCGCCACGACGAGCAAGGAAGAGCTCAGCGAGATGATGGTCGGCAGAAAGGTGCAGCTCGCGCTGGACAAACAGGCCTCTATGCCCGGGGAGAGCGTGCTGACCGTGCAGAACCTGACCGTGCGCGGCAAAAAGCGCGGCAAACCGCTGGTCAGCGACGTCTCCTTCAGCGTCAGGCAGGGGGAGATCGTCTGCATCGCCGGCATAGACGGCAACGGGCAGAGCGAACTGGTCTACGCGCTGACCGGTCTTTTGCGCGCGGACAGCGGGCACATCTTCCTGCGCGGCACCGATATCACGCACGCCACGATACGCCAGCGCGCGCTGCGCGGCATGAGCCACATCCCGGAGGACAGGCATAAGCACGGGCTTGTGCTCGACTTTTCGCTTGAAAACAACCTCGTGCTCAAGCGCTATTTTACGCCCGCGTTCAGCCATCACGGCTTTCTCAAATTCAGCGAGATCAGGCAGTACGCAAGCGGGCTGATCGAGCGCTTTGACGTGCGCTGCGGACAGGGGCCCTCGACGATCACGCGAAGCATGTCCGGCGGCAATCAGCAGAAGGCGATCATCGCCCGCGAGATCGATCTGGGCAACGATCTGCTCATCGCCGTGCAGCCCACGCGCGGGCTTGACATCGGCGCCATCGAGTACATCCGCCGTGAGCTTCTCGCGCAGCGCGACGCGGGCCGCGCGGTTTTGCTCGTATCGCTGGAGCTTGACGAGGTGCTGGAGGTTCCCGACCGCATACTCGTCATGTACGAGGGCGCGATCACGGGCGAACTCGATCCGCGCTTTACGACGGCGCGGGAACTGGGGCTTTATATGGCCGGCGCGCAGCGCAGCATGTGAGAGGAGGACATCTATGGAAAAGAGACAAACCCTGCGTGCTCGCCTTGCCGCAAGCGAGGGATTCCTCTCGGTCGTGGCCTCGCTGATCTGCATCGTCATCGGTCTTTTGTGCGGCTTTGTCGTGCTCGCCGTCATCGATAAGGAGCACGCGGTGAGCGACGGCCTGATGGTGATCCTGCGCAGCGGCATATCCAGTCCGCGCAACATGGGCACCGTGCTGGCCAATGCCGCGCCGCTGATCATGACCGGCCTATCGGTGGGCTTCGCGTTCAAGACGGGCCTATTCAATATCGGCGCGGCGGGGCAGTACACGCTTGGCGCGTTCGGCGGGCTGTACTGCGCCATCGTGCTCCATCTGCCGTGGACGATCTGCCTGCTCGCGTCTATGCTGCTTGGCGCGCTCTGGGGCGCGATTCCGGGATTTTTCAAGGCCTATCTGAACATCAACGAGGTCATCTCGGCGATCATGTTCAACTGGATCGGTCTATACATGGTCAACGACATCATGTACGGCCGGGGACAGAGCCCGATGTATGACATGTCCACGACGAAGACATACAGCCTGCGCAAGGTCTCCCCGGGTTCCATGATCCCCGATCTGGGCATGAGCGACCTGTTTGGCCGGCTGCAGAGCGTGACGATCGCCATATTCATCGCGATTTTCTTCGCCATCGTGATGCATGTCATCCTCAGCCGAACGACGTTTGGCTATGAACTCAAGGCCTGCGGCTTTAACAAGGACGCGGCGCAGTACGCGGGCATCAATCACAAGCGCAACATCGTGCTGTCCATGACCATCGCCGGCGCGCTGGCCGGTCTGGGCGCGGGGCTTTACTACCTTTCGACCGTCGCGGAGTGGAACCCGCAGGTCTCCACGGCGCTGCCGGCCATAGGCTTCAACGGCATCAGCACGGCGCTGCTCGCCTGCTCCAATCCCATCGGCACGATATTCTCCTCGCTGTTCGTATCCTACATCACCGTGGGCGGCACGAAGCTCTCCACGCAGTATTACAGCAAGGAGATCGCCGACGTGATCACGGCGCTGATCATCTACCTGTGCGCGTTCTCGATGTTGTTCAAAAACCGCATTCGCGCGCTGCTCATAGGACGCAGGCGCGTTCCGCAGGAAGGAGGCGGCGATTGATGCTGCTCGTCAAATACACGCTGCTGTACACCGTCGTGCTGATGATGGTCGCCCTGGGCGGCATGTTCTCCGAGCACAGCGGCATCATCAACATCGCGCTGGAGGGCATCATGGTGATCGGCGGCCTCGCGGGCGTCATCGCCATACGCATGTTGCCGCAGGAAGCGCCGGCCATCGTCATCGTCGCGGTGTCCATACTCGCGGCGGCCGTCGCCGGCATGGCCTATTCCGGGCTGCTCGCGTTCGCGTCCATCGCGCTCAACGCGGATCAGACCATCGGCGGCACGGCGCTCAACATGCTCGCCACAGCGCTGGCTATGGTCATCGCCAAGGTCGTCAACGGCTCCTCCTCCGCGAAGCTCGACTACAGCAACCGCGCGTTCATCTATGACATCGGGCCGCTGACGATCAACGCGTTCCTGTTTGTCGGCATCGCGGCGCTGATCCTCTCCTATGTCGTGCTCTACAGGACGCGATTGGGGCTGCGGCTGCGCGCGTGCGGCGAACACCCGGAGGCCGCGGACAGCGTCGGCGTCAACGTCCGCAGGATGCGCACGATCGGCGTGCTCGTCTCCGGCGTGCTCGGCGGCATCGGCGGCATGGCGTATATCATCCCCTCCGTATCGAGTTGGAATTTCGAGGTCGGCGTCTCCGGCGCGGGCTTCCTGGCGCTCGCCGTCATGATCTTTGGGCAGTGGAAACCCTTCCGCATATTCTTCGCGGCCGTGTTCTTCGCGCTGTTCAAGTCGCTCGCCAATATCGCCAGCTCCATCCCCGCGCTCGCCGCGCTCAACTGGACGCAGAACATGTATAACATGGTGCCCTTCATCGCGTCGATGGTCATCCTCGCGTTCACGAGCAAGAAGTCCCGCGCGCCAAAGGCCGAAGGCTTGCCCTACGAGAGCGGTTCCTCGCGCTCATGACAGCAGCATACAAAAAGGACACAAGCGATCCTTGTGTCCTTTGCTTTTGACTTCATGCGGGGTTTATGGGATCAAAGGCGCCTTGCGCGTTCACATCTCCCTGCGGCCCTCCATCGCCTTTGAGAGCGTCACCTCGTCCGTGTACTCCAGATCGCCGCCGACGGGCAGGCCGTGCGCGATACGCGTGACCAATACGCCCATCGGCTTGAGCAGCCGCGCGATATACGCCGCCGTCGCCTCGCCCTCGATATCCGGATTCGTCGCGAGTATGACCTCTTTGATGTGCTCGCTTTGAACGCGCTCTTGCAGCTCGCGTATGCGTATGTCCTCCGGCCCCACGCCTTCCATGGGCGATATCGTGCCGTGCAGCACGTGATAAGTCCCGTGAAAATCGCGCATACGCTCCATCGCGGCGACGTCCCGCGGGTCGCGCACGACGCAGAGCAGGCCGTTGTGGCGAGACGGGTCCGCGCAGATCGGGCAGGGGTCCTCAACCGTGTAATTGCCGCAGAGGGAACAGTATTTGACCATCTTGCGCCCTTCATAGATAGACGATGCCAATTCGCGCACCTGCTCTTCCGGCAGAGAGAGTATGTAATACGCAAGACGCTGCGCGCTCTTCACGCCGATGCCCGGCAGACGGGATAGCTGCTGCACCATGCGCGCGATCGGCTCGATTTGATCGGCCATGCGTCACATCATCCCGTTCATGGCCGCGCCGCCCAGCTTTTCCATCTCGCTTTCGCGCGCCTCCTCGCCCTTGCGCAGCGCGTCGTTGACCGCCGCGATGATCATGTCCTGCAGCATTTCGACTTCCTCGGGGTCCACCGCGTCCGGCTCGATCACAAGGGAGAGGAGCTCGCGCTTGCCGCTCACCTTGCAGACGACGGCGCCGCCGCCCGCCGTGCCCTCATACTCGCGTTCGTCCAGCTCTTCCTGCATCTTCACCATCTGCTGCTGCATCTTCTGCGCCTGACGCATCAGCTGCTGCATATTGCCGCCCGGTATGCCCGGGAAACCGCCCTTTGCCATGAGCTCTCCTCCTGTTCTCTCGCGTCCATCGATACCGATCTGTCCGCGCCGCACTATCTTTTCACGGATTCAAACGCCTCGCGCGGCGACTTGAAGCCAAAGAGCACCTCGATCAGCCCGTCTCCGAACTGGTCGATCGTCACGAAAGGCATGATCACCGCAAGGCGCACGGCGCTGGGGTCCAGTTTGCCGCTTCCCACGTGCACATAGGTCTTAAACCGGATCTCGCCGTCCTCCATGTTCAGCTCGAAGTTGCCGTTTCGCATGTTGTAATTCGCGCGCGTCAGGTATTCCGCGACGGCCAGACGGCTGTTTTCATCCGCGGAGAGCGGGATCATCGTCACCGTCGAAAAGTTGTCCTCGCGCACGAGAATCAGCATCTGCGCGTTTTGCAGCTTGCAGTGGAGCTTCATGCGAATCGTCAGCACAGCGAATTCTTTCCGCTCCTCAAACGTCGCGCGAATGCCCGCGGCGGAGAGTATCTCCTGAAGATCGCTTACGATCGCCTGAGAATATGCCATGTCTATCTCCCCTTCAAAGCGTCTAAACATAGTATACGCGTTTTGATGTTCCATGTCAAATGATTCGCCGGTTTTGCAAAAAAGCCGGATATTCTTTCATATATTCGCGAAAAACGCCGTTCATTTGCCAAAAAACGAAAGTTGTCGCTTGACACATGCACGATGTTGGTCTATAATGCTTCCCATATCAGCGTGCAAAGCGCTGACAAAAGATGAACGGCGATGAAGGAGACGAGTACCCCGCGTTTTCGACAAGGGAGGCGCAGCCGTGGACTGAGAGCTGCGCGCAGGAACCCCGCGGGCGGAAAGAACACTCCGGAGCCGGCGCGTCAAACAGCGCGTTTTCCCGCAAGCAAGGATAAGCGGGGACGCGAAATCAGGCGCGTCCGTATGATCCGCGTGAAGGATGAAAGAGGCCGTCCGGTGCAGGGCGGCAATTTGGGTGGTACCGCGGTTTTCCCGTCCCAGGCGAGCGCTTGGGGCGGTTTTTTTAGCCGATGAAGAAGGGGAGGCAGCAGATATGAAGACGATGACGGGGCAGACGCAGGGCAAAAGCAGCAGCCTGTCCGCGGTTTTGAGCATGGAGGAGGGGCAGCGCGCGTGTGTGCACGGCATGGCGCATGTGGTGCGCGATCTGGGCGACGTGCGGTTCCTGCTGCTGCGAATGCCCGAGGGCGTGCTGCAGTGCGTGCTGATGAACATGCAGGACGACGTGCGCGAGGGCGACGCGGTGAGTGTCGAGGGCGATGTGGCGAGGGACGCGCGCGCGCCGGGCGGCGCCGAGCTGCACGTGACCGCGCTGCAGGTGCTCTCCCGCGCGGCGGAGGCGATGCCCGTGCCCATTGGCAAAAATCGGATGAACCTGTCGATGGATACGGATCTGGCGCTTCGGTTTGTGACGCTGCGCAACCTGCGCAAGCGCGCGATATTCAAGGTGCAGGAGGGCGTCGTGCGCGGATTTAGGGAGGCGCTCATGCGCGAGGGATTCACGGAGATTCACTCGCCCAAGATCGTCGCGCAGAATGCCGAGGGCGGCGCGAACCTGTTCCGCATGGAGTATTTCGGGCGCCGCGCGTATCTGGCGCAGAGTCCGCAGTTCTACAAGCAGGCGATGGTGCCGGTGTATGAGCGCGTGTTTGAGATCGGGCCTGTGTTCCGCGCGGAGAAGCACAACACACCGAGGCATCTAAACGAATACACATCCCTGGACTTTGAGATGGGCTTTATCGACAGCTTTGAGGACGTCATGCAGATGGAGACGAAGGTGATCAAACACATACTGCATGTGCTTGCCGAGGACTATGTGCCGCAGCTTTCCTTGCTGGGCGCGAAGCTGCCGCAGGTCGACGCGATCCCCGCCGTTCGCTTTGACGAGGCGAAAAGGAGGGTCAGCGAGAAGTATGGCCGCGCGATACGCGACCCGTTTGATCTGGAGCCGGAGGAGGAGCAGCTCATATCGCGGCTGTTTGCCGAGGAATACGGCAGCGAGTTCGTGTTCGTCACGCACTACCCGAGCAAGAAGCGGCCCTTCTACGCGGCGGACGATCCCGAGGATCCGCGCTACACGCTCTCGTTCGATCTGCTGTTTCGAGGGATGGAAGTGACCACCGGCGGGCAGCGCATACACGATTACGCCGCGCAGGTCGAAAAGATGGTGAAGAAGGGGCTGGATCCCGCGGACTTTGCGGGCTATCTGATGATTCACAAGACCGGCACCTGTCCGCACGGGGGCCTGGGGCTAGGACTGGAGCGGTTTACCGCGCGGCTGCTGGGCCTAGGAAACGTGCGCGAGGCGTGTCTCTTTCCGCGGGATCAGCAGCGAATTGAACCATGACAAGCCGCGGCGTAGGAGAACGGATGATCAAAAGCGCGGTGGCCCAAAGCGATCAAAAAGGAGGAGGACGCGGTGGAAATCACAGACGAACTGGTTGAGTATGTCGCACAGCTCGCGCATCTGAAGATAGACGGGACGCAGCGGGAGGAGGCTGCGCGGGACCTTGCGAGGATGATCGGCTATGTAGACAGCCTTTCAGCGCTTGATACGCGGGATGTGGAGCCGATGAGCCACGCGTTCCCCGTGGTCAACGTGTTTCGCGAGGACGAGGTCGAGGAGAGCATGGCCCGCGAGGAGATCCTGCAAAACGCGCCCGCGCAGAAGGACGGCTGCTTCCTGGTGCCCAAGACCGTCGAATGAAAGGAGGCGAATCGCTTGGATTGGTTTGACATGACCGCGCTCGAACTGGGCGAGAGGATCCACTCGCGCGAGATCGGCGTTCTCGAACTGACGCGCGCGTGCCTTGACCGCATCGCGGCAAAGGAGGAAGAGGTGCACGCGTTCATCACCGTCACAGCGCCCGAGGACGCCTATAGGCGCGCTGAAGCGGTTCAAAAGCGGGTGGACAGCGGCGAATTGACGCACCCGCTCGCCGGCGTGCCGATGGCGCTCAAGGATCTGATCTCCACGCGCGGCGTGGCGACGACGGCCGCTTCCAAGATGCTGCAGCACTATGTGCCCGTGTACGACGCGACGGTCGTCAAAAAGCTCGACGCCATAGGCGCTGTCTGCCTGGGCAAGACGAACATGGACGAATTCGCGATGGGCTCCTCGACGGAGAGCTCCTATTTCGGCGTGACGCGCAACCCGTGGGATTTGACCCGCGTGCCCGGCGGCTCCTCGGGGGGAAGCGCCGCGGCGGTCGCCTCGCGTGAGGTCTTCTACGCGCTGGGCAGCGATACCGGCGGTTCGATTCGCCAACCCGCGTCGTTCTGCGGGGTGACGGGTGTCAAGCCGACATACGGCGCGGTCTCGCGCTACGGCCTGCTCGCCTACGCGTCCTCGCTGGATCAGATTGGCCCGCTGACGATAGACGCGGCGGACGCAGCTTCGGTCACGCGCGCGATCATGGGTCGTGACCCGCGCGACAGCACGAGCGTCGATGTGCCGCTGCCCGCGCAGCCCGAGTGCGATTCGCTGTGCGGCAAGCGCGTCGGCATCCCGGAGGAATGCTTTGGCGAAGGCCTAAGCGAGGATGTGCGCGCGCGCGTGATGGATGCGGCGCAAGTGTTCAAAGCGCTGGGGGCCGAGCTCGTGCCCGTCCACATGCCGCTACTGCAATACGCGATTCCCGCCTACTATGTGCTGGCCTGCGCGGAGGCGTCCAGCAACCTTTCCCGCTATGACGGCGTAAAATACGGCTATCGTCCGGAGCGGTTTGAGGATCTGCACGACATGATATTGACCGCGCGCAGCGAAGGTTTTGGCGCGGAGGTCAAGCGGCGGATCATGCTGGGGGCGTTCGCGCTGTCCAGCGGTTATTACGACGCGTATTACAACAAGGCGCTGCGCGTCAAGGCGCTGATCAAGCGGCAGTTCGATACGTGCTTTGAGCAAGCGGACATGCTGCTTACGCCTGCCGCGCCGACGACGGCGTACCGCTTAGGCGAGCACGACGAGGATCCGATCAGCATGTATTTGGGCGACATATACACGGTATCCGTGAACATGGCGGGCTTGCCGGGGCTGTGCATGCCCTGCGGTTTTGACGCGCAGGGGCTGCCGGTCGGCGCGCAGCTCATCGGCCCCGCGTTTGGCGAGGCGCAGCTCTTTGATGCCGCGTATGCCTATCAGAGACACACATCCTTTCACAGATGCAGGCCGAGGGAGGATTGAGCATGGCGACGTATGAGATGGTGATCGGGCTGGAGGTACACGTCGAGCTGGCCACGAGGACGAAGATATTCTGCGGCTGCACCACGCGCTTTGGCGGCGAGCCGAACACGCACACCTGTCCCGTCTGTACGGGCATGCCGGGCACGCTGCCGGTGATCAACAGGCGGGTGGTGGAGTTCGCGATTGCCGCGGGGCTGGCGACGAACTGCGAGATCACGAGACGCTGCAAGTTTGACCGCAAGAATTACTTCTATCCCGATCTGCCCAAGGCGTACCAGGTCAGTCAGCTCTACCTGCCCATCTGCCGAGGCGGGCATGTGACGATACACACATCCGCGGGAGACAAGGACGTGGGCATTCACGAGATCCACATGGAAGAGGACGCGGGCAAGCTGATGCACGATCCATGGCTTGACCAGACGATGGTGGACTACAACCGCTGCGGCGTGCCGCTGCTTGAGATCGTCTCCGAGCCGGACATGCGCTCGGCGGACGAGGTGATCGCGTATTTGACGCGCCTTAGGCAGACGCTGCAGTACCTGGGCGTATCGGACTGCCGGATGCAGGAGGGTTCTTTGCGCGCGGACGTCAATTTATCCGTGCGTCCTGTGGGCACGAAGGCGCTGGGCACGCGCACGGAGATGAAGAATCTCAACAGCTTTAAGGCGATAGCGCGCGCGATAGAGGGCGAGTTCCGCAGGCAGACGGAGCTGCTCGAGGACGGCAAGCGCGTAACGCAGCAGACGCGTCGATGGGACGACAACAAGGGCGCGTCCTTTGCGATGCGTTCCAAGGAGAACGCGCAGGACTACCGCTACTTTCCGGAGCCGGATCTGCCGCCGATGGAGATTTCGCAGGAATGGATCGACGCGATTGCCGCGCGTCAGCCGGAGTTACGGGAGCAGAAGCTCACGCGCTATCGCGAGGAATACGGCCTTTCGGCGTACGATGCGGACATCCTCACGCAGGAAAAGCCGATGGCCGATCTCTTTGAGGCGGCGACGGCGGCGTGCGGGAAACCCAAGGAGGTCGCGCACTGGCTGATGGGCGAGACGCGCACGCTGATGAAGGAAAAGCAGGTGACAGCGGACGCGCTCAAGCTCTCGGCGGACGCGCTCTCGCAGATCGTGACGCTCGTATCGGGCGGCGAGGTGAGCAGGCAGAGCGCGCGAGAGGTGTTCGCCTACGCGTTTGACGGCGGCGAGGATATCGCGGGTTACGTGAGCGCGCACGGGCTGAAGGCGGCGCAGGACGATGCGGCATACGAGGAGAATATCGCGCGTGTATTGCGGGAGCACGGGGACGACGTTGCCGAGTATCAGATGGGCAATCTGAAGGTGCTCGGCCATCTCGTCGGGGAGGCGATGAAGTCGTTTGGCGGCAAGGCGGATCCGCGCAAGGTTCGAGAAGTGCTGCAGAGGATGCTGCAGTCATGAAGCGGGAGGGAATGGAAGAGCGCGTGGGGGGGCGGGCGGGGACGCGGAGCCGCGAGGGTTTGGCGCCCCTGCCCGGGAGAGCGCGAAATTCCGAAAATCACGAAAAAGGAGTTGACATTTCCCGCGAGTTCGTCTATAATAGATACTGTGACAGCGTTCGGGGCATTAGCGCAGTTGGTAGCGCGTTTGAATGGCATTCAAAAGGCCAGGGGTTCGACTCCCCTATGCTCCACCAAATCCTTGAAGCGATGGTTTCAGGGATTATTTTTTTGTCCATCCCGCGCCGCATGAAAAAAGCGGCGATTCCGTGAGGAACCACCGCGAACAGCCGCTCTTATGGCGCGTCCGGTGTGACAACGAGGAAGCACATGTCGTTGAGCTCGCCCTTGGCCTTGAACAGGTTGTAGAACGAGAAGTTGTACAGGAAGCGCTCCGCGGAATAGACGCCGTAGCCGTCCTGGTTGTGATCGGTCGTATCATACGGATCGGCGACGATGAGCACGTCATCCTGCGTGGTCTCTGTGCCCATGTTGTCATAGCCTATGATGACCTGCCAGTGCCCGCCCCAGTCGTTCCAGCCGATCATGATCGGTTTGCCTTCAGCGAGCGTTTGTTGGATATAGTCAAATGTGAACACATCGCGCACTTCATCGCCCGCGTCATAGGCAGAATAGCAGGTAAAGCCGCCGAGCGCGTCGAACATGAAGATCATCTGACTTAAGCTGGTCGCGCCAGGCTCCGCGCCCTGCGGCCGAAGTTCTGCCAGGGATTGCTCGTCATAGTCGCCGCGCAGCCCGTACCATTCCAGCGTCATCAGCGCCGCGGCCACACCGCAGCTCCATTCGCTTGACTGCTGTATCGTCTTGAAGTGGGGAAGCAGGGTCAGCGTGTCATTCGAGGTCATGTTGTAGAAATCGAGATGATTGAAATACGGGCTGTCGGGATGGTCGCCCAGCCGCTCGACGCTGTCCGCGCCGTCATCGGGGCTGAGGTCACACTGGTCGTCGAATTTCATCGCGTCGACGGCGTCATCTTCCTCGGCGAATGCCGCGCACAGGCCGAAGGACATGCAAAGCGCGAGCAGCCATGCGAGCATCTTTTTCATCGTTGTTCACTCCTTTATGTTTGTTTCCCGCGCAGAAAAAAGCGCGGCAAAGCCTATTATACCGTATTTTTTCCGATTTGCAAGGGGTACGTCAGGCCACAAAACGGTTCAGCCGATGGGAGGGTGAACATGAACGAAAACGGTGCCTCCATGCGCGTCAAAGCGGTCCTGTGGGATCTGGATGGGACGCTGCTTGACACACTGGACGATCTGACGGCGAGCGTCAATTTCGCGTTGGCCGAAAACGGTCTGCCCGCAAGGACGCGCGAAGAGGTTCGGGGCTTTGTGGGCAACGGTGTGCGGCGGCTGATCGAGCGCGCGGCCAGCGGGAGCGACAAGATTCCGGCGGTATACGATGCGTTTGTTCGGCATTACAGCGCGCACAGCCGCGACGCCACGCGGCCCTATGACGGCGTGATCGAATTGCTGGACGCGCTGAACGCGCTCGGCGTGCGCCACGCGATCGTCTCCAACAAGCTTGAGTTCGCCTCGCTCGCGTTGAGCCGCGCGATTTTCGGCACGCGCATAGAGACGGTGGTCGGAGACGATCCCGCGCGCAGGAGGAAGCCGGAGCCGGACGGCGTGCTGGAGGCGATGCGGCGCATGGGCGTGCGCGCGGAGGAGACCGCGTACGTCGGCGATTCAGAGGTGGACGTGCTGACGGCGCGCGGCGCGGGCGTCACGGGCGTCGCGGTCAGTTGGGGCTATCGCAGCGAGGAGGACTTGCGCGATGCCGGAGCCGAGATCATCTGCCGCAGCCCGCGGGAGCTGTTTTTTGTGCTGTGTGCGCTGTGAGACGCGGACATGTTCTGCCCAGGCGTTTCCTTCCTCGCGGCTTTTTGCTCTGCGGTCCCCACCGCGCCCGCCCACAGGCTTTTGCGCTCTTTTCCGGCCCTGTAACCGCGCATTCGTCCCCGCCGTCCCTTGATTTTAAGTCATCGGCTCAGGCGATTTTGCGCTGCGTTTGGCGTCACAAAGGATATGAAAAAATCTGAATCAGTGGACTTTTGCGGGCGTTTGTGGTAATATGGACGGCAAGGACAGGGGAGGGTTCGCGTCTTATTGGGCAGGCGCGGCATCGCCCTTGCGCGGCCTCTTTCTTCCCCAGCGCAGCACGAAATACGCCGTCTCCACGATACAGCAGGCCATCCAGCCTACCGGATAGCTGAAACCGACAAGACGCGGTGTGTTGCTGATAAAACGGGTGACGATGAACAGGTAGATTTGGCGCACGACGACGAAGTTGAGCAGCATGATGACCATCGGCCCGGCTGAATCGCCCCGTCCGCGCAGCGCGCCGGCCAACGTGTGGTTGACGCAGTTGAAGAGCATGAAGAATATATTCGTGTGCACAAAGAGCGCGCCAAACGCGATGACCTCGGGATCGGGCGAAAAGAGCGCCGTCGCGGGCTCGGCAAAGCGGAAAAGCAGGGCCGCGATGACCGCCGTGATCGATACGGTCAGCGCGATGGACTGCACAGTGCCGCGATTGACGCGGTCAACCTTGCCCGCGCCGATATTCTGGCCCACGAACGTGGTCGCCGCGGAGGACATGCTCTGCATGGGCAGCATGATGAAAGAGTCCAGCTTGTTATAGCAGCTCCATCCCGCCATGCACGCGGAGCCAAAGCTGTTGATATACGACTGCACGAACACGTTGGAGAACGCCGTGAGCACGGACTGCACGCCCGCCGGAAGCCCGATGGAGAAGATCTGCTTGAGGACGGAGCGGTCACAGCGCAGATCGCGCCAGCTCAGGCGGTAGACGTCCGTCGCGCGGGTCAGCAGCACGAGGATCAGCCCCGCGGAGATGAACTGCGCGATGATCGTCGCGTATGCCGCGCCCGCGATGCCCGCGTGAAAGACGACGACGAAGAGCAAATCAAGCGCCGCGTTGATGATGCTCGTGAATATGAGGAAGATCAGCGGGCGGCGCGTATCGCCGACGGCGCGCAGTATGCCGCTGCCCATGTTGTACACGAGCAGGCCCATGATGCCCGCAAAATAGATGCGCAGATAGACGGTCGCCGAGTCCATCACGTCCTCGGGCGTCGACATGAAGCGCAGCATGGGCCGCACCATCCCCATGCCGAGGATCGTGAAGAGCACGCCAAACACGAATGTGACGAACATCGTGGTCTCCACCGCGGTGTGCAGGCTCTTGTGATCCCGCGCGCCGTAGGTTCGGCTGATGACCACGCCCGCGCCCGTCGATACGCCGTTGAAGAAGAACACGAGCATGTTGACGATCATGGTCGTGGAACCGACGGCGGCCAACGCCTGCTTCCCGACGTAATTGCCGACGACGAGCGAGTCTACCGTGTTGTACATCATCTGGAACAGATTCCCGATGATGAGCGGTATGGCGAACTGGATCAAATGCAGGCTGATGCTGCCGGTGGTCATGTCCCTGGTTGTGGTCTGTCGTTTAGCGGTCATAGCGTATACTCCTGTATGTCGATGATTTATCGGTTTTAAACGATGCCGCAAAAAAGCTTCAACCCGCTTGAGGTGAAGCGTGTGCGATGTTATGCGAGGAGGTGAAACAGATGGCTGACAATCGCGTCAAAGAATCGCTGTTTTCGCTGATCATAGAGGGCGATTCGCTGCAGACGGAGGAGATCGAATCGGCGCTCGGGCTGAAGGCGACGCGCATCATTCGCAAGGGCGAGGTGCTCAACCGGCTGCCGATGATCAGCGCACAGGCGGACGAGTGGACGTACACGGTCGTGCTGGATAGTCCGGAGGGCGTGGATACGCAGCTGAACCTGACGCTGGCACAGCTGATACTGCATCAGACGGAGCTCAAGCAGCTCGCCGAGCGATGCAAGGTGATGCTCAGGCTGTACGTGCAGAGCGACTACGCGCAGATGTCCTACATGCTGATGCCCGAAACGCTTCAGCGACTGGTGGCCGTGGGGCTGCCGCTTTACGTGTCCTCGGTGAGCTGGGGCGAGGTTCGCCTGTAAAAGGTGGGCGCGGTGATGAGCCGCGCCTTTTTATGCCGTCAAGCCGATTGCGAGGAGAAGTCGCCGGTGTAGAGCTGGTAATACTTGCCCTTCAGCGCGAGGAGCTCCTCGTGCGTGCCGCGCTCGATGATCCGTCCCTGCTCAAGCACCATGATGCAGTCGCTGTTGCGGACGGTCGAAAGCCTGTGCGCGATGACGAACGTCGTGCGCCCGCGCATCAAGGAGTCCATGCCGGCTTGCACGAGCGATTCCGTGCGCGTATCGATGGAGGACGTCGCCTCGTCCAATATGAGCACGGGCGGGTCCGCGACAGCGGCGCGCGCGATGGCGAGAAGCTGCCTTTGTCCCTGCGAGAGGTTCGCGCCGTCGCCGG
>CAYUZP010000004.1:0-33049 GCA_964449655.1 uncultured Oscillospiraceae bacterium
TTATCGGATAGCGACGCGCCTGTCGTGGATACCACGCCGGATGAGGTGCTCGTGATGACGCCAGAGCCGACGCCCAACGTGACTGTAACACCTTCATTGTCCCCTGAAGCTACGCCTGAGCCGACGCCAAGCGTGACCACGACGCCTTCATTATCCCCTGAAATCACGCCTGAGCCGACGCCCAACGTGACTGTAACACCTTCCTTATCCCCTGAAGCCACACCTGAACCGACGCCCAACGTGACTGTAACACCTTCCTTATCCCCTGAGATCACACCTGAGCCAACGCCAAGCGTGACCACGACGCCTTCATTATCCCCTGAGATCACACCTGAGCCAACGCCAAATGAAACTATGACTCCGAAACCAGCCGCCGGATCGTGAGGCAAGCGCTTCAGGATCGGCGTGAATAGAGCGCGTCCAAGACGCAAAGCTACGCTTCGGCCAAACGACGCGGGAGGATCATGTCATGAAGATTTCCAAGCGAGACGCGCTGATGTGGTTTGAATTCTTCGCCGAGCTGCCCGACGGTGAGGAGATCCTTCCCCGGCAGCAGGAGATCGCCTTTGCGGCGCTTGCGCAGATCGAAACCGCGGTCGAGCGGCAAAACGACGCGCTGATGCGCGGTATCCCGCATCTCAAAACGCTGCAGAATCGCACATTCTATGTCGGCGACGAGCGAAAGTTCCCGCCGGGGTGCTGTTCTTGCCTGCTGGGGACGGGCCTTGGCGCCATTCGCAAGACGAATACGTGCAACCTTCGCTGCAAATTCTGTTACGATTACGGCGAAATGGATAGCATTCCCCCGATCGGCGAGGGCTACTTTGAGATTGGCGGCACGAAATTCCGCGTCGAGGACGTCGAACTTCTGCTCTCCATACAGAAAAAGCCGTCCGGTGTGGCTTATGTCTATCTGGAGCCGTTCATGGAGATCGAGCAATACGACGGGATCATTCGCGCCTTCCACCGCGCGGGCGTCTACCAGCATCTGTACACGAACGGCACATTGGCAAACGAGGACAGCCTGCGCGCGCTGGGCGAGGCGGGGCTCGACGAATTGCGCTTCAATCTGGGCGCGTCCGGCTGTGACGACCGCGTGATCGAAAACATCGCCCTCGCTAGGCGCTACATACCGCATGTGGGCATCGAGACGCCCATGACCCCCGAATTTTTTGACGCTTTCTTTGCGAAAAAGAAAGCCATCTTTGCGGCAAAGCCGGATTTTATCAACTGCGCAGAGCTGCATCTTAATCCCAACAACATCGGCAACTACGCGGGGGAGAATCTGTACATGTCCCGCCATGGATACATTTCACCCGTGTGGAGCCGGACGCTGACGCTCAGGCTCATGAGGATCGCGGACGAAGAGGGATGGGACATGGTGGTGCACGACTGTTCCAACAGGACCAAGTTTGCGCGCGATCTCAATCTGCGCGCAAAGGAAGGCGGCTGGTTCGGCGCGAGCAGCTATGGCTGCGAATTCCAGCAGATCCCCTTCGAGGCGTTCTTGCCTGTGCTTCGCGACGAATCGTTCGCGTTCGTCGAGGAAGAGCCGCTGCCCATCGGCTACAGGCCCGGCGATCTGGTGCTGTGACAAGGCGGTCCATGGATCAAGGCCAGGTTTGCGCCTGTCTTTGATGGGTCATGAAACACATGCCTGTCCTGCGCCATGCTGACCGTATGTGTGCCCTAAAAAATGAAAAAAAGTTCTTGACAAAGCGATAGTGTTCGTGTATAATCCCTTGCGTTGAGGTTATGGATCTCCGGAGTGTAGCGCAGTCTGGTAGCGCACGTGCTTTGGGAGCATGGGGTCGGGGGTTCAAATCCCTTCACTCCGACCAGTTTCCGGCCCCGTGGTCAAGAGGTTAAGACACCGCCCTTTCACGGCGATAACAGGGGTTCGATTCCCCTCGGGGTCACCATCCCTTATTGGTACTTCAGGGCCTTTAGCTCAGTGGTCAGAGCGGGCGGCTCATAACCGTTTGGTCCGGGGTTCGAAACCCTGAAGGCCCACCATAGTGGCGCGGTAGTTCAGTTGGTTAGAATGCCAGCCTGTCACGCTGGAGGTCGAGGGTTCGAGCCCCTTCCGCGTCGCCATCTTTGATTTAATCTCGCCTTTGCCGTGCCGATTCGGCTCGCTGGCGTAGCTCAATTGGCAGAGCGGCTGATTTGTAATCAGCAGGTTGCGGGTTCGATTCCCTTCGCCAGCTCCAATTTCTTCAATTGAATATGGGTAGGTTCCCGAGTGGCCAAAGGGAGCAGACTGTAAATCTGCCGTCACTGACTTCGATGGTTCGAATCCATCCCTGCCCACCATATCCGCGGGAATGGCGGAATTGGCAGACGCGCTAGATTCAGGTTCTAGTGAGGGTTTACTTCATGCAGGTTCAAGTCCTGTTTCCCGCACCAATAATCATCCGAACAGATCTGTTCGGATGTTTTTTATAGCTGCCTTTGCGGTCAGCGATGCTTTATCCTGAATATGGGGATGTCTTTGTCATCTTTCCAAACGGGCAAAGACCTCGCGCTTACGCCTTTCATTGCCGGAAGGTGAACGGGTTCAAAGGGTTCTTTTGACTCGAAACATGACGCGCACAAACGCCGTCATTTGGAAAAATATGTTGAAAAACGCACCGGTTTCTGCTATGATAGAGACGAAAAAGGGCGTGAAGTTTGACAAAAATATGACCTTTCGATCTCTATACAGGCAGGGGGATACGATTCCTTTGGACATGAAGCAGCTGACGACGTTCCTGACGCTGATGCGCACGCGCAGTTATCAGAAGGCCGCAGAGGAGCTGAATTACGCGCCATCCACGCTGTTCAAGCACATACAGGTGCTGGAACAACAGCTTGGTGTGCCGCTTTTTTCGCGCGACGGGCGCATGCTTCGGCCGACGGAAGAGGGAAACGCTTTTGCGGCGCACGCGCAGAGAATGCTTGACGATTACCACCGCGCGCTTGAGGATATCGCCTCCATGCGCGCTGACAGAGAAGCCGTAGCGGTCGGCGGCTGTGAGCTGAACACGTGTGCGAGTTTGCATTCGCTCTTTGCGCAGTTTGTGCGCGAGCAGCCGAATGTGAGCCTGGACATGTTTACCTCGGCAAATGCCGGCGTGCCAGGGCTTGTTCGCGATGGGATGATCGACGTGGGTTTTTATTACAGCATCGGCCGGCACGAATACGCGGGACTGCGCTCGCTTTCGCTCTTTGAGGAACCTGTGCTGATGATGGCCGCGAAGGAGAATCCGATCGTACGCGAGTGTTCGCTGCACTACGAGGATCTTCAGGGCATGAGCTTCGTACATACGCATGACAGCTGCTGCTTTGTGCTGGAGCTGATGCCAAGGCTGCGTGAGCGAGGCGTGTCGTTCGGCAGGAACGCATATCTGGGCGGCGTGCCGCTTGTCGTCGAATTCGCGCACGATGAGGACGCCGTCATGTTGACTCCGTACAGCGCGGTCGACTTTTTCCGCGAAACCTGCGGCATGGCACCGCTCTCACTGGATGAAGAGCCGCTCGTCACGCTGGAGCAGGCGATCTTCCGCGACGGGGAAACGCTGAGGCCCGCCGCGCGCAGCCTCGTCGAACATGCCGTGCGATATGCCAGGCGCAGACAGGAGGGAGTAGCCTTCAGGGGCTGCGGTTCGGGCACATGATGGTCTGCTGAGCGTGCGGTTTTGTCAAGTGATGCTGTCTAGCACGCGAGCTTTTCTGATGGTTTCCAAAATTCGAAGCTTCATTTCCTTCTTTCGCATGACTTTTATCGAATGTCAAATCTATAATAAAATCAGAACATTTGGGAGGAATCGCTTTCCCAGATGGAATGACGGAAAGGAGATTGACCATGAACATCATCAAAAAACTTGCGCTGGCGGCATGCCTGTGCGTGCTGCTGACGGTCAGCGCGACAGCCGAGAGCATGAAGCCCGGCACGTACACGGAGACGGTCAAGGGCATGTTCGACGGTCTGGTCGTCGAGGTGACCGTATCGGAGGACGCGATCGAGAAGATCGAAGTCAAGGAATACAACGAGACGTCTCCCGGCTGGCCCGCGCTTACGAAAGTGCCTGAAGCGATCATCGAAGCGCAGTCCATCGCGGTGGACGGCGTCTCCGGCGCGACGATGACCTCCAACGGCATCAAAGCCGCAGTCGAGGCCGCGCTGATCGAGGCGGGAGCGGATATTGAGGCTTTTTCAAAGGAAGTCGAAACCGCGCCGGTGCTCGCGCCGGATTATTACCCTGTGATGGGTTCCTTCGAGGTGCCCGAGACGTGGGATGAGAGCTATGATGTCGTCGTCGTAGGCGGCGGTTTTGCCGGCATGGCCGCCGCGTACTCCGCAGCGGAACAGGGCGCGAGCGTTGTGCTCGTCGAAAAGCTCTCCACCACGGGCGGCAACAGCGCCATCAACGGCGGTCAGTATGCCGCGTACACCTCCAAGGTTGCCGCCGACATCCAGCAGCGCTATAACCTTGAGCCGGATACGGCGGAGAAACATATCGAGGACACCATCGCTGGCGGCGACGAGATGAGCAATCCGGCGCTTGTGCGCGAGATGGTCTATGGCTCTCCGTATTACTTCAATCTGCTGCTTGACAACGGCCTTAAGATTCGCGATACGCTGGCCCGTCCGGGTGGACATTACGGCTACCGCACCTATGTCACGGAGAATCAGGTCGGATCCGACATCACCAACATACAGCGCGAGATGCTGCTCAAGACGGATGCCGTCATCGAGCTGGAGACCAAGATGGTCGAGATCTACCGCACGCGCGATGAAGAGAACCGCGTCGTCGGCATACGCGCCGCGACCGCTGACGGCTACAAGACGATCAAGGCGAACAAGGGCGTCATCCTGGCGACCGGCGGCTTCTCCTCCAACGTCGATATGCGCATGACGCAGGTTCCGTATCTGACGCCAGATCTGCCGACCACCAACATCAAGGCCGCGTCCACAGGCGAGGGCATCTATCTCGCACAGGCGATCGGCGCGAACACGATGCAGATGAGCAACATCCAGCGCTATCCGTGGGCGGACCCGAACACGGGTGTTCTGGATCAGTATGCTGTGTGGCCGTTCACAGGTCCGTCCTATGGCATCATCTATGTCGATTACAATGGCAACCGCTATGTCAACGAGGGCGATCGCCGCGATGTCTGCGCGAATGCCGCTGTCGAGACCGGCTTCGTCTCCACCTATGCGATCTTCACAGAGCCTGTCGTCTCCGCCTTCGTGCTTCCTGAAGAGCTGGCTGCCGGCGTCTTGGCGGGCCGCATCCTCAAGGCGGACACCATCGCCGAGCTGGCCGACAAGATCAACGCGTTCGAGGTCAAGGGACAGTATCCGACCGTCAGCGCCGAAAACCTGCAAAGCACGATCGATAAGCACAACAGCTACATCGATTCAGGCGTGGATCCGGACTTTGGCAAGGTCATGGCGAACACGATGGTCAAGATGGAAGAAGGCCCGTATTACGCGATACCGCAGTTCCCGTCTGTGCACCACACGATGGGCGGCCTCGTCATCAACACGAGAACACAGGTCATCGACATCTATGGTCAGCCGATTGAGGGCCTGTACGCGGCTGGTGAGGTCACCGGCGGCATCCATGGCACGAACCGTCTCGGCTCCAACGCCGACGCCGATGCCTGCACGTTTGGCTACATCTCCGGCTATGTCGTCACCACAGGCGAACTGCCGGACTTCATTCCTCCCGAGGAGTGAGCGATAGAGCGCTTTACCGAACGGCAGGGCAAAGATGCGATGAACGCGATTCATTGGAGAACTGCCCACTTCATCTCCCAAGGCGGGATTGGATCGCCGATTTGAAACTGCCAAAACCTTAAAAGTGCGGGCTGCCTCGCGTGTGCGGGACAGCTCGCGTTTGTATGCGCCTTTAAGTCCTGTCAGATTGCGTATTTCAGATCAGCGCGTAATCCCCGTCGCCATAGGCGCGGATGTCCGTCGCGTAGAAGGTGGAGAGCGCCCTCACCATGTGCGCCATGTCATGCACGCCCGCCGTCTCATATGAGGAGTGCATCGCGAGCTGCGCCAAGCCGACGTCCGCGGCGTTCATCGATATGCGCGCGCTGGCGATGCTGCCGAGCGTCGAGCCGCCGGGCAGGTCGGAGCGGTTCACAAAGTGCTGCACAGGCACGCCGGCACGATCGCAGATTTCGTGAAAGAGCGCGCTGGATACGCCGTCCGTCACATATTTCTGATGCGCATTGTGCTTGATGACGATGCCCTCGTTCATCGCGGGGCAGTTGAGGGGATCGTACTTTTCGGGGTGATTGGGGTGAATGGCATGCGCGTTGTCCGCGGAGAGCAGGAAACTCGTGAGGATCGCTCCGCGCGTCTGACCGTCGTCCATGCCCAGAGAGACGGCCGCGCGCTTGAGCGTGTCCGAGAGGATCGTCGAATTCGCGCCCTGCTTGCTCGTGCTGCCGATTTCCTCGTTGTCGAGCATCGCGAAACCGTTGATGTGACCCACCGCGGGCGCGGCGAGGAACGCGCGAAGCGATATGAACGCGCACTCGAGATCGTCTATGCGCGGCGAGGAGAAGAACTCGCGCCTCGCGCCCCAGACGGTTCCGGGCATGCGGTTGTAGAGGAACAGGTCGCACCCGACGATGTCCTGGGGCTTGACGCCGCACGCGTCCGCGATTTCTTGGGCGAGCATCCCCTTCGTGTCCGCGCCGCCGTAGAGCGGCTGCAGATCGACCTGCACGTTATAGCGGTAACCGTCGTTGACCTCGCGGTTGAAGTGAATCGGCAGGTTTGGGATGACGAGCATATCGCGATCCACATGGACCAGCCTGACGGTGACGCGGTTCCCCTCGCGCACGAGCACGCGGCCCGCGATGGAAAGCGGACGATCCAGCCATGTGGACATGATCATGCTGCCGTAGCGCTCCACGTCGAGGCGCAGATAGCGCCCTAACACGACCTCCTCCGCGTTCGGCTTGAGCTTGAACATCGGCGAATCGCTGTGGCTGACCACGAGTTGATAGTGCGTAAAGCCCTCTTCAGGGATGGAAAGCGCGACCACGGATGAATGGTTGCGCGTCAGAAAATACCGACCGCCCGGCACGAGATGCCAGGGTTCGCGCTCATTAAGCCTGACAAAGCCCGACTGCTCAAGCACCTGCACAGCGGTTGCCGCCGCGTGAAACGCGCTGGGTGAGCGATGCACAAAATCGAAAAAATCCTGAACGTAGTTGTCCATAAATCCTCCAGGCTGCCTCAAAAGGGCATACTGATATTGCGCGTCTATTATACACAGCTGCACTCGGTATGGCAAGCCTTTTATCGGTTTAACGCGCAAGGAAGAAGACTAAAAAACGCGCCGACACATGCATGCCAAGCGCGTAAAACGATTGATATTAAAATGTCAAATCCACAGCCTATTTCCGCGTCAGGGAAGAGACGAACTTCGCGATACGCGCGACGCCTTTGTCGATGTTCTCCATCGATGTGGCAAACGATAAGCGGCATTCACTCTGCGTGAAGAACGCCGTGCCCGGCACGACCGCCACATCCACGCGCTCCAGGAGCCTATCGGCGAATGTCATCGAATCGTCAATGCGGACATCGCCGTCATACAGCCCGAATGTTCCGCTCACGTCCATCATCACATAGAAAGTGCCCTTCGGCATCCGGCAGAAGATGCCCGGAATCGCGTTCAGCTCCGATACGATCCGCTTGCGCCGATCATCGTACGCCGAGCGCATCTTTTCGATCTCGACTTCGCCCTGTGGGTAGGTCAGCGCGCGCACGGACGCGTACTGCGCGATGGAATTGCTGCAGCTGGCAACCTGGCTCTGCATGCTGCCCATCGCCTTGATGAGCGGCAGCGGGCCCGCCGTATAGCCAATGCGCCATCCCGTCATCGCGTAGGTCTTTGAGACGCCGTTGATCACGATCGACTGATTGTAGATCGCCTCGCCCAGGGACGCGATGGACACATGCTCTGTGCCGTCATAGATCAGCTTCTCATAGATCTCGTCGGATACGACGTAGAACCCACGCGCGACGGCCAGAGCCGCGATTTCCTCAAGCTGCTTTCTGCTGAAGACACAGCCGTTGGGGTTGTTCGGCGAGTTGATCACAAGGGCTTTCGTGCGCGCCGTGACGTAGGGCTCGATATCCGCGGCTTCCGTCACGAAATCCTTTTCAGGCGAACCCGGAACCAGCACAGGCACGCCGCCCGCGATGCGCACGATCTCCGGGTAGGATACCCAGCAGGGCGTCGGGATGAGCACCTCGTCACCGGGGTTCAAAATCGCGCTGAACGCGCCAAAGAGGGAGGACTTCGCTCCATTGGAGATCACGATCTGAGCGGGCTCATAGGACAGACCGTTGTCCCGGGCGAGCTTTGCGCAGACCGCCTTGCGCAGATCCATCGTGCCGGATGCCGGCGTGTATTTCGTCAGGCCCAGATCGAGCGCTTCGACGGCGGCGTCGCAGATGTAGCGCGGCGTCACAAAATCCGGCTCGCCCGCGCAAAACGAGATCACGTCACGCCCGCTTTGGCGCAGCTCTTTTGCTTTGGCGTCGATCGCCAGCGTCGGCGAGGGGGAAATCGCGCAGCACATCGTAGAAAGCTCAAGAGACAAAAGAACTCCTCCTTCATCAATCAACTCGCGCCGGACACAGGACGTCCATCCGGCGTCTTCCGATGAAATGCAACTCTTTAATATTATACACGCATTTTAGGTTCTGAACAATCGACAATTTAACTCAATTTCCCGCCGTTTATCTGCCGATTTTTGCACGGTCAAAGTAGCAATCCTGCATTTTATGTGATACGGGATCTGATCATGTTTGGGCGGCCCGCCTGCGCGCTTCCCCGCGAGGCGTCTCAAACGGCACGAAAATCTTTTGGACTGAAAAGGCTTGCACTTCTTTCGGATTTGCGCTATCATGATGAAGGTTGGTATCTCTCTATCGTATGGAGGTGTTTTCATTGCGACACATGATCAAATCGTTGGCGGCTGCGATAGCCGTCTGCCTCTTGTTGAGCACCGCGGCTCTGGCGGAGGGATCGTATTACACGGAGCTTCCCACCGCGGATGTCACTTCTTCGATGAATATCACATTGAACATGCCGGGCGAAAATCCCGTGATCGATGGCGTCAACCCGCTGACTGGCGAGTCCTATAATGGCAGCTATACGCCTATTCTTGTCAACATCGACACCAATGAGCTGGGTTGGCCACACTGGGGCCTCTCGTCCGCGGACATCGTCTACGAAATGCCGCTGCACAGCAACGGTACCACCCGCGTCGCCGCGCTTTTCCTGGGCGATATTCCACCGTATGCCGGTCCTGTCCGTTCCGGCCGCGTTCCGATGGGCTCCATCCGCGAGATGTGGGACAGCGCATGGGTATTCTTTGGCTGGCAGAACGGCTACGATGGAAAAGAGCTTGAGGTCGACGTCGATACGTGGGCCCGGTACCTGCATCCGGATTCATGGCAGCATGGCCGCTGGGTTTTCCCGTTCGTCGAAGGAACGCAGATGAATTATGCGTCCTTCTTCCATCGCCAGAACGATGCCGATCACGTGGCTCCGCACAATGTGCAGGTCGACATGAACGAGGTCCGCAATCTCTTCTACAGCACCGGCGCGTCGCCGCAGCAGCATCCCTTTAAATTCACGCAGACCGGCCTTGACTATGGCACGGACGTCTCCCACATATTGGTCAATTACCGCGAGGCAAAGGGAGATTCCTACATCAGTGAATATGAGTATAACCCATTGACGGGGCTGTATGAGCGCTATCGCAACGGCCAGCAGGATTACGACGCGCTGACGGGCGACAGGATGGAGTATGCCAACGTGATCGTGCTGCGCACGAATGTCACCTATTTTAACGGCAATCCGTCGCGCCCTGTGATCCAGCTCGTGGGTCAGGGCGTCGCCGATATCTTCCAAAACGGCAAGTACATCCGCGGTTCCTGGGCGCGCGGGGCCAGTTCGCAGACGAATGAAACGAACCTGCAGGATCTCGCCAGCCGCATGGTGTTCTTCGATGACAACGGACAGGAGCTTGAGATGAAGGTCGGCAAGACCTACATCCATATCGTGGACAACAAACAGGCCGTCGTCGTCACAGCCGGCCAGCAGGTCGGTGGTGGTATCCCGCAGACTGCTCCAGAGCCCACACCGACGCCGGAAGCCACGCGCACGCCGCGGCCTACCCGCACACCGCGCGCGGACAGCACGCCTGCGCCCGCGGAGGAAGAAGAGCAGGACGAGGAAGAGGAAGATGAAAATGCCGACTTTGACTTTGGCGCTTGATCTTTCGTCTTCGATCTTCGCGAATCGGGGCCGGAAAAACGCATTCTTCCGGCTCGATTGAACGTTCAGGTGAACACACGGCCCTGTTCCTGTTTGGGAGCAGGGCTGCTTTTCGCCGGGCGGGGCGGAACCTTTGAGTGACCTGCGGGAAAGAGGCGGTCGCCCATGCGGGCGGTACGCTCTCATATCGCGAGCCCCTTGTCAAGATCCCGTCGACGGGAGGGAATATATTCGATGAAATGTCCAAAATGTGGTGCTTGGAACCAGGCATATCTGCCAAAGTGCTGCCGCTGCGGCGAACCGCTCGGGCGGAATGTCGATGCGGAAGCCACCTGGGAAAGAAGCATGCACAGGAAAAAGCCGACGCAGCAGTTCATACGCTTCGAGCCCGGGGACGACGATGTCACCGTGCCGGAGCGTGACGAGCCGTTTGACCCGAACTTTGTGGACAGCGCGGCGCTGACCGACGAAATCGAGGAGCTCAAGCAGCGGCGCGTGACCGGCGCCGAGCGCATCGCGCAGATGAAAGCGCAGGCGGAACGCGTGCGCCGCTCGCTGCAGTCCGCCGAGGTCGTCAGGCCGCTGCCCGAGGTCGGCGATCCCGCGTACTATGCGAAGGACAGCGCCGCCACACAGCGCCGCCAGCAGCGCGCGCAGGACGCCTACCTGTCCGTCCAGCAGGAGCCTTCGTCGATTCCCGAAAGTCCCTACGGTTATTACGCGGACACTTCCTCCTCGCAGCCGATCGCCTTTGTCGAGGATGAGAGCGCTCCCATATTCTATGACGGCTATACGCCGGAGACGGACGACCCTTCCGCGCTGACAAACGACGATTACATCCCGCGCCGCATTCGTCCGCGCTCAAATGGCAGGGACGACTACGAGAGCTATCGCGCGGCAAACCGGAAAAAGCGTACATTCTGGCGGACGGCGGGAAAAATCGCGCTGATGATCGCGGTCTTTGTCGGACTGGGATTTGGCGGCATGTTCGCCGCGCGGCGCTTTGTGGTGAGCCAGGGCATGCAGATCAAAAAGGACAATGAGACGACGATGAGCGTTCGCGAGAGCGTGTCGGAAGACGGCCATCCCGCGCACACGATCACGATCTACGGCAGGGAGAACGCGACGGTCTATCTGCGCGAAATCTCCAACTCCTACGTCATCGCGGACGGCAAGGTCGAGGTGACGATACCGGATTACATGTGGTACGATACGGAGTCCTCGACGTTCGCGACGCCGGTGGAGACGGACACGATGGACGTGACCATCACGCCGCTTATCCGTTATTCGCAGCAGGGCGATCAATACCAGCTCGATCCGATAGAGTATCAGATCGACGTGCCACTCTCCCCGATCTATCTGCTCAATCCGAGCACGCCGGTGGCGGAGGTCGCCGTGTCGATCTTCGAGGTTCGGATCAACGTCGAGCAGGGCTCCAACGTCATCATCGACGGCACAAATGTCTCCACGCTGATCCGCGATGAGACGGGCAACGTCTCCAAGAACGTGCAGGTGCTGCCGGTCGGCGAAAACAAGATATCCATATCGGTCAAGAGCAAATACTGCAGGGAGAACAAGATGGAGATCACGCTGATACGCGCCGAACAGGATATCCCGCTGGAGCTGGACGCGACGGTGCTGGTCGAATGGAATTACGAAAAGGACGATCCCGAAAACAGACCGCTGATCAGCGGCACGACGCTTCCGGGCGCGACGATCACCGTCGAATTTCCGCACGAGGAACTCGAGGTCAACCAGGAGACCGGCCAGTTTAGTTTTCGTCCTATATTCACCGAACTAGGCAACAACGAGGTGGTCATTCGCGCGTCCTATGAGGGCCGCGAGGACGCCGTGATCGTACACAATGTCTATTACATGCCCAACGCCGATATTTACACGCGCCGCGCGTGGAGTCTCAGCGACGGCTATAACGATCTGATCAACTACATCGACATGCGCAAGGGCACGATCTATGTCGGCACGGGCGTCGTCGAACGCATCATCAGCACTGCGCCTCAGCTGGCGATCATGAACATCGGCGGCGGCACGGTGGACAAAAAAGTGCTGATCGAGAACAGCTCGAAGACGACATGGGCTGTCGGTCAGACCTACCGCATCTACGGCGAGGCGTATGGCCTGTACGATTCCATGCCGCGCCTGACCGTCCGCTATACCTATTTGGAAGAATAGCAGATGGCCGATTGAACCCATGATGAGGGTCAAAGCGCAGCGGCATAGCCAAAACGAGTGTGGCCAAATGCAAAAAAATCGCCCTGAGCCGTTGCGCTTGTCCGCATAGACGTGGTATAATCATCAAAAAAGGATGATACTAAGCTCATGGTCAGAGGTCCGATCCGGTTTCCTGATTGAGATTAGTATGACCGCACCGGGAGGTTTCAATATGTCTGGCCATTCCAAGTGGGCAAACATCAAGCACAAGAAGGGCAAGGCCGACGCCGAGCGCGGCAAGGTCTTCACCAAGATCGGCCGCGAAATCGCCATCGCCGTGCGTGACGGCGGCGGTGACCCCGCGGTCAACGGCAAGCTGCGGGACGTCATCGCCAAGGCAAAGGCGAACAACATGCCCAACGAGAACATCAAGCGCTCCATCGCCAAGGCGGCGGGCGAAATGGGCAATGTGAATTACGAGGAGATCACATACGAGGGCTACGCGCCGGGCGGTGTGGCCGTGATCGTCACGACCGTCACAGACAACCGCAACCGCACGGCCTCCGATATCCGCCACATATTTGACAAGAACGGCGGCTCTTTGGGCACAAACGGCTGTGTCTCCTACATGTTTGACAACGTGGGGCTGATCGTCATCGAGCGCAAGCCCGGCATGGACGAGGACGAGGTCATGATGGCCGCGCTGGACGCGGGCGCTTCCGATATTCAGGCGCTGGAGGACAGCTTTGAGGTGACGACGGAGCCAAATGACTTTTCCACCGTCCGTGAGAACCTCGAAAAGGCTGGCTACAATTTCCTGAGCGCGGAGCTGACGATGATCCCGCAGACGACCAATCCGGTCACCGATCCGGAGAACGTCCAGAGGATTCAGAAGATGCTGGAGATGCTGGAAGACCTGGACGACGTGCAGGATGTCTATCACAACGGCGAACTGCCCGAGGAAGAGGAAGAGGACGACTGATCCTATCGACGAGATGACCGCCCGGAAAGGGCGGTTTTTTAGGACTGTCTTGAGGGGGGCATGCCCTGCTTGTTCGCCGGAGCGTGCCGATGCCAAAGGCTGCGGGGACGGCATAAAGGCTGGCCGCGCGGCGCGATATCGGGAAACGTGTGAAAATGGCTGAATGGGATGGATCGAGGAGGCAGACATGAACAAAGCCGTGACGCTGATCGTGCCTTGCTATAACGAGGAGGCAACCCTGCCTATCTTCTATGACGCTGTCGTGGCGGTATTTCGCGATCTGCCAAATTACGATATGACGCTGCTCTTGATCGACGACGGCTCCAAGGACGGCACGCTTTTTGTCATGCGGGATCTCGCGCGGCGGGATGCGCGCGTACAATACCTGTCCTTTTCCCGCAACTTTGGCAAAGAAGCCGCGATATACGCGGGTCTGTGCAACGCAAAGGGAGACTATGCCGCTGTGATGGATGCGGATATGCAGGATCCGCCGTCGATGCTGCCGCAGATGCTTGAGATATTGGAGACAGGCGAATTTGACAGCGTGGCCGCGCGCCGCGTGTCGCGCGAAGGAGAGCCGGCCATTCGCTCATTCTTCGCGCGGATGTTCTATCGCGTCATCCATATGATCTCCGATGCCGATGTGGTCGACGGGGCGCGCGATTTCCGGATGATGAAGCGCGAGATGGTCGAGGCCATCGTCTCGCTGTGCGAATACAACCGCTTTTCAAAGGGCATATTCGGCTGGGTAGGCTTTAAGACGAAATGGCTGCCCTATGAGAATGTGGAACGCGCGGCCGGGGAGACGAAATGGAGCCTTTGGAAACTCCTGAAATATTCGCTAGACGGCATCGTCAATTTCTCGCAGGTGCCGCTGTCGATCTCGTCTTTGATGGGGATTTTGCTGACGGCTGTCGCGTTCATCATGCTGATCTTCGTATTCGTCCGCAAGCTGATCTTCGGCGATCCTGTCGCCGGCTGGGCTTCCACAATATGCATCATATTGTTCATCGGCGGCATACAGCTGCTGTGCATGGGCATCATGGGACAGTATCTGGCCAAGACATATCTTGAAGTCAAGCATAGGCCGCATTACATCGTCGCGGAGAGCAGCGATCCCACGGCGGAGCGGATCAGATGAACTGGGAGGAAATGCGTTGAAAGGCAAAAAACCCTGTCAGGGAGAGAGCGGCTTTCATCACAAGCGCGGCCTGGGGCAGAATTTTATCGAGGATGAAGCGCTCCTTGAAAAGCTGTGCGATCTGTCGCTCGTGACGCGCGAGGATGACGTGCTGGAGATTGGCGCCGGATTCGGTTCGCTGACAAAGCCTCTGGCGAAGCGCGCGGGGCGGGTTGTCGCGCTTGAAATCGACCGCACGCTGATCCCGATACTGCAGCTCGTGCTCAATCCGCATCAAAACGCGCGCGTGCTGTGTGCTGACGTGATGCGAACGGATCTCGCGCGGGTCGTCCGTGAATCGTTCGGGGAGAGCGCTTCCCTGCGCGTGGCGGCAAACCTTCCTTACTATATCACGACGGATGTGCTGTTCAAGCTGATGCGCGAGCTGCCGCAGGCGAAATCGATCGCCGTCATGGTGCAGCGGGAGGTCGCGGACAAATTGTTCAGCGGGCCGGGCGATGACGGCTATGGCCCTTTGGCGTTGCTCTGCCAGCTGCGCTATGAAATGAACCGCGCGCTTGAGGTGCCGGCAGACTGTTTTACGCCGCCGCCTAAGGTCGATTCGACCTTTGTCGTGCTCGTCCGCCGCGCGCATGCCGCCTATCCCGTAAAGGACGAGGCGCTGCTTGAGCGGCTGATCAAAGGCGCGTTTTCGATGCGCAGGAAGACGCTCGTGAACAATCTCGTCTCCTGCTTTGCGCTTGACAGGGGAAAGGCCGTCGATTTGCTGGCCGCGGCAGGTATAGACGCGCAGGTTCGCGCGGAAGCGCTCACGCTGGAGGAATTCTGTGCATTATCCACACAGATTGGCACAGAAATATCGACAAATCGGGAAATCGCGCTGTAAAAAGTGTAAAATTGCATGAATTTGGCAAAAAGTTCACAGTTTAGAAGGGAAAAAAGGGAAGATGTCGAACAGATAAAATAAGGGCTGAATTGGATTTTATGTCACCAATCGCCCAATACGGTTTGACTGTCAAGCGCTTGATACGAGGAATGGAGGTCTTCACCATGAACGATATCAATCTCAGCAAATGGGGCATCATCAATACCGGTAAGGTTTTTCACAACCTGACGCCGTCACAGCTGACCATGGAAGCGGTGAAACGCGGCGAGGGTGTGCTCTCTAGCACCGGCGCGCTGTCCGTCATGACGGGCAAGTACACCGGGCGCTCTCCGGAGGATCGCTATGTGGTGGACACCCCGGACATTCACGATCAGATCGCCTGGGGCAAGATCAACAAGCCCATCACCGAGGAAAAATTCGACAAGATCCTCACCCGTGTGGCGACGTATCTGCAGGGCCGTGACGTGTTCGTGTTTGACGGCTTCGCCGGCGCGGATCATCAGTATCGCCAGAGCATCCGCGTGATCAACGAGCTGGCCAGCCAGAACATGTTCATCCATCAGCTGCTCATCCGTCCGACCGCCGAGGAGTTTGACAGCTTCAGCGAGGACTTCACCGTCATCTGCGCGCCGGGCTGCAAGTGCGTAGCCGAGCTGGACGGCATCCACTCCGAGGCCGCAATCCTCGTCAACTTCAAGCGCAAGGTCGTCGTCATTGCAGGTTCCGGCTACGCGGGCGAGATGAAGAAGAGCGTATTCTCCGTCATGAACTTCATCCTGCCGGCCATGGGCGTGCTGCCGATGCACTGCTCCGCGAACATGGATCCGAAAACGGGCGATACGGCTGTGTTCTTTGGCCTCTCCGGCACGGGCAAGACGACGCTTTCCGCTGACCCGAACCGCATGCTCATAGGCGATGACGAGCACGGCTGGAGCGAAAACGGCGTCTTCAACATCGAGGGCGGCTGCTATGCCAAGTGCATCAACCTCTCCAAGGAGAACGAGCCGTTCATCTGGAACGCCATCCGCTTTGGCGCGCTGGTGGAGAACGTGACCATCAACGAGCAGGGCGAGTTCGACTTTGACGATGGCTCCGTCACAGAGAACACCCGCGTGGGCTATCCGGTTGACTACATCCCGAACGCGGCGATCCCGTCGCAGGGCGGCATTCCCAAGACCGTCATCTTCCTGACAGCGGACGCGTTCGGCGTGCTGCCGCCTGTTTCCAAGCTCTCCAAGGAAGCGGCGATGTATCACTTTGTGACCGGCTATACGGCCAAGCTGGCGGGCACGGAGCGCGGCGTCACAGAGCCTACCGCCACCTTCTCCACCTGCTTTGGCGAGCCGTTCCTGCCCCGTCCGGCGAGCACGTACGCGAAGATGCTGGGCGAAAAGATCGAAAAGTACGGCACGAACGTCTATCTCGTGAACACCGGCTGGGCGGGCGGCCCCGCGGGCAACGGCGGCAACCGCATGAAGCTCAAGTACACCCGCGCGATGGTCACGGCGGCGCTCAACGGCGATTTGGAGAAGAGCGAGTTCGTGATGGATCCGATCTTCAACGTGGCTGTGCCGAAGAGCTGCCCGAACGTCCCCTCCGAGGTGCTCATTCCCCGCGACATGTGGGCGGACAAAGCGGCGTATGATGCGCAGGCGAAGAAACTGGCGGCCATGTTTGTCAAGAACTTCACCAAGTATCCGGACATGGATCCGGCGATCGTCGCTGCCGGCCCGAAAGCGGAATAATTGAATCGAAGCGATCACTGCAGGGCGGGCTGACGCAAGCCCGTCCTTTTTATTGGGCCATCCGTCTGGTGGCGATGAAAAATACAAAAAAGGGCATAAATCGACATTTGCAATTGACCCCCATCGAGCTTCTATGCTATAATCGAAATACTTCTTTGACATCGCGACGGGAGGCAATCGATATGGAGCGTCCTCAGGAGACGGTCGTGCGGGAGACGAAGCGCATCGCGATCGGCGTGACATGCCTTTTGGCCGTGATGCTCGTCGTCTACGCGGTGATCGGGCGTTTTTCGCTGGGCGTTGTGCTCGGCGGGGTGATGGGCAGCGTCTATGGCGTATTCAGCTTTTTCATGCTCGGCATGACGATGCAGAAGGCTTTGGGGGATGGGGACGAGACGATGGCGCGCGCGCGCATCCGCTCCTCATACAGCATGCGAATGGTCGGCGCGGTGATCGTGACGGTTCTCGCGTTCGTGATCCCGTTCACAGAGGGCTTGCCCTGCCTCATCGCGCTGCTCTTCCCGAGGCTCACCATTCTCATATTGCAGCTCACGGGACAGATCAAGGACTGATGCTGGCGAATCATCGTTTTCGCTAGGCGTGTGACGACAGCGGCAGAAAGTGGGATGACACAAATCATGGATCTAGAGGTAACCGGCGCAAAAATTCTGATCTCCATACCGCAGTTTGGCGGCTTCATGCTCACGGAGACCGTCGTGGTCACGTGGGCTGTGATGGCCGTCCTCATCGGTCTGTGCATATTCATGACGCGGCATCTTGAGGTGCATCCGACGAAGAAGCGACAGGTCATCGCCGAATATCTGGTCAATGCCGTGCAGAACATGGTCAGGGACAGCATGGGCGAGCGCTTTGTGACGTCGACGGACTATGTGCCGTTCATCGCCGGGCTCTTCGCGCTGTCGGCGGGATGCAGCCTGTCCAGTCTGGTGGGCGCGTATGCACCGACGAGCGATCTGTCCACGGTGCTCGGCTGGGCGCTGCTCGTGTTCGTGATGATCACCTACACCAAGCTCAAGACGAACGGCTTTTTGGGCTATTTGAAGAGCTTCACCGAGCCGATTGCGATCATGACACCGTTTAACATCATCGGCGAAATCGCCACACCGATTTCAATGGCATTCCGTCACTTCGGCAACATCGCCAGCGGCAGCGTGGTCACGGCACTCGTATACGGCGCGCTCACGTCCCTGTCCAGCATGGTCTTAGGCAAGCTGCCAGGCGTACTGGGCGATGTGCTCTCCCATATCCCCATCTTTGCGGCGGGCATTCCCGCTGTGCTCTCGCTGTATTTTGACCTGTTCTCCAGCATCCTGCAGGCGTTCATCTTCTGTATGCTGACGATGGTGTACATCTCGGACGCGGCGGGCGGCGACGATTCATGATGTCTGCGCGCATCGCCGCGCTCACATAGGAAACAAACGTATTGCAAGGAGGAAAATTTATGGATACCAATATGGTAATGATTCTTGCGAAAGCGATCGTTGCGGGTCTTTCCGCGCTGGGCGCCGGCGTTTCGATGATCGGCGGCATCGGCCCGGGCGTCGGCGAAGGCTACGCCGTCGGCAGAGCTTTGGAAGCGATGGCACGTCAGCCGGAGATGCGCGGTCAATTGACCACCACGCTGCTCATGGGCTGTGCGGTCGCCGAGACGACGGGCTTGTACAGCCTGATCATCGCGCTGCTTCTTTTGTTCGTCAACCCCTTCGTCAAACTGTTCAATTTCTAAGACACCCGTCTCAGAAAACGCCGTTTGAAAGGGGGGACTTCCGTGGGAGTTCAAGAGTTTATCTCCATCACGCCCTGGACGATGATCTTTCAGATTATCAACCTGTTCATATTGGTGGCGGCTTTCAAGAAATTCCTCTTCAAGCCCGTTTGTGATATTTTGGAAAAGCGCAAAGCGGAGATCGAAGGGCATTATAAGCAGGCGGAGGAAGCCGAGCAGACGGCGAAAGCCATGAAGCAGGACTACGAGGAGCGCATGTCCGGCGCGAGGGAGGAAGCGGATCGCGTGATCCGCACGGCGACAGAAAACGCGAACGCCATTTCCGCGGGCATCGTCGAGGACGCGCGCGAGCAGGCGGATCAGCTGCGTCGGCGTGCCGAGGGCGAGATCGAGCTGGAGCGCCGCAAGGCATTTGACGAGGTCAAAGGCGAATTGTCCGGCATCGCGCTGGACATCGCGAGCCAGGTCATCGACCGCGAGGTCAACGAAAAGGATCACGAGGCGTTTATTGACGAGCTGATCAAGAACGTGGGTGAAGCGTCGTGACAGAGTTTGCAAAGGCTTACGGCGGCGCGCTCTACGCGCTGGCGCAGGAGGAAAACCTTGAGGACGTGATGCGCGCGCAGCTCACGCAGGTTTGCGCGATCATGCGGGATAACCCGGATTATGTCCGTCTGCTTGACACGCGGAGCGTGCCCAAAGCGGAACGCGTCGCGCTCATTCAGGAAGCGTTCGGGGACACTATAGAAAATGATCTGCTCAGTTTCATGAAGATCCTCTGCGAGCAGGGCGCGTTTTCCCAGCTCTGCGCGTGCGCGGAAGCGTTTTACCTGCAGTATGACGAGGCGCATGGCATCGAGCGGGTGACCGCCGTATCCGCGACGCCGCTGAGTGAGGAGCAGGTAAAGCGCCTCAGTCAAGCGCTTGAACAAAGGACCGGGAAGAAGATTCGCCTGACCGTGAAGGTCGACGCGTCGCTGCGCTGCGGCATGCGCGTGGAGGTGAACGGGAAGCGGCTTGACAACACCATCGCGGGTCGCATGGAACGATTGCGCCGCGCGATGCTCGCGCAAACCTGATATTTTTGACAAGAAAGCCGGTGAAGCTATGGACCTGAAACCCGAAGAGATTTCAAAGATCATCAAGGCTCAGATCAAACAATACGGCAAGAACATCGAGCAGGACGAGACCGGCACCGTCATACTGGTCGGCGACGGCATCGCGCGGGCGAGCGGCCTTGACAAGTGCATGGCGAACGAGCTGATCGAGTTTGAGAACGGCGAATATGGCATGGCGCTCAACCTGGAGGAAAACTCCGTCTCCATCGTCATACTGGGCAGTGACGCGGGACTGCACGAGGGCAGCGTCGTGCGCCGCACGGGCCGCGTCGTCTCCGTTCCGGTCGGCGAGGAGATGATCGGCCGCGTGGTCAACGCGCTGGGACAGCCCATCGATGGAAAGGGCGCCATTCACACAGAACACACCAGGCCCATCGAGAGCCGCGCACCCGGCATCATACAGCGCCGGAGCGTGAATGTGCCGCTGCAGACGGGCATCAAGGCCATTGACAGCATGATCCCGATTGGCCGCGGGCAGCGCGAGCTGATCATAGGAGACCGTCAGACGGGCAAGACATCGATCGCAACCGACACGATCATCAATCAAAAGGGCAAGGACGTCATCTGCATCTACGTCGCCATCGGACAGAAGAATTCGACCGTGGCGCAATTGGTGGAGCAGCTCACGCAGGCGGGCGCAATGGAATACACGATCATCGTCAGCGCGACGGCTTCCGAATTGGCGCCCATGCAGTATATCGCGCCCTATACGGGCTGCACGATGGGCGAGTACTTCATGGCGCAGGGCAAGGATGTGCTGATCGTATACGACGATCTGTCAAAGCACGCCGTGGCCTATCGCGCGCTGTCGCTGCTCATTCGCCGTCCTCCGGGACGCGAGGCGTATCCGGGTGACGTGTTCTATCTGCACAGCCGACTGCTAGAGCGCGCCGCGCGCATTGCGCCGGAATACGGCGGCGGCAGCCTGACCGCGCTGCCGATCATCGAGACGCAGGCGGGCGATGTCTCCGCGTATATCCCGACGAACGTCATATCGATCACAGACGGGCAGATCTTCCTGGAGAGCGAGCTGTTCTATTCCGGCGTCATGCCGGCTGTGAACCCGGGCATCTCCGTCTCCCGTGTCGGCGGCAACGCGCAGATCAAGGCGATGAAGAAGGTCGCCGGTTCGCTCAAGCTGATCTACAGCCAATATCGCGAGCTGCAGAGCTTCGCGCAGTTTGGCAGTGATTTGGACGCGGACACAAAGGCGCGCCTCGCGCAGGGCGAACGCGTCGTCGAGGTCCTCAAGCAGGGGCGCAACTCGCCGATCGAGGTGGAAAAGCAGGTCTGCATACTCTATGCCGTCACGCGCGACTATCTGGCCGACGTGCCCGTGGAGCGCATTTCCCGCTATGAGCAGGGCCTGTACGCGCGGCTGGATGCGCAGCATCAGGACATATTGGAAGCGATTCGCACGACCGGCGATTTCAGCCAGGAGACGGAGGCCAAATTGGCCGACGCGCTCAAAGATTATACCTCGGATTTTCTCGCGAAATGACGCGATTTGATATGAATCTCAAGACAAGGAGGGGTGAGCGATGGCCGGCGCGTCCATGAAGGAGATCAAACTGCGCATCAAGAGCGTGGAGAGCACCATGCAGATCACAAAGGCGATGGAGCTTGTCGCTTCCTCCAAGCTCAGGCGGGCAAAGGAGCGTCAGGAGCGTTTGAGGCCCTATTTCACAGGGCTGGAGGAGACGCTGGGGGAGATCGAGGCGTCGACGAGCGATTTTTCCTCGCCGTATCAGCAAAAGCGCGAGATCCAAAAGCGCTGCATCATCGTGATCGCGGGCGATAGAGGGCTTGCGGGTGGCTACAACAGCAACATCTTGAAAGCCGCACAGACGTATGGCGAAAACCGCGCGCCTGTCTGCGTGCTGCCCATCGGCAGGCGCAGCGTCGAGTTCTTCACCCGCAAGGGATATGAAATCGTCACGTCCGAATTTGACGAGGCGGCCACCATATCCATTCCGGACTGCTTCACCATCGGACGTCTGGTCGCGGATGGCTATCTGTCCGGTCAGTATGACGAGGTGTCCATCCTCTACACGCGGTTTGTCTCCATGCTGACGCAGACGCCGGACTTCGCGCAGCTTTTGCCGCTCGAACCTCGCGCGCACGAGCCGAGAACGAACGCGAATCATCAGATTGTGCTCTATGAGCCGAGTCCTGCCGCAGTGTACGACGCGATTGTGCCCAATTATCTTGCCGGCATGCTCTACGGCGCGATGTGCGAGTCCGTCGCCAGCGAGCTGGGCGCGCGGCGCACGGCGATGGACGCGGCGAGCAAGAACGCGTCGGAGATGATCGACGATCTCAGCTTGCGCTATAACCGCGCGCGTCAGGGCGCGATCACACAGGAGATTACCGAGATTGTCGCGGGCGCGGAGCAATGATCTGCATCAATACAAAAAAGGAGCAATGCTATGGCCAAGGGAAGCATCGGTACCGTGGTGCAGGTCATCGGCCCGGTACTGGACATTCGATTTAAGGACGGCGAGCTGCCAAAGCTGCTCAATGCCATCGAGATCGGCATCGGGGACAGGCGGCTTGTCGTCGAGGTGGCGCAGCATATCGGCGACGATGTGGTGCGCTGCATCGCCATGAGCAGCACCGACGGCCTCACGCGCGGCGCTGAAGCGGTGGACACGGGTTCTCCGATCACCGTTCCGGTCGGCGAAAAATGCCTCGGACGCATTTTCAATCTGCTCGGCGAACCGATAGACGATATGCCCGCGCCGGAGGGCGTGGAACGCTGGGCTATCCATCGTGACGCGCCGCCTTACGATGAGCAGGAGACGTCTACGGAGATCCTGGAGACGGGCATCAAGGTCGTAGACCTGATCGCGCCATATGCCAAGGGCGGCAAGATTGGTCTGTTCGGCGGCGCGGGCGTGGGCAAGACGGTGCTCATCATGGAGCTGATCAACAACGTCGCCAAAGAGCACGGCGGCCTGTCCGTCTTTACCGGCGTGGGCGAGCGCACGCGCGAGGGCAACGATCTGTATTACGAGATGAAGGAGAGCGGCGTTCTAAGCAAGACCGCGCTGGTCTACGGACAGATGAACGAGCCGCCGGGAGCGCGTATGCGCGTGGGCTTGTCGGGCCTTACGATGGCGGAGTACTTCCGTGACCGCGAGGGACAGGACGTGCTGCTGTTCATCGACAACATCTTCCGCTTTACGCAGGCTGGTTCAGAGGTTTCCGCGCTGCTGGGACGCATGCCGAGCGCTGTGGGCTATCAGCCGACGCTGGCCACGGAGATGGGCGCGCTTCAGGAACGCATCACGTCTACAAAGCGCGGCTCGATCACGTCTGTGCAGGCGGTCTACGTCCCTGCCGACGACCTGACCGATCCTGCGCCGGCGACGACGTTCGCGCACCTGGACGCGACGACGGTTCTCGCGCGCAGCATCGCCTCTTTGGGCATCTATCCCGCGGTGGATCCGCTCGAATCGACAAGCCGCATACTGTCTCCGGACATCGTGGGCGAGGAGCACTATCAGGTTGCGCGCGACGTGCAGCGCATATTGCAGCGCTATAAGGAGCTGCAGGACATCATCGCGATCATGGGCATGGACGAATTGTCCGAGGAGGACAAGCTGACCGTCTCCCGCGCCCGCAAGATACAGCGCTTCCTGTCCCAGCCGTTCAGCGTTGCGGAGCAGTTCACGGGCATGGAAGGCAAGTATGTGCCGATCAAGGAGACGATTCGCGGCTTCAAGGAGATCATCGAGGGCAAGCATGACGATCTGCCCGAGAGCGCGTTCCTGTTTGTCGGCACGATCGACGAGGCTGTTGCCAAGGCAAAGGGTGAAAAGGCATGAGTATGTTTCCCCTGAAGATCAGCACGCCGGACGGCATGATCTTTGACGGCGAGGTGGAACGGTTGCGCGTGCGCATGATCGATGGAGATGTATGCCTGCTTGCGCATCACATCAATTACGTCTCGGCTGTCGGCGCGGGGGAGGCTGCGTTGACGCTTGAAGGCGGGGTTCAGCGCAAGGCCGCGTGCATCGGCGGCATGCTCGCGATGATCGACAACGAGGCGCGGCTAATCGCGACGACGTTTGAATGGTCGGATCAGATCGATCTTGACCGCGCGGTTCGCGCGCGTGATCGCGCAATGGAGCGCATCAAAGCCGCGAAGGACGACGACCGTGAGCTCATGCTGGCCAAGGCCAAGCTGCAGCGCGCGCTTGTTCGCATCGATGTGAAGAAGTAGCGCACAGACCATGATGAACAGAAGAAGGAGAAAAGCGCGGACGAAACCCGTCGCTTTTCTTTTTGTGCGCGGCTGTTTTTGATGTGGGAAGTCCAAGCGGTATTGCAGGGAAAGGAAAAACATGTTACAATTCTAATCAGAAAGCAAGGGATTGAAACAAAGACGGATCGACGTGGGGCAGCGGCGCGCATGGCATACATGCCGGACGGGAAGGAGTGCATATGCCTAAAATTGTGACCAACGCCATCGTCGTGCAGCGCACGAATTACAAGGACAATGATCGCATGCTCACGCTCTTCTCGCCGACATTGGGACGCGTGGACGCGGTTTCCCGCGGCTGCAGGAGACAAAAGAGCCCGCTGCTCGCTGTATCGGAACTGTTCTGCAGCGGGGAATACGTGCTCTTTCAATCGGGCGATCACTGTCAGGTCGTCTCCTGCGCGCTCACGGAGGATTTTTTCGCGCTGCGCAATGACATCGACAGGCTGGCGCACGGCATGTACGCGCTGGAACTCTGTGCCGCGGCCATACAGCCCCAACAGGAGAACGAACGATTGTTTCTGCTGCTTTTGCGCTCTTTGGCGTACCAGTGTTATGGCGGGATGGAGCCCAGACGGGTGACGGCGGTTTTTTTGATGGGATTCACTTCCCTGATCGGTTTTAGACCGCTCGTCGGGCGCTGCGCGAAATGCGGGCGGGACGTGCTGAAGGACGGGGAAGACGCGGGCGAATTCGATGCGGCGTTCAGCCCCGAGCTGGGCGGTGTACTCTGTCACGCGTGCGCGGCGGGCGAACCCTACCGGCTGAGCGAGCGGGATGTGCGCTATCTGCAGAGCATCATGCGCAAGGGACTGCAGTCGCTCGAGGAGGATGCATACTGTTCGCCGACGCTGTTCAAGGCGCTGTGCCAGATGGCGGAGATGCGCATGGAAAAGCCCATTCGCTCGTCGAAGATGGTGACATGATTCGCATTGAGATACAATATCCTACTGGAAAGGAGATGTTGCACATGGATGAACAGAAGCTGAACTGCCTGAAGACATGGGTCGATGAGGCACAGCGCATGGTCTTTTTCGGCGGAGCGGGTGTGTCCACAGAGAGCGGCATACCGGATTTTCGCAGCGTGGATGGGCTGTACCATCAGAAGTTCAAGGATCCGCCCGAGACGGTCATATCCCATTCCTATTACATACAAAAGCCGGAGGTCTTCTTTGAGTTCTATCGCACGCGCATGCTGTACCCGGACGCGAAGCCCAACATCGCGCACATCAAGCTCGCGCAATGGGAGCAGGAGGGGAAACTGCTCGCCGTCGTGACGCAGAACATCGATGGCCTGCATCAGATGGCGGGGAGCCGCAATGTGTATGAGCTGCACGGCAGCGTTCACCGCAATACCTGCCTGCGATGCGGCGCAAAATACAACCTTGAACAGTTCCTCACGCTGGGCGATCTGCCAAAGTGCCCCAAATGCGGCGGCAGCGTGAAGCCGGACGTCGTGCTCTACGAGGAATCGCTCAACAGCGCGGTGATAGAGGGCGCTGTGGACGCGATCAGCCGGGCGGATCTGCTCATCGTCGCGGGCACATCGCTGACGGTCTATCCCGCAGCGGCTTTCCTAGACATGTACCGCGGAAACAGGCTCGTGCTCATCAATAAGACGGCGACGCCGCGCGACAACATCGCCGATCTCGTGCTGCACGAATCGCTGGGCGATGTGTTCAGCAGGCTGTGAAAAGGTGAAATGAAAACCGTGCTGTTTCCGGCATGGCAGATCGTCCTTTCACCCTATAAGACAAGCGCTATCGCGTCGCTGTCCGTTGCCTGAGCACACAGAAATGACCAAATCATGGACAAAAAAACTGGAAAAGAGGCGGAAATCGTGTCAGATTCCGCGACAGGCGCAAATCGCTCTTGACTTTATTCACGCAATTCTATAGAATGGATGCATTCGCGTTCAGAGACCGATTTGCAGAGAAGCGGAGGGCTTCCAGAGATGATCAGGAAAGTTGCGAAATTTGGCGGAAGTTCCCTAGCGGATGCCTCTCAGTTCAGGCGCGTGAGGGACATTCTGCTGATGGATACAAGCAGGTGCATCGTTGTGCCGAGCGCGCCAGGCAAACGCAGCCCCACGGATGACAAGATCACGGATCTGTTTTACACGTGCAACCGCCTCGCGGCGATGGGCGAGAGCATCGATGAGCCGTTTGGCGCGATCGCGTATCGTTACCGTTCCATCGCCGGAGAACTGGAGATCAAGGATGATTTAGATGACCGCCTTGCCGAGATCCGCAACAACATCGAGCTGGGCAAGGGCGAGGATTACGCGGCCAGTCGCGGTGAATATCTGAGCGGCATATTGCTTTCGGACTATCTGGGCTGGGATTTCATCGACCCGCAGACGTGCATCTTCTTTAGAGAGGACGGGCGCCTTGACAGCGAGAAGACGCAGGAAGTGCTGGGCGCGCTGCTGCGCGAGCATGAGCATGCGGTCATACCGGGCTTCTATGGCTGTGACGTGTTCGGCAACGTCAAAACCTTCTCGCGCGGCGGCAGCGATATCACCGGTGCGATTGCCGCGCGCGCCGCGAATGCCAGCCTCTATGAGAACTGGACGGATGTCTCCGGATGCCTGATGGCCGATCCAAAGATCGTGCGCAATCCCGAGACGATTCGCTATATCACGTATCGCGAGCTGCGCGAACTGTCCTACATGGGCGCGTCCGTGCTGCATGAGGACGCGATTTTCCCTGTGCGCATCGCGGGCATCCCGACCAACATACGCAACACGAAAAAGCCTGAGGAACCGGGCACGATCATAGGCTACGAGGCGGAGGAACACGAAAGCCCCTACGCGATTACGGGCATCGCCGGACACAAGGATTTTGCCATCATTGCGGTCGAAAAAGCGATGATGAATGCCGAGCTGGGCTTTGGGCGTCGCGTGCTGCAGGCCCTGGAGGAAGAGGAGATCTCCTTTGAACACATGCCCAGCGGCATCGATACCATGAGCGTCGTCGTATCGGAGGACGCGGTGGCCGGCAGGAACAAGAAGGAACGACTGATCGCGAGGATCAACGAGCTGTGCCATCCGGATTCGGTCGAGATCCACTCCGGTCTCGCCCTGATCGCGACGGTCGGCCGCGGCATGGTGCGTTCAAAGGGCATATCCGCGAGACTGTTTGAGGCGCTCATGAAGGCCGGCATCAACGTCAGGCTCATCGATCAGGGCTCCAGCGAACTCAATATCATCGTGGGTGTGGACAATTTGGACTTTGAAAACGCTGTCCGTGCCATCTATCGCGCTTTCGTCGTGCGGGAAAGCGGCAGATGGTAAGGCAGCAGCCTTTTCACCTCTTGACTGCTACAAACTGGAGCAGGATGTCTTTGCGTCGGTTTCATCGCCGGAGGGATCACACACATAAAAGCGGCTCTGCTTTCGAAGGTATTGAAAGCAAAGCCGCATTTTTGCGCGCAGCATGCATTGGGCGCGTGAAGGATGGATATGGCCTCCGCAGGATGCACAGAGACCGTGCATGCGCGTGACCGCCCATCCATTTTTATCGATGGTCTATGGAAACATTGCATGCTTCTAAAAGACGCGGCTATTTCTCCTTTAGACACTGCTGACCGATGCGGGATGGGTTTGATGATGCGGCATGAGAGCGGGTGAAACGATTGCAAGTGAATCGCACAGGTTTGGGCAGGTCGGCGCATTTTCAATGGCCAAACGCCTGTCAAGCGATCCGCGGTATGCTGTGCGCACTTAGGCCGAACGATGCACAAGCATGGCCAGCACGACCATGAAGACCGCGACGAGCAGCAGGGGAATCATGCCGTCCACATAACCCGCCCGGCTGTCCAGCCGATAGTAGATCAGATAACAGGCCATGCTCAACGCTGCAATGGCGCCGGCTGCCACAAAAATGCCCATCGCGGCATTGCGGTCGACGATTCCAAGACCGTAAAGTGCGTCGCCTTGAAGGAACATGAGCACTGTCCAGCCGACGATCAGGAAAAGCTCGGTCGTCACCTGCCGATGGAATGCCAGCCAGGTCACGGCGATGAGCGCGGCATAGATGAGCACGCCGACAAAAATCGCCGTCCAGACGGAGAAAAATGGGTGTGCCGCGGACCTCGCGCCGAGAAAGATCGATATCGCAGCCGCGCCTCCCAACAGGACCGCGGGAATCAGCAGCCATCCGGATTTCATCCCCTTGACGGCGCCCGTGGGCTTGGTGGCCAATGCCCACCAAAGCAAGTAAAATCCACAGCAGGCCGCAAGCAGGATGTCGCCTAGGAACATCTGTTTTGCGGATGGATGATTTTGAAGATTCACTGTACATCCTACTCCTTGCATGACAGCGCGACGAGCGGGAGGGTTCCCGTCATCGCGTGAGGATATTTTGCCTTTCGCGCTCACTTCACGCGGGCTGCCGAAGCGATCGAAAACGCTAGTCCTTCCACTCTTCAATCACGACGCCGCAGTCTGCCGTTTTCATCATCTTGCAGGCGGGGTAATCCGGCAAAAGCTGCTGCAGGGCGCGTCTGCATGAGAAAGAGTTCTCATACACACCAAAGACCGCGGAACCGCTGCCTGTCATCCTCGCGCCAAGCGCGCCTGTCGCTTCAATCGCGTGAATCGCCCGATCGATCTCGGGGCGCATCTTTCGCGAAACGGGCTCAAGCACATTGCCCATGCTCTGGCCGAGCATCGCGGCATCTCCGTTCGCTAAAGCGCGGCATGCGGCATCGTTGTCCGGCCTGTCCGCGTCGTCGATGCCATTTTCGCGCAGACGGGCAAACACCTCCCTCGTAGACAGCCCCCTGCAGGGTTGAAACGCGATGATGTACAGCGGCCTTTGCATCGCAAGCGGGGTCAGCCGCTCACCCATACCACGCGCTCTTTGAAGTCCGCCGCGCACGCAGAAGGGCACGTCCGAGCCGACGGTCAGCCCGATCTCCTCCAACCTTTCCATCGGCAATCGCAGATCCCAGAGCCGATTCAGCGCCACGAGTGTCGCCGCGGCGTCGCTGCTCCCGCCGCCCATGCCCGCGGCGATGGGAACGTACTTGCGAAGCCGGATATGTACACCTTTGTCACAGCCCGTCGCTTCCGCCAGCGCATTCGCCGCGCGAAGCACCAGGTTGTTGTTGTCCGCCGGGACATAGCCGCCATTTTCCATGCGCACGGAGAGGGTTCGTCCGCGCGCCTCGTCGATCAGCATGCTGTCGCACAGTGTGACCGATTGCACCAGCATATCCAGATCGTGATAGCCGTTAGGCAGCATGCCCACGATATCGAGCGTCCAGTTGATCTTGGCTCGAGCGCGCACGGTCAGCCGCATGCTCATTCCTCCCGGCGCGTCATCAGCGCTTCGATCTCCTCCGTCGTCCGGGGAATCGCCTCGGAGAGCACTTCGCAGCCGTCCCGCGTGATCAGCAGATCATCCTCGATGCGTATGCCCGTGCTTTCCTCGTCGATGTACAATCCGGGCTCGTCGGAGATCACCATTCCCGCGGCGAGCGGCAGATGTTCGTCAACCGCGGCGTCGTGCGTGTCTATGCCCAGATGATGGGACACGCTGTGCATGTAGTATCGGCCGATCTCCTCCATCGAGGCGATTTTACCCAACTGAATCATGCCTTCCGCCAGCGTCTTCCTGCACAGATCATTGAGCTCCCGCAGCGTCACGCCCGGCCTTGCCGCCTTCGCGACCGCGCGATTTGCTGCGAGCACGATGTCGTAGATCGCCTTCTGCCGCGCGCTGTAGCGCCCGTTTACGGGATAGGTGCGCGTGATGTCCGCGCGGTATCCAGCGTACTGCGCGCCCAAGTCCATCAGCAGCAGCGATCCGTTCTCCATCCGGCAGTCGTTCGTCCCATAGTGCAGCATGCACCCATTGAAGCCACTGCCCGCGATCGTCGCGAAAGCCGTGCCTTCTGCGCCGGCCATGCGGATGCCATATTCGAATTCCGCCTGCGCCTGATATTCCATCTGTCCCGGCGAAAGATGCGCGAGCACGCGGCGCAGTCCCTCGTCCGTGAGCGCAATCGCCCGTCGCACATTCGCGATCTCCGTCTCGTCCTTGATCATGCGCATGCGTGCGATCATCGGATGCGCGTCGCGCAGACAAACCGCCGGATATGCGAGCGCAAATGCCTTGGCTTTGGCGAGGTTGTAGCTGTCCGCGTCGGTGAATGCGTTGCGGTAGCAGTCGAAATAGGCGTTGACGGCGCCTTGCCGCGCGACGCATCTGCCGATAGCGCCATCCAGTTGATCGATATAGCACACGTCATCAATGCCGCTGATTTGACGCGCCTCATCGAGTGTGACGCGCTTGCCGGTCCAGCGCTCCATGGACGCGACAGGCTCCTCGATAAAGAGCGTCTGCTGCTCGTGACCGCCCGCATTGCAAAGCAGCAGCGCCATGTTTTCGCGCCGCAGTCCCGTCAGGTAGAAAAAGTGATGATTCGCTTCAAAGGGATAATCCTCGTCCATGCTCGCAGGAACGCTCACTCCGCTGTACAGCAGCATCATGCTGTCCTTCTCCATGCGATTAAGCACCGCTTGACGTCTCGTCTGCATCGGTCCCATCCTCAACACTCCTTTTGATCAAATCCTAAAGTCGTTTCATTTTATCACGTTGCGCATCGAATATCAACCGCGTGTGCGTTCGCCGCGTCTTTTATCCGCCGTCTCAAACATGACCCCCATTTTCGCGGCGATTCTGTATTCAGGGCAGAGCGATGGCCTTGCTTTTGAAGCGTCCATCATCGGATTCGCTTTGTCGTCCACGCTGCGGCTGCTGCCCTTTCACAGCGTTTGAGATGAGCGGCAGCGCCTTGGAGAGCACGGCGGTTTGCCTGCACGGTAAAAATCACGTCTGCGCGGAATATCATCCATTCTCCACTTATGCTCCATTGAACATCAAAAATAATCCATTTTATCTCATAGACACACCCTATTTATCCTAAAATCAGTTTAAATATTCATCGTTCTCTCCACATTATTTGTATCCCTTTTCGCTTTAAAATATCCGCATGTGCGCTTTGCCCCGTCCTGCAAAAAAACAGCCTCCAGCCGTCGGGCGATTTTCCCGTCGATGGAGGCTGTGAAGCGCGTGCTGTTTTACATCTGTCAGCGCGCACCTTTCATGATTCGGCGGCTTCATCATCGTGATTGCAAGATGATAAAGCCCGAAATTTATGGCCGATCAAAGTGCCCGGCGCATTCCCGCATCCGCGCGATGACGTCGAGCTGCTGCGGGCAGGCGCGCTCACACTGGCCGCAGGCGATGCAGTCGGATGCCCGGCCTGCGCCCTGTACAGCGGCTGCATATTGCTTTTCGCCTTCTTCCAGATGTCCCCAGATGAGCTGCTGATTCCTCGCCGCGAAGATCTCGGGGATGGGAATGTGCTCAGGACATCCTGCCGTGCAATAATGGCAGCCCGTGCAGGGAATGGACTTCACGCCGTGATAGATTTCCTGTGCGCGGCGAATGGCATCGCGTTCGTGTTCATCGAGTGGGTGAAAATCGCGCATCGTGGAAATATTGTCGCGCATTTGATCGAGATTGGACATGCCGGAAAGCACGGTGATGATCCCATCCAGCGAGGCCGCGTAGCGAATGGCCCAGGAGGCAGGCGACGCATCCGGGTTGGCTTCGCGCAGCACGCGCGCGACGGCTTCCGGCGGATTGGCGAGCGCGCCGCCCTTGACCGGCTCCATCACGACGATGGATTTGCCGTGGCGCCGTGCGACCTCATAGTTGGCCCGCGAGGCGATACTCTCGTCTTCCCAGTCCGCGTAATTGAGCTGAAGCTGCACAAAATCGACATCCGGATTCTGATCTAGCAGTTTGTCGAGCAGCTCGGGAGAGGCGTGGAAGGAGAAGCCCCAATGGCGGATCAACCCCTTTGCTTTCAATTCCCGCGCGAAATCCCACAGATGATATTGGTCGTATAGATGATAGTTTCCCGCCTGCAGCGCGTGAAGCAGGTAATAGTCGAAGTAGCCCGCGCCGGTACGCTCAAGACTTGTGGTGAACTGCTTTTTGGCAGACGCCTCATCCTTCGCGCCCATCCACGCGCAGAGCTTTGTGGCGAGTGTAAAGCGCTCGCGCGGATAGCGGTCGACGAGCGCTTCCTTCGCGGCCCATTCCGAGCCGCCGTTGTCGTAGACGTAAGCCGTATCAAAATACGTCAGGCCCGCCTGCATGAACAGATCGACCATCTGCTTGACCTGTTCAATGTCGATCCATACGCCGTTCTTGGGCAGACGCATCATGCCAAAACCGAGCTTGGGTGTTGACTCCCCAAAGTAACGCTCCATATTCATCCCTCCCGAGATTTTGTTGTCTCATGCTGATCCGCACATGCGCAGGGCGCTTTCGTCCGAGGCCGCGCGGAAAACGCAGCGGTTGTTCACGCGTCTTCCGGCGAGTGAGCCGGGCGCAACGCGTTCCATGCGAAGTTTGCGATCCCCGCCGCGATGAGCACCCCTCCGATGCCCCAATATACGACGACGAGCGAAGATATGCTCCCGTAGATTTCAAATATGCCCGTCATCATGCTGCCGAGCGTGAGTGCGGCGAGACCCGCGTGATACAGACAGCGCGCCGTCTGTCCTGTCGTCATCCCCCGCGCGCCAAGCAAAGCGAACGGCAGCGCGCCGCCCAGCAGCTTCCAGAGCGGCAGGCAAACAATAAACATCGAAACGACACCAT
>CAYUZP010000004.1:33059-34229 GCA_964449655.1 uncultured Oscillospiraceae bacterium
CCATGGCTGAACCCCTCGTAGACGGCCGCGAAGACCGCCATGAATGCCGCGAATGCCAGGTAGCGGCGTGCCGTCCTCCGTTCATTTGACATAGACAATATCGCTCACCGCCCGTTCGCTGTATTTCCCATTCGTCGTGGGATAATTGACGACCTTGCCGCCAAAGACCATGGTCGAGGATCCGCCGCCGTCAAAGTTATAGGCGATTTGCGCGCCCTGCTCCTTCAAAAACGCGGCCAGTTCGCTCAGGGAAAGTCCCTCGCTCTCGCGTGTACGGCCATCGGAGACGACAAAGAGATAATGCAGCGGCTCGATCATCGCAATCGCCGTGCGGGGATTGCTGGCCATCGCGCGGCCAACCTCCTCGCCCTTGTCCACAGCGGTCTCGCCGTCGATCACGAGCGCGGGACCGAAGGAGAACACCTGTAGCGCGCCCTGTTCAAGCAGCGATTCAGCGTTCACGTCGCCCTCACGCACGATCGTCATGCTGCCGTCCGGCCACAGGCAAAGGTCCTCCTGACTCGCGGAGCGCGCCGTCGACCTGTAGAGCGTGCCGCCTCGCAGCACATAGCCGCTGCGCTGTGCGCCGTAATAGTCGCCGTTGATCGCGAGAATCGCGCCGCATCGAGATGCCATGTCCGCGACGCGCTCTGTGATGTTTCGGCCGTAGGTGTCCTGGGCAAAGAGCGTGCCCATATGCGATACGTCCGACAGAACCACATCGGCAACATACACAGTCGTCCCGCTTACGCGTTGACTGGCGAGTTCGACGGAAAGGCTGCCGTCGAGATAGCTCGTATCGGTCCAAATCGGCTCCATGTCGATGGATTCGTCGATCTCCGTCTCTAGGCTCGCCGCCTGATAGCGCCGTTCTATGACGAACGCGTCCAGCAGCACATACGCCGTGAACGCGAGCAGAAGCGCATAGAAGATCAAATAAAAACGTCGCGCCGCGCGCGTCATCGTCTCACCTCTCTTTTATCACGCTCAATCGTTTAAACGCGACAACCTCTTGCATTATAGCATGAAAATCCATGCAAAACAAGCGAGGGAATGTGAAAAACAGGACAACCGCATGAATGTTTTACAATCCCAATTCCTGCTGGTGTTTATTTTTATAGTTTTATAATCTGTTCGCGCATTGTAAAATGAACGTGAACGCCTGAACAC
>CAYUZP010000005.1:0-28187 GCA_964449655.1 uncultured Oscillospiraceae bacterium
GAAACCGTGCGTACCGGTCTTATACACGGCTCCTCCCCTGTTTATGCTATTGACAAACTTGCTTGTAGTACAGATAGAAAAACTGAAATCCGACCCTTTCAAGCCTTTGGTTTGTGAGGGGCTGTATTCATCGTTGGGCTTGCTGATAACCGCCAGTATCCTTTCCTTAGAACATGCCGGTATTCCGGCATTGGCGTTCGTTACTCCCCGTTTCAGCAGATTCTTAAACCTTGTCCGGACTCTCTTCCACTTCTTCCAGAACACCATGCGGATGCGTCTTCGCATCCATTCATCGATGCCTTTCAGATATTTTCCCATATCCCGCCAGTTTGTAGCCGTTCACCCAGCCGATGACATAGCGCTTCAGGGCCATCTTCCATGCCTCGTCATGATTTCATTGACTGACTGCCTCCAAGGGTTCCTCCCTTCCCGTCGCCGGACGCACACATAAAAACACAGCATGACCGAAATCATGCCGTGTTTTCATATTCTCGCGGGGGAGAAGATCGCTCACTCGTCCGCTTCCTGCGCCAGGGACGGCACGAACGGTTCCCAGATCAGCTGGTCGCCGACGGTCATCGTTTCGCTGTCGTAGGAATAGCGCATGGTGCTGGTGTTGGCAATCATGTACCAGGTCAGCTCGTCATACATCTGATTCGCCTCATCGAGGATTCTGGACTCCAGCGAAACGGTGTAAGCGGTCACATGTTCAGCCGCTGCCGCCTTGTCGGTCTGATACAGCTTGAACGTGTCGGCCAACACATCCGGATACGTCTGTGCGAGATTTTCTTCGACGCTGTGCCAATAGTCGCGCACGCCCGCGCCGTAATGGACGCGATCCTGCTCGCTCAGCGCGCACAGGCGCTTAAAGATCACGTGTGCCATCTCGGTGTTATAGCCGCCCCTTTCAGGCTGATACTTGTACGCCGGAGCGACGTCTGTGATCAGGTTGGACAGCGGCAGATACACGGAGTGCTCCGCGTTCGCCAGAGAATGCCAAAGCACAGCCCCCATCTCAGCCGGATACACATCTGCGTCGTAGATCTGGATGACGCCCGTGTTGGTCTGCTTCTCCACGCCGATGACACGCTGATCGATGCGTCCCGTCGTATCCGGGCACCACTCTGTGCCTTCAAAGCGCGCGCGGGTCACCTCGAACACGTCGGTCAGCGTGACCTTCTCGTCCGGCTGATAGAACAGGTCATAGCGGGTATGCGTGCCATACTCGCCGGCGGTCGACGGCGCGAGCATCACGTGGCCGTACCATGTGCGGCGGTTGGATGCGTTGGCCAGCAGGTTGCCGGAATAGGTCGCAAACAGATCCATGTTTCCGTTTTCGTCATAGACAGCCAAGCCGGCTTCTTCGGGCATCGAGAACAGGCCCTCCGAGTGCAGCAGCGACTCACCCTCGACGTAGTCCTCCAGCGTGCCCAGCATGAATTCGTTGCCAAACACGGCGACGCAGTCCTCTGGCATCTTCACCGCGCACCACTGATGGCCGGTGTACGTCTCCATGTACCAGCCCTCGTTCTGATCGACGATGAATATGGTATTCTGCTCCGCGTTCCCGATCTCGTCGATGACCTGTCCCAAGATTTCGACACCCTCGCGCGCAGTCGCCGCCGTCGCGCCCACCAGCGCGCAAAGGAAGGACTCACTCAGGCCGCCTCGAACCACGGGGTCCATCTTCGCAATCTCGTCGCTGACATAGCACGTGATCGATGCGCTGACCCCTACGCCCATGTCATTGACGACATTCGAATGGAAGGACTCTCCGCGGAACGGCGCCGCCACATAGCCATACGTCGTATCCGGCAGCGGCCAGGAAAAACCGCCCCAGCTCGTCATCGTGCGGCCAGGTTCATTCTCCACACGCGGCACGACGATCTGTATCGTCTGCGTCGTGTTTGAAGAATCGACCGTATGGCCGAAGAGAACGGTGCCGTCCGCGCTCGCCTGCTTGCCGACATAGAAGCCGGTGCACGCCAGCGCGCTGGTCGTCATGGACAGCGCCAGCATCAGAGCAAGCGCCAAGGTAATACACTTTTTCATAAGGATAAAAGCCTCCAAATCAATATTTTCGCTTAATCGCGAACCATTGAATTATATCATGTTTTTGCGGGTCGTTGCAAGGGGATTTTTGCCACTTTTTGTACTGTAAAGCGAATGTTTCGCGCTTGACCGGCAGAATTCATGAAAAGCGTTCATGCATGCACTCGATTTTTGCTTTGATATCCTCTGCAGATTTTGCGTAAAAGGATGGATTTGAAGCGCTTTTTTGCATGAAAATCGTCATGATAGATGCGCAATCCCGTTTTCATATCAAAAACCGGACGCGATGGACCGATCCTCTTCGTTCTATTTTTATAAATCGGTCACGTCCCGCCCATCAGTATGCCGTCCACCTCGTCAAGCGAGCGGACCTCGTAGCGGATCGGCAGCGATGCGCACCGCTGCGCGCTTTGAGGGTTGAACCAGCAGCCGTCGATGCCCGCGTTTGCGGCAGCCTGCATGTCGCTTGTGAGCGAGTCGCCCAATACGAGCGCGCGCGATTTGTCCTGCACGCCCGCCTGTGCCATGCCGGCATAGAGCATGCGCGGATCGGGCTTGGCCGCGCCGATCTCCTCGCTGACGATCATGCCGGCGATGTGCCGCGCGAAAGGGCTGCGCTGCATGCGACTGCGCTGCACCCAGGAGATGCCGTTGGTGATGACGACGATGGGCAGTATCGCGCTAAAACACTCGACCGCCTCGACGGCGCCGGGCAGCGGCATGGCCTGTTCACTCAGCGACTGTACATAGACATTGGCCATGTCCGTGGGATCGGCGTCTATGCCCGCGGATTTCAGGAACTGCTCAAAGCGGCACACGCGCAGCGCGCTTTGCGTGATCTCGCCCCTCTCCAAACGCTTAAAGAGCGCATCGTTGATCCGCGAATAGAGCGAGAGCAGCGCCGGTGTGCTTACAAAACCCGCCGCGCTGCAAGCGACGGCGAAGGCGTTTTCCTCCGCGCGCGTGAAATCAAAAAGCGTGTTGTCCGCATCGCAGAGCAACACGTCATATCGTCTGTCCTTCATCTGTCTCCCCTCAAGGCTGGCCGGAGGATGTCCTCAAAAAAGCGTCATTCGCGCAATTCCAATTCGCTGCGCGCGCCCGCGGTCAGTTCGATGTTCTCGTAGCGGTCCGGATCGTCCAGCAGCGCGCTGAGCCCGTGGGTCACGCACAGCGCGGGTTCATCGGCGAGCGTCGTGACGATATTGAGCTGTTCCGCGATCATCTCATCCAGGCCAAAGAGCTGCGCGCCGCCGCCGCTGAGCGTGATCCCCTCGTCGAATATGTCGTTGGCAAGCTCGGGCGGTGTGCGTTCGATGATCCTGTGCAGCGCGCCGGTCAATTCGCGCAGCGGCTCATCCAGCGCCTCCATCATCTCCTCGGAATTGGTCATGACGGCACGCGGAAGCCCTGTGACGAGGCTTCTGCCGCAGACCTCCCGCTCCAGTTTTGCCCCGCGCAGGCGCGCGCAGCCGATGTCGATCTTGAGCTGTTCCGCCGTGCGCTCGCCGACGATCAGGTTGTGCTTTTTGCGCAGGTAATCGATGATCGCGTTGTCAAAGCGATCCCCGCCGGTATCCAGGATCTCCCACACGACCTGACGGCCCATCGAGAATACGGAGACGTTCGTGCGCCCGCCGCCGATGTCGATGCTCATGCGGCCATACGGCTGATCGATGCGCATACCCGCGCCGAGCGCCGCTGCGACGTTCTCATCGACCGGCATCACGCTGCGTATGCCCGCGTCGGAGATCATGTCCACAAGCGTCTGCCGCTCACTGGGCGCGATACCGCTGGGCAGCGCGAGCAGCAGCCGGGGCTGGAAGAAGCGCCGTTTTCCGATCACCTTTTCAAGAAAGAAGCGCAGCATCTTTCCGACGAGATCGAAGCTGCGCACGCGCCCCTCGCGCATGGGCCGCTCGACCATCAGACCGCCGGGCGTGCGGCCGAACATGACCATCGCGTCCGTGCCCACCTCGATCACCTCGCGCGTCTGCCGGTCATACGCGACATACGCCGGTTCGCTGAGCGCGATGCCCTTGCCGCGCACGACGATGTGCAGCATCGATGTGCCCAAATCCATCCCCAGCTCGTCGTTGCCGAACATGCGTCCACCTCCTTCGTCGCAGGCAGGTTCAGCGCTTTTTTGACGTTCGCGCCGTCGTCATGCCTAAAAGAAAGCCAGCGCGCGCGTCTCCTCGCCCGCGTAGAGCGCCGCCAGCAGTGTAAGGCCCCTGGCAGGCGCGGTCTGTCCCAGATCCAGCCGGCTTAAGCTGCAAAGCGCCCGCTCAATCGCGCCGGGTGCGCGCTTGCCGGTTCCGACCTCCATCAGCGTGCCGGCGACGATGCGAACCATGTTGTATAAAAAGCCGTCGCCCAGCACCGTCAGCGTCACGTCATCCCCGCAGCGCGCCACACGCGCCCTGTACACCGTGCGCACCGTGCTCCGGGCAGCGCTTCCGCTCGCGGCGAACGCAGCAAAATCATGCGTGCCGACGAGCGACTGCGCCTCGCGGTCCATGCGCGCCTCGTCAAGCGGCAGCGGCACGTGCGCGCTGTACTGCCTGCCCACCGCGCGATCATGCCGCGCGTTGTAAAACGCGTAGCGGTACGCCTTGGCGCAGGCGCTGTAACGCGCGTGAAAGCCGTCCGGCGCGAGACCGCTCTCGCGAATGCGTATATCGCCTGGCAGCATCGCGTTGAGCGCGAAGGCGATCTTCTCCGGCGGTATGCGCGTCGCGCTGTCAAAGTGCGCGCAGAGCCCGAGCGCGTGTACGCCCGCGTCTGTACGGCTGGAACCCGTGACGCGCACATCCTCGCCCGTCAGATGGGACAGCGCCTCCTCAATCGTCTGCTGTATGCCCGGGCCATTGAGCTGCCGCTGCCAGCCGCTGTAAGCCGTCCCGTCAAACTCGACGATCATCCTGTATCTGCGCATGCCCTCGGGCGGTCTGTCCGCCGCGCCGGGCCTGTGACGGCATGTGAACACCAGTTCATCCAAGGAGCCGTCCCTCCGCGTAGATCACCAGCAGGAAGCACGCCATCGCGCCCGCGGCCAGCGCGTCGAGCTTGGTGAATTTCAGCTCACGCAGGCGCGTCCTGTGTTCGCCGCCGCGATAGCAGCGCGCTTCCATCGCCATCGCCAGATCGTTTGCGCGCCTGAACGCGCTGACAAACAGCGGCACGAGCAGCGGGATCATGGCCTTCGCGCGCTGTATCAGATTGCCGCTCTCAAAGTCCGCGCCTCGAGCCATCTGCGCCTTTTGAATCTTGTCCGTCTCCTCCAGCAATAGAGGGATGAAGCGAAGCGCGATGGTCATCATCATCGCCAGCTCATGCGCGGGAAAGTGCAGACGGCTTAAAGGACGCAAAAGGCGCTCTATGCCGTCGGTGAGCTGCATCGGGCTCGTCGTCAAGGTGAGCACGGACGTGCCCATGACCAGGAACACGAGGCGCATGGCGAAGAATATCGCATTGGAAATCGCCTCTGCCGTCAGCGTGATAAAGCCGAGCTTCAATATGACCGTCTCGCCTGAATAGAAGAAAAGATTGAGCACAAACGTAAACAGGATGATGAAACGCAGGGGTTTTACGCCCTTGAGGAGATATTTAAAGCTCAGGCCCGACAGACGCGTCACGAGAAACAAAAACGCCAGCGCGATCGCGTAGCCCAGCAGGTTGTGCACCATGAACACGCCCACGATATAGACGATGGTCAGGATCAGCTTCATCCGCGGGTCCATGCGGTGCACGACGGATTCGCCGGGGAAATACTGTCCCAGCGTGATGTCCTTAAGCACGGCGCACACCTCCTGTCACAAGGCCGCGGATGCACTCGCGGATCTCCTCGACGCGGTAGATGCCCTGCGGCACGTCAAAACCCCGCGCGCGCAGTTGGTCGGCCAGTTCGACGGCCTGCGGCACGTCAAGCCCTATGGCGCGCAGCGCGTCACCGCGGGAGAACACATCGCGCGGCGTGCCATCCATCACGATCTCGCCCTGATTCATGACGACCACGCGCCCGGCGAGCGAGGCGACGTCGTCCATCGAATGGCTGACCATGACGACGGTCGTGCCCTCTTCCCTGTGCAGCCGCTTCACCAGGCTGAGGATCTCCTCGCGGCCGCGCGGATCAAGCCCCGCGCACGGCTCGTCCAGCACGAGCACTTTGGGCTCCATCGCCAGTACGCCGGCAATCGCCACGCGGCGCATCTGACCGCCGGAGAGCTCGAACACGGAGCGCTCCGCGAGTTCGCCGTAATTGAGCGCAACGCGGCGCATCGCGTCCCTCACGCGCCTGTCGATCTCGCTCTGTTCAAGCCCCAGGTTGCGCGGGCCAAAGGCGATGTCCTTGGCGACGGTCTCCTCAAAGAGCTGGCTTTCCGGATACTGAAAGACGAGGCCGACCTTGCAGCGTATGGCGCGCCTGTTGGTATCGGGAGCGGCAATGTCCACGCCGTCCACGAGCACGCGTCCGCTTGTGGGCAAGAGCAAGCCGTTCAGGTGCTGCACAAGCGTCGATTTTCCGCTGCCCGTGTGCCCAATCAAGCCGATGAACTCGCCGTCCTCGATCGTCAGGGAGACATCGTGCAGCGCGCTCGTCTCATACGGACCGCCCGACATGTAGACGTAATTCAGGTGTTCGATGACAATCGACATACTTCCTCCACCATCTCCTCCACGGTCAGCACGTCGGGCCGCACGTTCACGCCGTCAGCGCGGAGCATGCGCGCCAGATCGGTCATTGGCGGGACGTTAAGCCCCAGTTCGCGCATGCGCTTGACCTGCGAGAAGACCTCACGAGGCGTACCCGAAAGCGCGATCTTTCCCTCGTCCATCACGATGACATAGTCCGCCGTGGCCGCCTCCGCCATGTAATGCGTGATGATCACGACGCTGATGCCCTCCTCGTCGTTTAAGCGGTGCACGGTGCTCATGACCTCGCTCCGGCCGCTGGGATCGAGCATGGCGGTCGACTCATCCAGTATGATGACGTCCGGCTTCATCGCCAAAACGCCCGCGATGGCCACGCGCTGCTTCTGCCCGCCCGAGAGCATGTGCGGCGCTTTCTTGGCGAACGCGCTCATGTTGACGGCGGCAAGCGCCTCGTCGATGCGCGTCCTGATCTCGCTTGGCGGCACACCGTTGTTTTCCGGCCCAAAGGCGACGTCCTCCTCGACGACCGTCGCGACGATCTGATTGTCGGGGTTTTGGAAGACCATGCCCGCGTGCTGCCTGATGTCAAAGACGAGATCGTCCTCGCGCGTGTCAAGCCCGCAGACGAGCACGGTGCCGCTGTCCGGAACGTACAGGGCGTTAAAGAGCTTGGCCAGCGTCGATTTGCCGCTGCCGTTGTGCCCCAATATCGCCACGAACTCGCCGCGTCTTACGCGCATGGACACGTCGCTGACCGCGCGCTTTGTGGATTCGGGATACGTGTAGCACAGCGATTTTGCGACGATGCGCTCCTCGCCATCGCCCTGATTCACTTGATTGGCCAATTGCGCAATTCCTTTCCATAGTACACAAGGAGGGCAGCGCTGCGCCGTCCTCTTTGCCGCTAATCTGTCAATAATTGAAGTTTACGACTTCCTCCTCAGGCGGCTCGCATGGCTCCATCTGCGTGACATAGAGCACGGGACCTACGCCCCGATACTGCTTGCGTTCCTCTGCGGCGACGCGCGCCGTGATCCTCTGCCAGCTCTTTGGCTCGGGCATGGGCAGTCCCTGGGTCTTGGCGATAAAGCCGACAAAGCGGACATCCGCCGCGCAGCAGACCATCGCCATGCGGCCGGGAACGAACTCGTCGCGCCCGATGTTGCGCCCGCGGTAGATGTATCCCTTGAAGCGGACCGTCTTGCCGTCGTAGTCCTCCGGCGCCTCGGACGCCTTGATGTAGAAGATGCCAAAGTGCTCATCCTGTATGTCGACGATGGGCGCGTCCATATCGTAGGGCGGCGGCATGCCCGCGCCGTAGTCCTCGCTGGTGCCGTCGTCATTTTCAAAGTACAGATTCGCCTTGGGATTCATCGAGCGCACGTTGCGGTCGCGTATCAGCTGTCGCGTCTCCTCCGTCGCGCGGTTGAATACGACCATGTCCGCGTCCGTGATGTGCTGGAGCATCTGCTGCCCCATGTTTTTAGAATAGATGTCAAACGTCTGCGCGTTGACCGTCGTGATGATCTGAAAGACCTCGAGCACCTTCGGTATGCGGGAGAGCGCCGCGTCCAGATCCCACATGCCGTTGATCTCCATGATCACGCGGTCCGGATGATGCGTCCGCACGAACGCGCGAAGCGTGTCGCCGTCGAATTCCGACTCGTCCTCGATGCACTCGACGACCGTGTGCGTGCGGCTTAGCAGCTTTTTATCGTATTCCTCGATGCCCTCCTCGCACTGCACGATCAGCGTGTGCTCGTTCTGCGTAAAATTGGGATCGTCCAATACGCTGGCGATGAACGACGTCTTGCCGCTCTCCAAAAATCCCGCGAACAGATAGACTGGAATCGCCATACTGCCTCCATCACACGCCGAACAGCGCTTTGAGCGCGTCCTCGTCAAGCTTTGAGCCGATCACGCACAATCTGCCCGTGACGTCCGCCGGCCCCTTGCGCACATTCGTCTCGCCCGGCGTGTAGTCAAAGTGAATCCATCCGCCGTCCGCGCATGGGACGATGCCCTTCGCGCGCAGCACAGCGCCATAGGCGTCTCCGTCCAGTTTAGAGAGGATCTCCTGCATCTCCGCCTCGCCAAAGCGCCGCACCGTCTGTGTGCCCCACGACGTGAACACCTCGTCGGCATCGTGCCCGTGATGATGGTGGTGGTGATGGTGCCCTTCCTCATCCTCTTCGTGCTCGTGGTGGTGATGATGGTGCTCTTCTTCATCCTCTTCGTGCTCGTGGTGGTGGTGATGCTCTTCCTCTTCCTCTTCATCCTCGTCCTCGTCCTCGTCGTTGCCGTGCTCCGCCATGACGAGCGAGAGCATCTGCGCGGCGAGATCGTGATCGTCTTCCATCGCGCTGAGGATCTGCTCTCCGGTCAATTCATCCCACGGCGTCGTGATGATGCGCGCGGACTTGTTGTGTTCGCGCACGAGCTCGACGACCGCGGACAGCTTTTCCTCGCTGAGATTCTGCGTGCGGGAGAGCAGTATGGTGCCCGCGTACTCGATCTGATTGAGGAAGAATTCCCCGAAATTCTTGATGTACATGCGGCACTTCGTCGCGTCCGCGACGGTCACGAAGCTGCCCATCACGGCCTCGTCGATGTCCTTTTCGACGCCCTCCACGGCGCGAATGACGTCCGAGAGCTTGCCCACACCGCTGGGCTCGATGAGGATGCGGTCAGGGGCATAGGTCGCAATCACCTGGCGGAGCGCCTTGCCGAAGTCGCCGACCAGCGAACAGCAGATGCAGCCGGAATTCATCTCCGTCACCTGTATGCCGGCCTCCTTCATGAAGCCGCCGTCGATGCCGATCTCGCCAAACTCATTTTCAATCAATACGACCTTCTCGCCGGAGAGGGCCTCTTTCAGCAGCTTCTTGATCAGCGTGGTCTTGCCCGCGCCGAGGAAACCGGAAAAAATATCGATCTTTGTCATCGCATCTAACCTCCCAAAAGAACCTCCCGCCGCACAGCGCACGAACGCGGCACGCTTGCGGATTCCGACGGATTATTGTACACCAATTCACAGCGAAACACAAGGATTCGCAAAAAAATGGCGGAAAACTTCGCAGGGGCTTGATTCTCTCGCGCTTCCTTAATTTATAGACTTTGTGGTACGCGCCGAATGGGGCAAGGCCAAAGGGCCGCAAGACGTGCGCTGCGGAGACTGGGGATTGACAAAATGAACGCGAAACAGACGGATTTTTTTAAATCATTGCGGAAAAACCTTGACAAGGAAGGCTCTATGCCCTATACTGTTTGTTGACGGCGGGAAAGCAGTCCGCCGCGCCTGTCGGGTCTGCGCAGAGACCGGGCAGCGAGATCCTCATTTCATTCTCCTCTTCTTCTTTTGACAAAGCGCCTGGCGACGGGCGCTTTTTGTTTGGACAAACGCGTGACGCCACGGCGTCTTGTCCTCTTCAAAGCGCTATGTATACGAAAACATACAGGAGTAATTTAACCATTTTTTTAAAATTAACTTGACAAGTGTTAAGGAACGTAATAAAATGAGGGCATCTTCTGAGGAAAGGAGTGCCCATATGAGAATCGACGCATTAAAACGATGGGCAGCGGTTCTGTTGACCGTAGCTTTTGCATGTGGGAGTGCTTTCGCCTCGGCGCAGACATACCGTGTTGGAGACGAAGATGACGAGATCAAGCTCATACAGACAGCGCTCAAACAGCTGAAATTCTATTCCGCGGACATCACGGGCCATTTTGGGGAACAGACGGAGGCCGCCGTCAAGAAATTTCAAAAGAAATACGCGCTTGAGGATGATGGCATCGTCGGGCACGATACGCTGCAGGCGCTCTACGACGCCGCGGGCATCACGAGCGGTTCCACCGTATCGCAGGGGAGCACGCTCCTTCGCCGCGACAGCGAGGGAACGGCCGTGCGCCAGCTTCAGCAGGATCTGACCACGCTGGGCTATTATGGCGGTACGATCAGCGGACACTTTGGCACGCAGACGGAAGCCGCCGTCATGAGCTTTCAAAGGCACAACGGCCTGTCCGCCGACGGCATCGCGGGCGAAAATACGCTCGCCAAGATCGCCGCGGCGCTGGGCGGAAAGCAGAATAGCGCCTCGTCCTCCTCTCAATCCAGTCAATCAAGCAGCACGCTGCTCAAGCACGGCGTCAGTTCCGAGGCCGTGCGTACGCTTCAGCAGAACCTCAAGACGCTGGGCTACTATACGGGCACGGTGACCGGAAACTTTGGCAACCTCACCAAGGATGCCGTCATGAAGTTCCAGAGGGCAAACGGCCTGTCCGCCGACGGCGTCGCGGGTGAAAAGACGCTCGCCAAGATCGCAGCGGCGGTCAGCGGCAGCAGCAGCAGCACCCCGCCATCGTCTTCCGGCGGTACATCCAGCGCGCCTGACTCGCTGCTCAACACGAACAACACGCTTCAGTTGAATTCAAAATCAAACGAAGTGCTCAAGATGCAGAAGATGCTCAAGTCGCTTGGATATTACAGCGGCAACCTGACCGGCAACTTTGGCGATCGGACGAAGGAAGCCGTCATGGCGTTTCAGCGGGCCAAGGGGTTGACGGCAGACGGCATCGCGGGCAAGAAGACGCTCGCGGCGATCAATGCCGATGTGAGCGGCGGGGTCACGTCCTCGGGCGGGTCAAACGGTTCCATCGGTTCCTCGATTGCAAGCCACGTGATCTATGAGAACTTCTACAACTGGCGTCGTAACTATGCAAACGGCGAATACTGCACGGTCTATGACCCGTCCACGGGTTACTCTTGGCGGCTGCGCATATTGAGCAAGGACGCGCACATGGACGCGGAGCCCGTCACCGCGGATGACACGGCGGTCATGTACAAGGCGTTCGGCAACAAGACGACATGGAATCCAAAGGTCGTATTCGTCACATTCTCCGACGGCAAGACCTACATCGGCTCGACGCACAACACGCCGCACGAGACGCAGCACATCACGGACAACAACTTCAACGGCCATCTGTGTGTGCACTTCCCGATCCCGATGGCGACGGCCAACAAGATCGGCGACTACGCGACGAGTCACCAGGAAGCGATCAACGAGTACTGGGAAAAGATGAAGTGATGCGATCCTTTGATCGATCATGAAGAGAGACCAACCAACCCTCTCAAAAAAAAGCGAGCGGATCATCGCCTTGATGGCGCGTCCGCCCGTTTTTTTCTTTTAAACTAAATCAAAGCGCGTTTCACAGTATGTAGCGCTTGACATCGAGCTTCTTGACATCCTCGCCCAGGTGCTGCAGCACGTACTCGCCGTCGATGGTGACATCGACATCCGGCATGTCCCCACTCGCGTTGAAGGAGATATCCTCCAGCATCTTTTCAAACAGCGTGTGCAGCCGTCTCGCGCCAATGTCCTCGAGCGTCTCGTTTTCAAGCTGCGCGGCCTGTGCGAGCGCCTCAAGCGCGCTGTCCTCAAAGTGCAGATGCACGTGATCGACCGCGAGCAGCGCCTCGTACTGCCGCGTGAGCGCGTTGTCGGTCTGGCTGAGTATCGCCTTAAAATCCTCGCACGTCAGCGGGCGCAGGTTGACGCGAACCGGGAAGCGTCCCTGCAGTTCGGGGATCAGATCGCTGACCTTGCTGATCTGAAACGCGCCGGCCGCGATGAACAGCATGAAATCCGTCTTCACCACGCCGTACTTCGTGTTGACCGTGCTGCCCTCGACGATCGGCAGTATGTCGCGCTGCACGCCCTCGCGGCTGACGTCCGGGCCGTTGCCCGCCGAGCGGCCCGCGACCTTGTCGATCTCGTCGATGAACACGATGCCGTCCTGCTCCGCGCGGCGAAGCGCCTCGTCGGTGATGGCGTCCATGTCAATGAGCTTTGATTGTTCCTCCGCGATCAGCAGCCTGCGCGCGTCGGTGATCTTCATGCGGCGCATGCGCGTCTTCTTGGGCATCATGTCGCCCATGATCGAGCCGATGTTGACGCTCGCGCCGTTGATCTCCACATCCTTGGGCGTGTCCTCGACCTCGATCTCGATTTCGACATCCTCCAGTTCACCGCTGGCGAGCTGGGCGCGCAGTTCGTCCGCACGCTGCGCGATGCGCTTGCGCTCCCCGTCCGGCAGCTCGGGCTGCTTGGGTTTGTTGCCCAGCAGCGCGTCGATGGGATTGACGGGCTTGCGGTCCGGATGCAGCAATATGTCGATGATGCGCTCCTCGGCGAGCGTCGTCGCCTGCGCCTTGACCTTCTCCTGCGCCTTGTCCTTGCAAAGCCGCACACTGGCCTCGACCAGATCGCGAATCATGCTCTCCACATCGCGGCCGACGTATCCGACCTCGGTAAACTTCGTCGCCTCGACCTTGATGAACGGCGCGTCCACCAGCTTGGCCAGACGGCGCGCGATCTCGGTCTTGCCCACGCCTGTGGGCCCGACCATCAATATGTTCTTGGGCACGACTTCCTCGCGGATCTCCTCGGGAAGCTGCGCGCGGCGATAACGATTGCGCAGGGCGATGGCGACCGCGCGCTTGGCCTCGTCCTGTCCGATGATGTAGCGGTCGAGTTCACGCACGACCTGCTTGGGCGTCAATTCCATAGTCTACCTCTCATGATCCTCTGTCCTTTTGCTGCGCGAAAAACCGCCAATGAATAAAATCAGGCGTCCTCGACGATCACGTTGTGATTCGTGAACACGCAGATGTCCGCCGCGATGTGCAGCGCCTTTTCTGCGATCTCGTGCGCGGTGAGATCCGTGTTCTCCCGCAGCGCGCGTGCCGCGGCCATCGCGAAGTTCCCGCCGGAGCCGACCGCTGCGACACCGTCGTCGGGCACGATGACCTCGCCGGAGCCGGAGATGATGACCATCTTGTCCCCGCACGCGGCGATGAGCATGGCCTCCAGCTTGCGCATGGCCTTGTCCGCGCGCCACTCCTGCGCCAATTCGACCGCGGCGCGCTCCAGATTGCCGCCGAACTGTTCCAATTTCGTCTCAAAGCGCTCACTCAGCGCGAACGCGTCCGCGACCGAGCCGGCAAATCCCGTGACGACCTTGCCGCCATATATGCGGCGCACCTTGTGAGCCGAAGCCTTGAAGATGGTGTTTTCGCCCATCGTCACCTGTCCGTCGCCGGCAATCGCGATCTTTCCATCCTTTTGCACGGCGCAGATGGTCGTTCCCATCAATGCCATATGAGTCCCTCCCTGACGCGCGCAACGCGCCCTGTCCTGCTTAACCACTCGTCCATCATACCACGATTTGACGCCGCTTTTTAGCCGCCTGGTGATCCGTCAAAATCACACGACAGCGGATTGGAGCGTATCGCCTCGATCGTGTCAAGCGCACGCACGGCCATCGCCTCATAGCGCTCCCGCTTGCCGCGAACGCGCCGGGGCAGCGGCTCTATCATCCCAAAGTTCGCGTTCATCGGCTGAAAATCGCCCACGGCATGTGAAACGTGATGCGCGAGCGCGCCAATCGCCGTGCGCGTCGTGAAATCGACAGGTGGCAATCCCTGCATCTGCCGCGCGAGTGAAATCCCCGCGACAAGCCCGCTGGACGCGCTCTCGACGTAGCCCTCCACGCCCGTCATCTGTCCGGCGAAGTAGACACCCGGCCGCGCGATCATCTCGTAGCGCTCGTTTAAAAAGCCGGGGGAATCGAGATACGTGTTGCGGTGCATGACGCCGTAGCGCAAAAACTCGGCGCGCTCAAGCCCGGGGATCATCGAGAATACGCGGCGCTGCTCGGGCCACTTGAGACGCGTCTGAAAGCCGACGAGGTTGTACATCGTCCCCTCGCGGTTCTCGGCGCGCAGCTGCACGACGGCGAACGGCTCGCGGCCCGTGCGCGGGTCGGTCAACCCGACGGGTTTCATCGGGCCAAACGCCATCACCATCTCGCCCCGGGACGCCATGACCTCGATGGGCATGCAGCCCTCAAACACCTGCGTGCCGTCAAACCCATGCACATCCGCCGTCTCTGCGCTCCTGAGCGCGCGGTAGAAGGCCTCGTATTGTTCGCGGTCCATGGGACAGTTGAGATAGTCGTCGCCGCGGCCATAGCGACTCTGCCTGAAGATCTTCGACATGTCAAGGGAATCCGCGGAGACGATCGGCGCGGCCGCGTCGTAAAAGTGCAGCGTTTCAAGCCCTGGCAGCCGTGCGATCTGTTCGGCCAGCGCGTCGCTGGTCAAAGGGCCTGTCGCCACCACCGCGCAGCGCTCCGGCAGACGCGTCGCCTCCTCGCGCACGACCGTCACCAGCGGGTGCGCGCAGAGGGCTTGTGTCACGGCGCGGGAAAACGCCTCGCGATCCACGGCCAATGCGCCGCCCGCGGGTATGCGCGTCGCGTCCGCACAGCGCAAAATCAGGCTGCCCAGCTGCCGCATCTCCTCCTTGAGCAGCCCGACGGCGTTTGTGAGCTGGTCACCGCGCAGGCTGTTGGAACAGACGAGTTCCGCGAAGTCCTCGCTGTGGTGTGCCGGCGTGTAACGGCTGGGCTTCATCTCGATGAGGCGGACCGGTATGCCCCGGCAGGCGAGCTGCCACGCCGCTTCACTGCCCGCCAATCCCGCGCCAATCACGACGGCTTGCTCCATCGCGCTACTCCTCAAACTGTTCCGGCTCGGTCAAAAGCACGCGCTCACGGCACGCCTCGTTTGCGCAGACATGCCATCGCTCGTTCTTCTTCCCGCGCTTTAACACCATGTATCCGCCGCACTTGGGGCAGCGCTCCTCGACCGGCCGTTCCCAAGAGACAAAATCGCACTGCGGATACCGCTCACACCCATAGAACTTGCGCCCCTTGTGCGACGTCTTTTCAAGGAGTTTCGCGCCGCACTTGGGACAGGGCACGCCGATCTCCGTCTGTATCGTCTTCGTGTTGCGGCATTCAGGAAAGTTGGGGCAGGCCAGAAAGCGCCCGTATCGCCCGACCTTGTAGACCATCCTCGCGCCGCACTTGTCGCAGATCACGTCGGAGACCTCGTCCTCGATCTTGACCTTTTCGATCTTTTCCTCCGCGATCTTGAGCGTCTCTTCAAACGGTCCATAGAAATCGATGAGCACCTTGCGCCAGTCCAAGGTTCCCTCCTCGACCTGATCCAGCTGCTCCTCCATGCTCGCGGTGAACGCCAGATCGACGATGTCGGAAAAGTATTCCTTCATCATGTCCGTGATCGTGACGCCCAGCTCCGTCGCAAAGAGCTGCCGCTTTTCGCGCAGGACATAGCCGCGCGCGATGATCGTCGATATCGTCGGCGCGTAGGTCGATGGCCTGCCGATGCCCTTCTCTTCCATGGCGCGCACGAGCGAGGCCTCCGTGTAGTGCGCCGGCGGCTGCGTGAAGTGCTGTGACGGGGAGACGTCTATGACCTCGGCCTTTTCGCCCTCGCTAACGTCCAGCATCGGCGATTTTTGCTCGTCCTGCGGCACATCGTCGCTGCCCTCCTCGTAGACCGCCGTGAAGCCCGCGAACACCACGCGCTCGCCGCCCGCGCGCAGCGTCACGCCTTCTTTTGAGACGATCTCCACCTGCTGCGTCTCAATCACGGCATCCGCCATCTGACAGGCGATGAAGCGCTGGTAGATCAGCCGGTACAGGCGAAGCTGGTCGCGCGTCAGCGAAGGCCCGATCTCCTCCGGCCTGAGCGCCACGTTCGTGGGACGGATCGCCTCGTGCGCGTCCTGCGCGCTCTTGCGGCCCTTGTACACGACGGGTTTTGGGGGCAGGTAGGATTCGCCGTAGCGCTGCGCGATCGCGTCCCTTGCCGCCTCGACGGCCTCGCTGGACAGGCGCACGCTGTCCGTGCGGATGTAGGAGATGAGACCCAATGTCCCGCGGCCCGCGATGTCCACGCCCTCGTAGAGCTGCTGCGCCACCTGCATCGTCTTTGACGTGGTGAAGCCCAGCTTGCGGGATGCCTCCTGCTGCAGGTTGGATGTCGTAAACGGCGCAGCGGGATGTCTGCGCCGCTCGCCCCGCTTGACCGACTTTATCACAAAGCCGCCCTGAAGCACGCGTTCCTTTGCCGCAATCGCGTCCTGCTCGCAATGAAGCGCCGCCTTTTCGCCGCCTAGCGCGTGCAGCCGCGCCTCGATCTTCTGTTCGCCACAGCGCAGCGTCACGGCCATCTGCCAAAATTCCTCCGGCACAAAGGCCTCGATCTCCTGCTCCCTGTCCACGATCATGCGCGTGGCGACGGACTGCACGCGGCCCGCGGAAAGCCCCTTGTGGATCTTCGTCCAAAGGAGCGGGCTGATCTTGTAGCCCACGATGCGGTCAAGAAGCCTGCGCGCCTGCTGTGCGTTCACCAGCTCCATGTTGATCTTGCGCGGGGTCTTCACGGCGCTTTTGACCGTCTTTTCCGTGATCTCGTTGAACTCCACGCGGCAGACGCTGTCGATGTCTATGCCAAGGACATTCGCCAGATGCCAGGAAATCGCCTCGCCCTCGCGGTCCGGGTCGGTGGCCAAAATGACGCCGCTCGCGGATTTGGCCTCCTTGCGTATGCGCGTGAGCACTTCGCCGCGGCCGCGGATCGTGATATACTTTGGCTCAAAGCCGTGCTCGATGTCGATGCCGAGCTGGGACTTGGGAAGATCGCGCACGTGTCCGTTGGACGCCTCCACCTTGTATCCCCTGCCCAGAAACTTCGATATGGTGCGCGCCTTGGCCGGCGATTCGACGATGACCAGCTTCTGCTGCGCTTTAGAACTGCTCATTCCCTTACAATCCCCCCGTTGCAGATGGAAATGCGAGCTTTCGCAGGATTCAGTTTCCGACAGCGCGGGCGCTGAAGACTCCTGCATAACGCACAAAAGCATACCAGCCCTTTTTGATTCTGTCAAGGTGGAACGCGATTTTTTTAGCGTTTCATCTCTCTTGTAACAGTCCCGGATGGAGGTCATGTCCGCGATGAAAGCGTGTGCCGCGGCGCGCTAAAGACGCCTTGCTTTCCTTATTTTCCCGTCACTTTGCCCGCGTATATCGCAGCCCCGGCAGCGACAGGATATACCCATCCATCTCCATCATCATCAGCAGCGCGCTGAGCTGATCCGCGGGGATGCCCGTCCGCTCACACAGCGCGTCAAAGTCCGCCTCGCCCTGGTCAAGCGCGCGCAGCACCGCCTGTTCCCGCTCCCCGGGCAAAGCCGGCGAGGGCTTTGGCGCAGATTGTGGCGCCTTCGCGGGCGCGGGCCTTTGGGAAGCCGCGCGCGACCGCTTATCCGGACGCTCCTGCCTTTTTGGCCGTGTCCGGCGGGGCGCGGGCTCGGGGGAATGCGTAAAGAGCTGCTCGATGATGTCCGATGCGCACCTCGTCAGGCACGCGCCTTCCGAGATCAGCTGGTTGGGCAGATCGGAGAGCGCGCTGTCCACGCTCCCGGGCAGCGCGAACACCTCGCGGCCCTCGTCCAGCGCGTCGTGCACCGTGCGCAGCGCGCCGCTGGACAATCCGGCCTCGGTCACCAATACGCCCCGGCCGATCCCCGCGATGATGCGGTTGCGCTCCAAAAAGGTGTAGCGCGTGGGCGGCGAACCCGGCGGGTATTCCGTGATGACGCTTCCGCCGGACTCGAGTATACGGTTCATCAGCGGTCGGTTGGCCTCCGGGTAAAAGCGGTCAAGCGCGCTGCCGATCACGGCGATCGTCCGCCCCTCGCCAAGAAGCGCGCCGCTGTGCGCCGCCGCGTCGATGCCCAGCGCCAGGCCGGAGACCACGCAGACGCCCGATTGCGCCAGCGCGCTCGCGATGGACGACGTGTGCCTTAAGCCGTAGTCACTGGCCTTGCGCGTGCCGACGATGGCGAACGGACGCGGGTCGCAAAGGTCGCTGTCGCCCCAGACGAAGAGCAGATGCGGCGGCGCAGCGATCTGCGCGAGCAGCGGCGGATATCCCTCGCCGCCCAGCACGACCAGCTGCATGTGATTGCGCTCCAGCCGCGCGCGAATTTTGTCCGCGTCGCGTATGTTTAAAAGCAGCGAGCGCAGGGTGTCCTCGCCCAAAAGCGCCTCGTAAGCGCGCGGTTCCTCGATCACGCGCCGCGCACTGCCCGCTCCCTTGAGCAGCAAGGAGCGCCTCTTGTAGCCCAATCCCCGCGTGGATACGAGCAGCGCCATCGCCATCGCTTCGTTCATCGTCATGCCCTCCCCACGAACGCGTCTCAAGGTTGATGGATTCTTGCGATTTGTATAGTTTCGCGCCGTTATCCGCGATTTCCTCTTTCCCTTTCCCTTTTTTTCACGGAAGCGTTAAAATATCGCCCCCGCGCGCGTCTAATCAGCGTAAACCCTTTCAAATTGGACCGGACGGGAGGCAAACATGTTTCATACACGTTTTCATTTTCATAGGCAGTCCTTGAGCACCGCCACGAAGGGACTCGCGCTCGCGCTTATCTGGCTCCTAGCATGTCAAGCGGCCTACGCGCAAATGGACAGCGTCCCTGGCGACGAGACATCGCGCATGGGCCGAGGAACGCACAAGGCTCGACGCTTCCGTCGCCTATCCCGTAGACGCCTGCAAAGAGCTTGGCCTCGCCGCGCTTGTAGGGCAGTACGGCCTTACGGACGAGCAGACGGCAATGCTCGTGTGGCCCATGGACGATAACGACATCCTCTTTGATTCCTCGGGTGCTCATCCCCTTGTCACGCTGCGGTTCTGGCTCCACCAGTCACAGAGCGTGTTCACCGAAAAGGACGGCATGTACAGCGTGACCGTGAACATGGACACCGGCGTCATCGAGGACATCCTCTACGACTCGGGACGGGCCGCGAACGGCTGAACACGAGGCGTGCTTCCTCAAAAAGCGGGGAAGACGCCTTTTTTAGCGCCCGCGGACAAGTATTACAAAATTGTAAAAACTGCGGCCTCCCCGCGGGATCGCGAAGAAATGCTTTACAGCGAATAAAAAAAGGTGTATGATGGACATGAAAAGCGCTTGTGCCATCTTTAGCCTTCAACATCCCGATCAGGACACAGACATAAATCGCGATAAAGTCTCAAAAAGGAGCGAACGACGATGGATGACAATCTGAAGATTCCCATGCTGGTGCTGCCCGGAGACGAGGTCGAGCCGGAGCAAAGCCCCGCAACGGAAGAGGAGCCATCTCCCGCGGAGCAGCCGGATCAGACGGCGCAGGCCCCCGCGGAGCCGACGCCCGCGGCGGAGCCCGCCCAAACGACGCACGGCCCCGTATCCTACGCAGCAGCGGTTCAGCAGGCGGTGCCCGAGGCGCAGAAGACGCCCGTGGAGCCCGTCGATGCGGAGGACGACTCGCTGAACTTTGACAACCTATCCCCGGAAGAACAAGCGGCGGTGCTCGCGTTTGTCGATCGCATCGACATCACCAACAGCGAGACGGTGCTCAAGTACGGCAATGCCGCGCAGATGAAGATCTCGCAGTTCTCGGACAAGATCCTGGAGGACGTGAAGACGAAGGACACGGGCGAGATCTCCGACATGCTGACCAACCTGGTCTCCACGCTGCGCGGCTTTGACGTGGACGAGGGCAAGAAGGGCGGACTGTTCGGCCTGTTCAAGAAGGCCGGCAACAACATCACGCAGCTGAGGGCGCGCTTTGACAAGGTTTCAGAGAACGTGACGGAGATCATATCGACGCTCAAGGAGCATCAAAAGATGCTCATCTCCGACTGCGCGATGCTGGACGATCTGTACGCGCAAAACGAGCAGTACTATCACGAATTGACGCTCTACATCATCGCGGGCGAGGAGAAGCTCCGCCGCCTGAAGGAGACGGAACTGCCGTCGCTTCTGGCCAAGGCGCAGGAGACGGCCGATCCGGCGGACGCGCAGACCGCCAACGACTTTTCGCAGCTGATCGAGCGGTTTGAAAAGCGCATACACGATTTGAAGCTGACGCGCATGGTGTCCGTGCAGATGGGCCCGCAGATCCGCCTGATGCAGACGAACGACAACGTGCTCGCCGAGCGCATACAGTCCACGATCGTCAACACGATTCCGCTGTGGAAGAGCCAGATGATCATCGCGATGGGCATGCAGCACGCGGAGGACGCGCTGGACGCGCAGAAGGCCGTGACCGACATGACCAACGAGCTTTTGCGCTCCAATGCCGAGCGGCTCAAGACGAGCACCGTCGAGACGGCGAAGGAAGCCGAGCGCGGCGTGATCGATCTCGAGACGATCCGCATCGCGAACACGGCGCTCATCGATACGCTGACCGAAGTGCAACGGATACAGCGCGAGGGCGCGGTGCAGCGCGAACAGGCGTCCATCGAGCTGGGACGGCTGGAAAAGGAACTGCGCGACAAGGTTCTGGAGATCAACCAATAAAAAAACGCCACAAAAAAGCAACGCCCTTTGGACGCGGCCTATCGCCGAGCCTAAAGGGCTTTTTTGTCCCATTCGCTTCCCGGGCCAAAGCGCTGGCCGCGCCCGCGTAGCCATCAAAACCGCACCGTGTTCATGTCGTAGGGGGCTTCCTTGGCGATGCTGTTCAGATAGAGCGTGAAGAACGCGTCCGGCAGCAGCGCGTCAAACAGCGCGAGCGTCTCCTCGTCGATCTCCTCGACCGCGCCGGCAAAGTATTCCCAGTTGAAGCGCACGGCAAAATCGATCATGCGCTTTCGATCCTCCTCGTCTATCGCGCTCCCCGAAAGCTGCGCGGTCACCTGCCGCCTTGTCGTCTGCTCAAAGAAGCGCCGCGAATAGGCCGCAAAGTCCAGAAGGTCCGGATTGGTCTCGCCGTTTTGGGTAGCCCACGCGCGCACGTCGACCGGCACCCTTTGATAGAGCACAGGGCCGTCGGCATCAAGGGTCAGCACGCCATACGCGTTGGGCGACACGGCGAGAGAACCCGTCGCGATCTCCGTGATGCCCTCTTGCTTTATCACGTGCTGCATGTGCATATGTCCGCTCAGGTTGAGGGTGACGCCATAGCGCTCAAAGAGGCTCTGCAGCGCCTGCGCGTTGTCAATGACGAAGCCGCTTTGAATCAATGTGCTGTGCGCCATCAGGTTCTGATGCGTGACGCCGATCACGGTTTCGCCCGCGCGTTTCGCCTCTATGAGCTGCTCCTCGACCCAGAGCAGCGTCTTTTGTGCGACTGCGCCGGGTTCCTCATTCGCGTTCACGTCGATGAGGATCGCCCGACAGCCCGGAAAGAGCTGCGCGCAATAGCTTAGCGACGCGCTGTCGCGGGAAAGCGCGTCCGCGTAGCCGAAATCCGCGTAGAATTCAGCGAACTGCGCCGCGCTCGTCCCCAGGATGAAGCTCGCGCCGTCCGGGCCAAAGCGATAGGCGAGAGGGCCGACGTCGTGATTGCCGGGCATGACCAGCACGGGGATGCCCGCGTCCCGCAGCGGCCTGAGGATGTTCACGAGGTCGCTGTGGCTTTGCGGCGCACCGTTGAGCGTCAAATCGCCGCTGAGCACGATGGCGTCCGGCCTTGCCTCCAGCGCCTGCGCGACGAACGCCTGCGCGATCTGGGGCGAGTAATGCGTGACCTTGCCGTCCGCCGATTCGATGATCTGCATGAAGCGCTCGCCGTAGTCCGTGAGCGATGGGGAGAGCACGTGCAGATCCGACGCGATAAAGATCACCTTTTCCTCCTTCACATCAGCGGGTTCGGCTGCCGCCGCGATGGTACACAGGGCCATAAAGAGCGCGCACGCGGCCACTCGCGCCAAAGCCTTCAAATAGCGATTCATATCGATTCCCCGTGCCTTTGATCCTCTATTCATCCTCTTCCATCGGCGGCAGATCCTCCAGCATGTCCTCCTCTTCCAGCTCGTCAAATTCGTCTGGGATCTCCGAGATTGTCTCTGTCTTGCTGCCGCCCAGCAGCTGCGCGCGCACGAGCGTATCGATCTCCTGCGCGAAATCGGGATGTTCCTTGAGGAACTTGCGGGTGTTCTCGCGGCCCTGCCCGATGCGCATGTCGCCATAGGAAAACCACGCGCCGGATTTGTGGATGATGTCCAGCGCGACGGCATTGTCAAGCAGACTGCCTTCCTTGCTGATGCCCTCGCCATAGAGGATGTCAAATTCCGCGACGCGGAAGGGCGGGGCGACCTTGTTCTTGACGATCTTCGCCTTCGTCCTGTTGCCGACGACGTTCGTGCCGTCCTTGAGCTGCTCCGCGCGGCGGATGTCGATGCGCACGGACGCGTAGAACTTCAGCGCCCGCCCGCCGGGCGTCGTCTCCGGGCTGCCATACATGACACCGACCTTCTCGCGGAGCTGGTTGATGAACAGGCAGATGCAGTTGGTCTTGCTGACGATGCCCGCGAGCTTGCGCCGCGCCTGGCTCATCAGCCGCGCCTGCAGTCCGACGAATGAATCACCCATCTCGCCGTCGATCTCCGCCTTGGGCACCAGCGCCGCCACGGAGTCTATGACGACGACATCCAAAGCGCCGGAGCGCACGAGCACCTCGCAGATCTCCAGCGCCTGTTCGCCGGTGTCCGGCTGCGAGACGTAGAGCTGATCGATATCCACGCCGAGGTTGCGGGCATAGACGGGATCCAGCGCGTGTTCCGCGTCGATGAACGCGGCAAGGCCGCCCGCGCGCTGTGCCTCCGCGACGACGTGCAGCGCGACCGTGGTCTTGCCGGAGGATTCCGGGCCAAAGATCTCGACGATGCGCCCGCGCGGCAGACCGCCCACGCCCAGCGCGATGTCCAGATCAAGACAGCCGGTGGAAATGACCTGCACATCCTGCACAGGCCTGTCGCCCATGCGGATGACCGCGCCCTTGCCAAACTGCTTTTCAATGCCCGACAGCGCGATGTCCAGCGCCCTCTTGCGCTCGGCATTGACACCGGTCGTCTCCGTTTCGGGCTTTTTCACCTTGGTTGCCATGTGCGTGCTCCTTTCGATGCGGGGCGGTGAAGCGCTGCCCGCTGTCATGACCTTTCAGGATAGCGGCCTGCCGCCTGCCTGACCATGTCAAGCGCGCGCTTTGCGGCCTGCGAACGAATCTGCTGCCTGGAACCGTCGAGCGTCAAGCGCACGATGTCCGTGCCGTAAGCGCTGGCACAGGCGATGTAGACAAGACCCACGGGCTTTTCCGCCGTTCCGCCGTCCGGCCCAGCGATGCCCGTGGTCGCGACGGCGATGTCCGCACCGCTTTTTGAGCGCAGTCCCTCGGCCATCTCCCGCGCCGTCTCCTCGCTGACCGCGCCGCTTTTTTGCAATGTCTCCTCGCGCACACCGCAGTAGCGCATCTTCGCCTCGTTTGAATAGGTGACGTGCGCCTCGCCAAGCGACGCGGAGATCCCCGGAACATCGACCAGCCTGCAGGCGACAAGCCCGCCCGTGCAGCTCTCGGCCGTCGCGACGTGCAGCGCGCGAGAGATGAGCGCCTGCCCCGCGGCCAGCTGCGGCGCGTCGTCCGTGTCCGCGATCTCCAGGTATGCCGCGCGGTTTTGCCAGAGGTATTCGATCATCGAATAGAGCGTCGCAACCGACGCGGCCAATGTCAAAAGGCTTGTCAGCGAGAGCAGCCCGCTGCCCACGTGTAGATCACATGTCAGCACCATGATCAGCGCCATCTGAAGCACGGTCTTGACCTTTCCGCTCTTCCCCGCGGCGATCACGCGCCCCTGAGACGCGGCGACCAGTCGCAAGCCGGAGACGACGAATTCCCGCGCGATGAACAGTATGCACGCGGCCACGTGGAGCCGTCCCATCGCCAGGAGCATGATGAACGCCGTATGCGTCAGCAGCTTGTCCGCGATGGGGTCCATGAACTTGCCGAAATTGGTGACCAGACCGCGGGAGCGCGCGATGTGCCCGTCCAGCAGATCGGTCAGCGACGCCGCCGCGAACACGACCAGCGCCGGGATTGACGCGCCGTGCCAGAGCAGCAACAGATAGACCGGCACGAGCAAAACGCGCAGCAAGGTCAGCTTGTTGGGCAGGTTCATGCCGAGGATCGCGTGATACAGCGCGGCAGGCCCGCTTTGGGATGCCACAGCGTCTTGTCGATGGTTCATACGCGTACCCCCATCAGATCATAGGCGCGCGCGGATGTGATGCGCACGTCGACAAACTGCCCGATTTCACAAGGCGTCTCAGCGCTAAAACAGATGCTGCCGTCGGTCTCCGGCGCCTCGCGGGCGCTCCTGCCCACATAGCGCTCGCCGCGCCTTCCCTCGACCAGCACGCGGCATGTCGTGCCCACGCGCGCGCGGTTTAGCGACAGGGAGATTTCGCGCTGCAGCGCCATCAGCGCGTCGTAGCGCGCCCGCTTGACCGCCTCGTCCACCTGCCCGGGCATATTTTCGGCGCGCGTGCCCTCCTCGGGTGAAAACATGAACGCACCCATGCGGTCAAAGCGCATGTCGCGCGTGAAGTCCATCAATTCCTCAAAATCGGCATCCGTTTCGCCCGGAAAGCCGACCATGAGCGTCGTGCGCAGCGTGAGCCCATGCGCTTTGACATTGCGGCAGGCCTCGCGTACGCGCTCGCTTCCGCCGGCGCGGTTCATGTCGCGCAGGATGTGCGCGCTGATGTGCTGCACCGGCAGATCGATGTAATCGCAGACGTTCGGCAGACGCGCGATGGTGTCAAGGAGCCTGTCATCCACGCGCTCGGGATAGCAGTACAGCGTGCGCAGCCATGAGACGCCGGGGATGGCCGCGACATGCTCGATCAATTCGGGCAGGCCGCTTTGCCCTCCGCCATCCGTGCCGTAGCGGGTCGTATCCTGCGAGATCAGCGTGAATTCCCGAACGCCCGAATCGGCCAGACGCCGCACCTCGCTTAGGATGTCCGCCTCGGGACGGCTGCGGTAGCCGCCGCGGATCAGCGGTATCGCGCAGTACGAGCAGCGGTTGTCGCACCCCTCGCCGATGCGGATATACGCGCTGTAAGGCGGTGTCGTCAGCACACGGCCGCACTCAAAGAACGTGCCGTCGTCCTTCGTGTAGACCGGATGCGCGCCCGCGAGCGCCTCGCGTATCGCCTGATCCAACCGCTGATATTCATTGACGCCCAATATCGCGTCGACCTCGGGCATCTCCTCGCGTATGGCGTCCGGATAGCGCTGCGCAAAGCAGCCCGTCGCGATGAGCAGACGGCAGCGACCCGTCTTCTTGTATTCCGCCATCTCAAAGAGCGCAGCGATGGCTTCCTCCTTCGCGGACTGTATGAAGCCGCACGTGTTGACGATGATGACCTCCGCCTTCGCCGGATCGGAGACGAACTTGTAGCCGTGCTCGCCTAAATAGCACAGCATCTGCTCGGAGTCGACGCGGTTCTTGCTGCAGCCCAGCGAGATCAGCCCGACCGTGATCTGTGTAGACAATGCATTGCTCCTTGTGCCGCCGCGTGGATTCGCCCTTTGCGGCGCACGACAGCGATTCTATTTTATCATGTTCCCTGTGTGAACACAAGAATAAACGGGGCGAAAAACCGCGCGGACGCATAACCGCGCCGTTTCTTCATGAAACCCTCTCTATTTTACCATCAGCCGCGTCGGTTTTCAAGAACCTGCCGTCCGCTTTAAGGCCGCACACGGCCGCCCGTTCCACGCGGCAAAGGCGTTGACACCGATTGTGCGCGCGGGTATAATAAAATCATCTATAAAGGAGGACACACGATGAACTATGACGAGGCTTTGGCGCTCTTGCGCCGTTACAACAGCGAACCCTTTCATCTGAATCACGCGATCACCGTCTCAAAGGTCATGCGCCGCATGGCTAACGCGCTAGGCTACGGCGAGGAGGCCGACTTCTGGGCGATCGTCGGCCTTCTGCATGACATCGACTTTGAACAGTGGCCAGAGCAGCACTGCGTCAAATGCCAAGAGCTGCTCAGGGACGCGGGCGCAGAGCCGCGCCTCATACACGCCGTCGCCAGCCACGGCTATGGCATTTGCGTGGACATCAAACCGGAACACGAGATGGAAAAGGTGCTCTTTGCCTGCGACGAGTTGACCGGACTGATCGGCGCGTGCGCGAAGATGCGTCCATCGGGCAGCATCGCGGACATGGATCTCAAGAGCCTGAAGAAGAAATACAAGTCAAAGGCGTTCGCCGCGGGTTGCTCACGCGAGGTGATCGCGCAGGGCGCCGAGATGCTCGGCTGGGACCTTGACGACCTATTGCTGCGTACGCTGGAGGCGATGAAGCCGGACGAGGCATCTGTCGCCGAGGAGACCGCCGCGCTTCTCGCGCAGGGATGAGCGCATGGAAGGCACGATGAAACTGATCTCATGGAATGTAAACGGCCTGCGCGCCTGCATTCGCAAGGGATTTGGCGACTACATCACCGTACAGGACGCGGACTTTTTCTGCCTTCAGGAGACGAGGATGATGCAGGGCGATGCGCAGATTCCCGCGGAGGGCTATCACGCATACCTCAATGCAGCGGAAAAAAAGGGCTATTCGGGCACCGCTGTCCTCGCCAAACGCGAACCGCTCGACGTAAGCTTTCACATGGGCATCGACGAGCATGACCACGAGGGCAGGCTGATCACGCTCCAATATGAGGGCTTCTTTCTGGTCACGATCTACACGCCGAACAGCCAGCGCGACCTGGCCCGGCTTCCCTACCGCCTGCGCTGGGAGGACGATTTGAGGGCCTATCTGTGCGCGCTGGATCGCCAAAAGCCGGTGATCGCGTGCGGGGATCTGAACGTCGCGCATGAGGAGATCGATATCAAGAACCCAAAGACCAATGTGAATAACGCGGGCTTCACGATGCAGGAACGCGCGGCCATGACGCGCCTCATAGACGCCGGTTTTGTGGACACGTTCCGCTTTCTGCACCCGGATGAAACCGGCGCCTACACCTGGTGGAGCAATCGGTTTAACGCCAGGCAGAACAACGTGGGATGGCGCATTGACTACTTTCTCGTTTCAAGGCGCATCAAGGACCGCGTACGGGCAGCGCGCATCGACGCACACGTGATGGGCAGCGACCACTGCCCCATCGTGCTCGAGATCGACGCGCTTTAAAGCCCGTCAGGACAACGGAAGGGGTAAATCAAATGAAGCTTTTGTTCGCTTCGGACATTCACGGCTCGAAGAACGCCGCCGAGGCCGTCGTGCGCCGGTTTGAGCAGGAGAAGGCGTCGCGCCTCGTGCTGCTGGGCGATCTGCTCTACCATGGCGCGCGCAACGATCTGCCCGATCAATACGACACGCGGGGCGTGACGGCGCTGCTCAACAGCGTGAAGGACAGCCTGCTCTGCGTGCGCGGCAATTGCGATTCCGAGGTGGATCAGATGGTGCTGCAGTTCCCCATCATGGCGGATTACGCGCTTTTAGACCTTGACGGCCGCACGGCGTTCGTCACGCACGGGCACCTTTTTAACATCGACAACCTGCCGCCGCACAGGGAAGGCGATCTGCTGATCCACGGCCACACGCACGTGCCCGTCGTGCAGCATAAGGACGGCATGACGATCATCAACCCCGGCTCCTGCGCGCTGCCCAAGGAAGGCTTTAAAAAGAGCTACATGGTGTATGAGGATCGCACGTTCACCATCAAGACCCTTGACGGAGAGACATTGCTCACGCACAG
>CAYUZP010000006.1:0-26681 GCA_964449655.1 uncultured Oscillospiraceae bacterium
TAACCTATATCTCCGGTTTTTATAATTCCCTCAGACCTCATTCCCACAATAATGGCCTGTCCCCCAATCAAGCTGAATCTCACGTCTTTCGTCATTTCACTTGTCCACTTTATTGACTGTAATCCAATGTATGGTGATGCCAAAAGTAGCGCATGGGGGTTTAGTGTTGTCACATTAGTGTTGTCACATTTTACATTATCAACGTCAAATTGCGCAGGCGGCTCGCCAAAGACATCATGAAACACGGCTTCTGAGGATATCATTCATTCCGCAATATCTTCGCCATCGGCTTTCCCCTAGCCAGTTCATCCACGAGCTTATCCAGATAGCGGATATCCCGCATCAGCGGATCTTCGATGTTTTCCACGCGTACGCCGCACACCACACCTTTAATGCGTTCACGATTGGGATTGGGCATAGGCGCCTGAAGGAAAAAATCGCCGGTTGTGACCTCGCTCTGTGAAAGCGCGGTGATCTGATCAGCAGCATAGCCGGTCAGCCAACGGATGATCTCGTTCACTTCCGCGCGCGTGCGGCCCTTTCGTTCCGCTTTGGCGACCAGCGCGGCATAAATTTTGGCAAAAGACATCGCATACACTTTTACACTGTCCATAGCAATCACCACTCCGGCGCGACAACCGGCATGCGCAGGCGCTGAACACGGATGTCGCAAATATGATCCGGGTTCACTGTCACATCAAAATGGCAGCGCCTGTCGCGTCATTTGGCGATTCAAAGTATAGTACAGCGCATTTAAAAGATCAACACTCGAGCGGCTGAACATGCGATGTGGACTTTTGATTCCGGCGACCGAATCATTGCCGTTTCAAAATCATGTGGACGAAGGTTCATCAGTCAAAACAGATGCGTTTATCGTCTCTTATTCACATCTTGCTTTTGACCGACCGCCGATCTTCCATGCTGTTTTTTCAATTGATGGGGAAAAGCGGAAGCGGTTCGCTTTCAGGTGTTTTACATCACATGAAATGGCTTGAATAGGCAACGCGGTTTGCGTATAATGGGCATGCAGGAGGCGGACGTCATACGGCGCGTGGACGCGCAGCTTTTACACATGCGTGAGCAGCGAGAGGATGAATCATCATGTTGACAGAATTGGGCAATGATCTCAAAAAGGTGGCATTGGCAGGCGTAGGCGCTGCGGCAATCGCCGGAGAAAAAGCGGACGAAATCGCGGGAGAACTGGTCAAAAAGGGGGAGCAGGTGGTTCAGAAAGGCAAAATGGTCAACGAAGAGCTCAAGCGCCGCAAGAGCGCGTCATGCGTCGAGGGGGAATTGGAAAGGTGGGCCTCGCAGCTGACCGCGGAGGAGCGTCACAGGCTCATCGATATACTGGCCGCGATGGACGAGGATCATCAAGGTGAGGTCTGAGACCAGCGGTGTAGCCGCGAAGGAAGCGGGATCAAGGCCGAATCGACGCGCTGTGATAAGGCGCATGATGGAAATCGTCAGGATCCTGTGGCGACATTGCAGATTTTCAGGACTCGATCCCGTCCGGCTTCGAGAGATGTTGGAGGAATTGGGCCCTACTTTTGTCAAGGCGGGGCAGCTCCTTTCCTCCCGTCCGGATGTTTTGCCTGCCGCTTACTGCGACGAGCTGGCGAAGCTGCGGGTTAAAAACGAGCCGATGCCTTTTTCGCAGGTCAGAGCGGTGCTGGAAGAGGAGTTCGACAGGCCGCTTCAGGAGATCTTTTCGTCCTTTGATGAAGATCCGCTCGGTTCCGCGTCGATCGCTCAGGTCCACGCGGCTGTGCTGCGGTCAGAGGACGGACGTGGTATGGGCAAGGCAGCGGCGGTCAAGGTCCAGCGTCCAGGCATATACGATACGATGTCCCAGGATATCGCACTGCTCAAGCGTGCCGCAAAGATCGTCAAACCGCTCCCCATCGGGAAAGTGATCGATTTTGAAACGGTTCTGGACGAAATCTGGGCTGTCGCGCGCGAGGAAATGGATTTCTGCACGGAGGCCAAGAACGCGGAACGCTTTGCTGAAAACTGCAGGGAGATCGCCTTTGCTACCTGCCCGCATATCGAGCACGCTTCCGCCCATGTGCTCGTGATGGAGCGCGTAGAAGGGATTCCCATCGGCGATACGGATGCCTTGGACGCGGCCGGCTATGATCGCAACGATATTGGAGAAAAGCTATCCAATCACTACATTCGTCAGGTACTGGATGATGGCTTCTTTCACGCGGATCCCCATTCCGGCAATCTGCTGATTCACGACGGCAAGATCATATGGCTTGACTTTGGGATGATGGGACGATTGTCGCTCAAAGACCGCAAACTGATGCGCGATGCGGTACGTGCGGTCGCGATGCACGATGTCGAAGGGCTTGTGAGCGCGGTTCTTGCCATCGGCGTGGTGCAGGCGCAGGTCGATTACCCGCGGCTCTATCGGGATATCGAGGCGTTTCTCAATCGGTACGGCGCTTTGGAACTGGGTGACATGAATCTGTCGCAGGTGTTTGGCGAATTGATGGATTTGGCCATGTCGCACAGGATCGCCCTGCCCAAAGGGGTTTCTATGTTGGGCAGGGGTATGGTCACGCTGGAAGGCGTTCTTGCGAATCTATCGCCGGACATCAGCCTGCTGAGGATCGTCGAAAATCGAATGTCGGAGGAAGCGCGATCTGATGACAACTGGAAGGAAAAGCTGCAGGATCAGGGCCGCGTTCTGTTTGATGCTGTGAGAGGCGCAGTTGCCCTTCCGGCGCAGGTGTCCTGCCTGCTTCGCATGGCGGAGCGCGGACAACTCAAGGTGATCACAGAACAGACGGTGTCCTCCGACAGGCGAAGCGCCGAGCATGAGCATGTGAGATGCCTGTCGCTCGCCATATTGGCTGCGGGATTGCTTGTCGCTTCCGGTTTATTTTCCGGCATGAAGGTGGCTACTGTCGCGGGACTGCCCTGGCCTTCCTTTGTCTGCGGGCTGTCCGGACTGTGCATGGCGGCGGCAGCGGTTCTGGCACTGTTTCAAAAGCGAAAGTAGCCCTTTCCCCGGTTACGATATCGGTGGAGTGAACAGCGAGGACCGGTGAATATAGAACAGTGACAGTATACGAGGCGGATGAGCCGATTCCTCTGGTCACTATCCGCTGAACGGATTCCCTCACATAAAAAATCCTCCCGAAGGAGGACTCATGTGCAAAGCAGCGTGCCGCCGGCGACGAAGTGCTTATCGCCCTGCGCGGAGGTGATGTTAAAGAAAAACGCGTCCCCGTCGCGGGACAGGGAGAGAGCGAGCGGATCCTGCGCGCGGATCTCCTTTTCATATCCTGCGGTCAATTCGCCGATATACCGGCTGCGCATCGTATCGACGCCCAGCGCATCACACAGCCATGCGATGTAACGCGTGTTATTGACGTGCCCATTCACGTCAAAATCGGAGTACATCGGCGCGCGCTGCGATGTGCTCATCGCGTCAAGCGGTGCGGGCAGGCGCATGGGCAGGGACGTGGGCGCGGGGATGGCGCTGTTGTCCGGAAAGCGTATGCCTGAATTTGAGGGCGTGACGATCTTGCGCTTATCCGCGTCAAGCAGCACCCACAGCGCGGCGGCTTGCACGACGGGCGTGCCGTCCTTTTGCGCTAGGATGTGATAGCGCGGAAAGAAGAAGTGATTGACGGTGCCGGGCCATGTCGTGTGCACGAGCGTTTCCCCGCTTTGCGGCGCGCGCAGCACATTCACGTGGATGCGCGAGAGCACAAAAAACATGCCGCGGCGGATCAGCGCGTCATAGCCCACGCCCAGCTCGATGGCGTGACGCTCACCGCATTCCTGCATGGCGATGAAGAGCGCGTCCGGACGCATCCTGTGCAGCAGGTCGCAGTCGGTCGGGCGGATAAAGCAGTCTTCCGTATGCGTGTTGTTCATCGATGACAGCCTCCCATTCATACACATCAAGCATAGCACAATTCACATTTCTTGACAAGTCCCGGCCAAAAGGCTAAAATGAATCCGGTCAATCAGGGGGAACGGTCATCAGCCGATCGACATAGCGGAGGAGATCGCGTGAAAACAAAGGGGTTGTGCGCGCTTTTGTGCGTGCTTCTGGTGCTGGGCGTGTCCGCCTTGGCGGAGGAATGGCGCCTGGGCGATTTGATCTATGTGCCCGAGCGCGTGGAGCCGGATGGCAACGGGGCCATCGTGCTGCGCGTCGAGGGACTCACCTACGATGAGCAGCAGGGCACCGTGCTCATCCCCTCGCTTGCCGACGCGGAGTTTGGCGTGTACGTTCGCACGAGCACGGGCGGATTTATGCCGTGGGCCGATCCGCTCTCGCCCGCGCAGCCCATGCGCATTCGCACGGGCCGTGATGGCGCGCGCTTTGCACTGCCGCGCGGAATCGACTTCTTCTTGCGGCAGGAGCGTGCGCCGGAGGGCTATGGGTTTGACGCGCAGGCGATGATCCCGATCGATGTGGCGTCAGGCGAGATCGTCGTGCGCAACGCGATGCGCGGGCGGCTTGAGGTTCATGTACAAGATGAGATGGGCGCGCCGGAACCGGGCGTGACGTTGACGGCGCAAGGCGCGGGCGGGGACGCGCTGACCGCGGTCACGGACGCAGAGGGCAAAGCGGTCTTTGAGATCGATCAATCGGGCGTCTACACGGTCACAGAGAGCGCGCTGCCGGAGGGCGTGTTTCCCGCATATGCAGCATTCGCTGAAAACAACGCGGTTCCCGCGGACGATGTGTCCGTGCAGGTGAACGCGGCACAATTGACGCAGGTCTCCTTCGTGCATCCCGCGGCGGGTTCGCTTCTCGTGACCGCGGTCTACCGCGCGATCTCATCTGGCGGGGAAATCGTCGACGCGCCGCTTGCCGGTGTGCGCTTGAGCGTGCAGGGCGCGCCTGACGTCGTGACGGACGAGGAGGGCCATGCCAGGGTTTGGCTGCTTGCGGGGGAATACGGTTATCTCTGCGCGTATGAGGGCGATGTGGATGCGACACTGACCGCTCACGAGGGCAGCGTGTTCATCACGGCGTCACAGACGACGGAGCTGTCGCTCACGGCGGTGCAGAGCACGGGCCGCATACTCGCGCAGGCGACATCGGCGCACGCGATCGCGGGCGGAGGCGTGTCCTTCGTGAACCGCGAGACGGGCGCGATTGCCGGCCCTTACGCATTTGACATCGACGGCAGGGCGCTTTCGGACGCGCTGCCCGCGGGCGAATACGCGATCGATGCGATTGAACTGCCACAGGATACGCAGCTTTGGCGTGTCACATCGGGCGAGGAAACCACGGACGATCCGCAGTCGCTGAACGTTTGGGTGCGCCCGGGCGAGCTGACGGAGGTGAACGTATCGCTGCGCACATGGGAGTCGCAATCGTTCGCGCTGCTTGCGATCGATCTTGATGATGCCGGCGAGCGGATCACGAGCGGCATTCCCGGCGAAATGACATTGGACGTGCTTGACGAGCGCGGCGAAACGGTCGCGCAGGTCGATACCCGGGACGGCATGGTGACGCTGAACATGCTCAGCGGCGTCTACACGCTGCGCATGGACGAGGAGAGCGCGAAAAACCTTCACGTGGGCGGTCTGTCGCGCGCGGTAGAGCTGCCCTCATCGAGCGCGGCGGTCTACTTTCCGGCGCAGAACGCGAGGCTCCTTTTGCGCAGCGTGGACGAACAGGGCGCGCTGCTCAGCGGTGCACAGTACAGCATCACGGACGGCGCGGGCAACACGAGCATCGCGTGGACGGACTCAAATGGTGCGGCGGTCACAGGATCGCTGTTCCCGGGCGAGATCGAGGTGGTCTGCTTGAGCGCGCCCGCGGGGCATGACATGGCCGCGGCGACGCGATTGCACGTGGAGGCGGGGGACGCGCCTGTCGTGCGGATGGAGCATCCGACATATGGCACGGCCGAGCTGAGCGTCATGCTCTGCAGCCTTGACGAAAGCGGACAGCAGACATTGCGTGCGCTTGGCGGGACAGAGGTGCGCGTATCGCGCGTGCGGGAGGGCGTGGCGGAGCCGCAGTCCTTTACAAGCGGGGAGGATGGCCTGGTGCACGTGCAGCTGCCCGCGGGCGAGTATGTCGCGCAGACGGACGACGGGACAAGCGGCACGCTCAACGCGCACTTCACCGTCCAAAATGGGCAGCTTACGCGCGCTGAACTCGTCCGCATGGATGACATGGGCGGCTTGCGCGTGCAGCTCGTGGGCGAGGAGGAGGCAAGCGCCGACTTCACGCTGATCGCGCAGAGCGGGGAGGTCTATCCGCTGAGCGCGCAGGGCGATGCGGGCGAATATTACGTGGGCGGCTTGCCCGCGGGCGAATACGTGCTGCGCGAGACGCGCGCGCCGGAAGGCTTTGTGCCCGTGTCGGATCAATCGGTCGCGATATCCGGCGGCGAGGTCTGCGATCTGCGCGTGCCTTTGGAAGAATACGCTGTGCTGACGGTGCGCAAGACGGGCCTGGTGCTTGGCGAGCGCTTTTCATCGCTGATCGTGCCGATGGAGGGCGAGTTCGCGCTGTACACGCGGCAGGATGGCGAGCTGCAGCCGTATGAAAGCGAAAAGGAGCCTTTGACGATTTGGGCGGGCGTGACGGCGGAACAGGCGGCGGCATCGGGGCGCACTTTGCAGGTGAAGCTTCCCGCGTCCATCGACGGAACGACGTATTATCTAAAGGAGCTAAACCCCAAAGAGGGCTTCACGGGCGCGCAGCAGGTCTACGAGGTGACGCTGACGGCGGGCGAGACGACGACGCTTGACTGCCTGGTCGTGAGCGATTTGGGATTTTTCGAGCTGGATCTCTTGGACGACAACGGCGATCACGTCGCGGGCAGCGCGTTTGAGCTGCTCAACAGCGACGGCGAGGTGGTCACATCCTTTGTCACGGAGAATACGGCCTATCAAAGCGATACGCCGCTTCCCTCGGGCACATATCTCCTGCGGCAGACGCAACCCGCGCTGGGCTGCACGATGGCGGAGGAATCGCAGCGGGAGATCACCATCGAGCCGTATCTGACGCAGGACGGCACGAAGACACTCGTCGCGATGAGCTGCCTGCGCATTCCCTCCGCGGATGAACCGCTCGATCTGCTTGACGAATTGTACACCGTGCGCGAGGGAAACGTGACCATGCTCTGCGTCGACGCGCGGAGAATGACGCTGGGCAACGCGTTTCACATGCCGCAGCTTACGATCAGTGCGGACGCGCAGCAGCGCACGGATATGGTCAGCGTCGTGATCTCGGGTACGAGCGATGGTTTAAGCAGCCGATACGCGGCGCGCGTGGAATACTGCCTTCAAGAGGGCGGCTGGCAGATGTCGGATGCGCGTATGACAGGGGCGCTTGACGTGCCGGCGGCGGTCAGTCTCTCGGATGTCAAGGAGGACATCAGCGCCGTGCGGATCACCTATATCGATCTTGACACGGGGCTTGAGGCCGTCAAGGACGCGTTCACGCCCGGACAGGTGACGGTCGGCGTGCGCCTTGGCGCGGATGAGAGCGCGCAGGTCCATGCACAGGCGTCCTTTACAGGCGTGTTCACCTATATCGACGAGCCGGACGGCCCGCTCAAGTCGGTGGAGCTTTCGCAGGATCTGCAGCTTCATTTCATGGCGGAGGGCGACGGCGCGTTTGAGACGGCCGGCGGCGGGCGCGATGGACGCATCAGCGGCACCGTGTTCACAGATCTCGATCAGAACGGCCTGTGGGGAGCGCAGGAGGGATGTCCGCCTTACGCGGTCAGCGTTTCGCTGCTCGGGGAAAACGGGAATGTGATCGAAAGCCAGGACGTGGATGAAAACGGTCAATACGTGTTTGATGGCCTCGCCTACGGCACCTATGCGCTTCAATTTGACGCGGGTTCAGAGGTGGTCTTCTCGCGCGGCGACGGATATACATCGCATATCGTCAGCGGTGTGCGTGACGAGCGGAGCGGCCTGAGCGGGTACATCGTGCTCGACGGCGAGCACACGGATGTCGTCGTTCAGGCGGGCTGCGTGCAGGCCGCGCGTCTTGGCGGGACGATCCTAAAGCGGGAAGTCTCAGGAGCGATCGGCGGCTTTGAGGGACTGCTCGTCGAGCTGCGCGCGAAATGGACGGGCGAGGACGAGGAGCCCTTTGTCACGATGACGGGCGAGACGGGCGAATTCAGCTTTGAAGGGCTGATGCCGGGTGAATACGAGATGACGCTGCCGCTGCCGGAAGGGATGCTGTGCGCGGACGCGACGCAGGGAAGCATCGTGCGCGCGTTTACCCTTCGCCAAGGGGATGACGCCTCGGTGGGCGCGCTCGCTCCGCTGCAGGCAGCCGCATCGGTGCGCGGCACTGTGCATGCGCAGGGCGCGAATGTGAAGGTGTCCTTGCGCATGACGCGAGACGGGCGCACGGAACAGGTGGCCAGCACGCGCACGGACGATGACGGTCTGTACGCGTTTGACGGCTTGTTTGACGGGGAATACAGCGTATCCTTCAGCGCCGGGAAAGACAGGATCTTTACGCGCTGCGGGGAAAAGACCTACGGCTTTGGCACGGCGTCTTCTACGGGAACCACGCAATCCTTCTCTCTCGCGGTCGGCGAGGCGCTTGAAGGGATCGATGCGAGCGCGGAGATTCCGGCGAAACTTACCGTGTCGGTCTTTGAGGATCCGCAAAAGGACGGACTTTTTGACGGACATGAGGAGATGCTCATGGGCGTGCGTCTCACGCTGGTTCGCATGGAGGACGGGCAGGAATCGGGCGAAAGGAGCATCACGACCGGCGAGGATGGAAACGCCGTATTTGAGGCGATCCCCGCAGGTCAATATAAGCTTCGCTACCTGATGCCAGGTGCGTGGCGCACGACGGTCAACGCGGCGGGCGAAAGCCTTCTGGCGAGCTTCATGCCGCAGAGCATGAAGAACACGGGCGAGAGCGCGCCCTTCACGCTGGCTGTGGGCGATACACATCTGTACATCGGCGCAGTGCAGACAGGCACGATCTCAGGCGTGATCTATTTTGACGACGACGCGGACGCGGACAGGGACGCGGGCGAAATGCCGTCCGTGCAGACGCGGATCGAGCTTCTCGATGAGAGCGGCGCGGTGCTTTCGCAGGCGACGCCAAACGCGCAGGGTTATTATGTCTTTGACGGTCTGGCGGATGGACGATATCGCGTGCGTTTTACGGCACAAGAGGGCAGCGTGTTTTCAGGCACGGAGCGGACGATGGAGCAAAGCGGTGCGCAGAAGAGCGACGGCCCTGTCACCACGACGCGGCTGATCGGCGTGCGCGCGGGCAGCGCTGTGAACACGGCGAACGCGGGCGTCGTGCGGCTGATCTCGATCGAGGGCCGGATCTGGGAGGATAAGGACGCGGACCGCACACAGGACGAGGGCGAACGCGCGCTGTCCCAGGTGACGGTCGCGCTGATGAACGGCGCGGGCAGGATGACGCTGAGGAGCGCCAAGACAAACGAGCAGGGCGGTTTCAGCATAGAAGGGCTGATGCCGGGCGATTACATGCTGCGCGTGGAGGCCCCGCAGGGGTATCAGTTCTCAGGTTCACCGGACGACGCGGACGCGGCGATGAGCGAGCAGCGCGGCGGAAACGGTTACTCCGCTGCCTTTACGCTCTCGGGCGGAACGCGGTTGACGGACATCGGCTATGGTCTGTACAGGCCGGGATCGATCGCGGGGCGCATCTGGAACGACGCGGATTACGACGGCCAAATGGACGAGGGCGAAAGCGGCATTTACAGAGCGTCGGTCACCCTTCTTGACGCGTCGGGCGCGGCGCACGCGACAGCGGATACGGACAGGGACGGCGGCTTTGAGTTCAGCGGCCTCGCGCCGGGCGATTATGCGCTGCGCGTGACGCTGCCGGAAGGGGCCGTGTACACAGCGAAGGGCGGAGAATCCCTCGCGCCCAGGCAGGATGAGCGGACGGCGCAGCTGCAGGTGGGCACGCTCGCCATGGGCGGTGCGATCAGCGGCGTGAACATCGGCGCGCTTGAGCCCGCGGCGATTGGCGGCAAGGTCTTCGTGGACGCCAATGACGACGGCCGCAGAGATAGCGAGGAAGCGGGACTGAGCGGCTTGCGCGTCACGCTTGACATGACAAGCGGAAACGACGCGGGCAGGCAATGGACGGTTTTGACCGACGCGGATGGGCAATACGCGTTCAGCGGCGTGATGCCAGGCGAGGCGCGCCTCACATTCGAGCTGCCGGAGGGCATGATGTTTTCAAAGCAGGTCCCATCGCGTGGGAGCATCGTGCCGCAGACGGATGCGCAAGTCGCACAGAGCGGTGTATTCACCGTGAACGCAGGAGAGGAACGCGACGACATGGATGCCGGAGCGATCTATGCCGCGTCGCTCAACGGAACGGTCTGGAATGACGAGGATTACGACGGCAAGCGCGGAAACCAGGAGAGCGGCGTGCTGGGCGCGTGGCTGCTGCTTCTGGATGCGCAGGGGAATATCGTGCGGCAGACGCATACGGACAACGCGGGCGGCTATGCCTTTGACGATTTGCGCGTAGGCGCGTATCAATTGCGCGTCGAGCTGCCGGGCGGCATGATCTTCACGCGCGAGGGACACAGCGCGATCGCGAACGAGGACGAGTCGATCGGGCAGTGCGGGGGGATCAAGCTTTCGATGGGCGAACATCGGGATGCGATGGACATCGGCGCGATGATGCCGGGCAGGCTGACCGGACGCGTGCGCATAGACGACGGCACGCTGCACGGCCTTGAGCGAGCATCTGTGACGCTCTTGCAGGATGCAACCGCCGTCGCGTCGGTCACCACGACATCGGACGGGCAATACGCCTTTGAGCGGCTTCGTCCGGGCTCTTATCGCGTGAGGATCGCGCTGCCGCAGGATACGCTTTTCGCGGAACAGTCTCTGCTCTCGCTCGCGGATCGGGATGCCAAAGAGGGCCTGACCATGACGGTGAGGCTTGGCATTGGGCAGACGGTCGAACTATACGATGTGGAGACGGTCAAGACGGGCAGTATCCATGGCTGCATGTGGGATGACGCGGACGTCAGCGGCACGATGGACGCGGGCGAAAGCGCGCTGGCGCGGCAGAATGTCGAGCTGATATTGATCGATGACGCGGGCGAGACGGTCATATCGACGGCGCAGACGGGCGCGGACGGGCGCTACAGCTTCACCGATCTGCGCGCGGGCACATATGCGCTCTCCTTCACGCTGCCGCAGGGCATGCTGTTCACCGATGTGACGGGGGCCGAGGGCGGTTCGCGCGTGCCGGTCAGCGCCTATGCCACGGGCCGGACGGACGCTTTCACGCTTGCCGTGGGTCAGACGCTGTCGCAGATGAACGCGGGCGGCATACTGCCGGGCATAGTAGGCGATACGGTCTGGGTCGATACGAACGGGAACGGCCTGCAGGATTACAAGGAGCCGCAGATGCCGGGTATCGCCATCACGCTGCTGCAGGAGACGGGAGACGGCGTCTTCATGGAGGTGGCCAGCACAGTCAGCGACGAATACGGGTTCTATCGCTTTGAATCGCTCCGGCCGGGCCGCTACGCCATTCGCGTCGATGCATCATCGCCGCTGACGGGTCGCGTCGGCGCTCCGCTGGGCGAGATCGACAGCGACGTGGATCCGCAGACGCACATGAGCGATGTATTCATGCTGTACTCCGCGCAAGCGCTGCGCAACGTGGACGTCGGTTTGGCGGGCGACGGAAGATGAGACTTTTGATAAAATGCGCTTTGTGAACGGGGTTCAGTGTGCTATAATAAAAGGACGCGATGAATGAAAAGCGCGTTTGTCAAATGGACACAGTGGATTCGTTTTGACTTTTATGAGATAGATACCGTTCTTCCTTGAAAGAATGGATGCCCCGGCGATTTGACGGGCCACGATCCCTTTGCCATGAGATGAAGTCATCGCCGGAGCGATATCGGTGGATTGGACAGATGGGAGGCGATTGTATGCGATCAAACAGGCCGAGCTACGCTTCCACGCCTGCGGGATCCGCCAAAGCGCTGAAAAAGAAGGCGCAGCCCAGACGCTCTAAGCGGGAATGGAACCAGATCTTGTTGCTGATCTTCTTCATCCTGCTGCCGCTTCTGGGATTGCTGGCCATCTTCTTTCAGCCGTTTCGGTGGGTGTTCATCGTCTGCACGCTGGCTTCAATCGCCTGCATGTGGCTGGTCAACGCATTTTTAAGGCCCGGACGGACCATACTCACCATCGTCTACGGGCTGCTGCTCGTGCTGACATTCGTGACGGCGCTGCGTTCGGGTGGTTCGGGTTCAAGAGACGCTGGGGATTCGCGCTTCAGCACGACGTTTGCGCCTACGAATCCGATACAGACGCCCTTTGACGCGGCATTCGATCAGGGATACGTGGATACGCCTGTGCCGCAGCAGAGCGTGACCGCGACGCCGGAGGCCACCTATACGGAGACGGGCGAGTACATCCCCACCGTCAAGAGCGGCGCGGAGATCGCCTTGGAAAACTTCATGGAGCGCTGGCGGCGCGGCATATACGCCGATATGGTCGAATACACGGCGCCGAGCTGGCGTGCGGCGCAGCAGGATTCCTCGCTGCGCGACGCGGCCAATCAGCAGCTCTTCTGGAAATTCGGGAGCAAGCCGCTGGTCGACTGGCGGCAGATGTCCGCGCCGACGGGAACGGATTCCAGCAATGCGCGCACCATCACCGTTCAGGCGGACGTCACATACGGTGGCGAGACGCGAACCTACGAATACGAGGCGATCACGCTGCAGGAGAACGGCAGCTGGTATGTCGATCCGGATTCACTCTCCAGCGGCATATTGATGGAGGCGGCGACGCCTACGCCGGACCCGAATGTGACGCCTACGCCGACGCCTGGCCCCACGCCTACGCCGACGCCGAGCGCGAAGATGAAGCTCTACTACAACAAGGACGGCGGAAAGCGCTATCATGCGGACCCGGAATGCTACACGGTGGACAAGAGCTATCTGCCGCTGAGCAGCTTCACCTACGGCGAATTGGGCAAGCATCCGGATCTGGAGCCGTGCAGGGCGTGCGGCGCGCCGGACAGGCCGTGACGGCGGGACGCTGATTTGAATGTACGATGGTATCAAAGCTTGAAAACAGGGCCGGCCTGCGCGTCAGAAGAAAGCTGATGTGCTGCGCTGTGGCCTGTCTGTGCGGTGTATATGCGGCGGGAGCGTACGCGGATGCCTATGGCCTCGCGTTCGGGCTCTGCGCCGCCCTTTTCGTGCTGTGCGTCGTGCGCCTGTGCATGAGGCGGTCGGCTTTGCTGTGCGCGATGTTGGCGATGCTGACCTTGGGATACGGCCTGGCCGGGGCACGGCTCTGCGCGAGGGACGAGGCGACGCGCTATGGCGTGCTGCTCACGGGGCGCGTATCGCGCATCATATCGGGCACGCGCGTGATCCTGACGGATGTCACGGCGGACGAGGACGGGACGACGCGGCTTTTGCGCTTTCCCGCCGCGGTGACGCTGATGCTGGAGGAGGATGAGACCCGCGAGGTTTACGTCGGACAGCGCGTCGAGGGGACGGGCAGACTCTTTGAGCAGGAGACGCCGCGCAACCCGGGCGAAACAGACAATCGCGTGCAGGCGATATGCGACGGATACGAACTGTCCGGCTACATCCTCCCGGGGTGGACCGCGACGGGCGAGAAGACCTTTTCCCTCTGGGAATGCTTTAGGCGCGCAAGGGAATGGGCGGTTAAGCATCTCTCTTGCGTCTTTGGCGAGGACGCGCCGCTATATCAGGCGATACTGCTGGGCGAAAAGGGCGACATGGAATGGGACGTGGTCCGCTCCATGCGTCTGACGGGCACGGCACACATATTGACCGTCTCCGGCATGCATTTGAGCCTGATCGCCCTGGCGCTTAATAAACTGCTGTCCCGCATGCGACGGCGCTGGCGCTGTCCGCTCAAGATACTGGCGCTTGGCATGTTCACCCTGCTGACCGGGTGCGCGCCTGGGACGGTTCGCGCGTTCGTGATGGCCTCATTGAGCACGTTGGCCACGTGGCGCGGCAGGCAGTACGATCCTCTGACCGGCATTTCCGCGGCCGCGCTGTTTGAGACGCTGCTGTGTCCCGTCTGGCCGCTTCAGGGCGCGTTTCAGTTTTCGTTCTTTGTGACGCTGGGGATATTGCTCCTGCACGGGCGAATCGACAGGTTCTTGAGCCGGCACTGCCCGCGCGCGCTTCGCGTGCGTCCGCTGCTGTCCATGCTCTCGGTCAGCGTGAGCGCGCAGCTCTCCGCGCTGCCGATTCAGCTGCTCTTTTACGGCACTGTGCCGCTGCTGTCCCTGCCTATGAACCTCCTGGGCGGCTTGCTCATGCCGGTGCTGATGGCGGTCGGCGCTTTTTGCGGGACGGTCGGCGCGTTCTCTTTGAAGGCGGGCATGGCCTGCGCGGCGGTGCTCGGCGTGCCGGGACGCCTCTTTGAACATCTGAACGTCGCGTGTGCCGACATGCCATGGAGCAACCTGCGCCTGCCCGCGCCTTATGTGGTCACAGTCGCGCTCGCCGCGCTGTTGATGGCGCTCTTCAGCGATCAGTTCCTGTTTCGCCGCAGACCCGTTCGCCTTCGCGCGGTGGTCGCCGCGGTCATAGCGCTCCTGTATATCGTGCGCTTTGATCCTACGGCGCGCTATGTGCAGCTGGATGTGGGACAGGGCGACGCGGCCGTGCTGCGCAGCGGAAGGCATGCGGTGCTGGTGGACGTCGGCCCACAGGACAGCGCCTCGGCGCTGCGGTATCTGCGGCACGAGGGGCTGCTTGTCGATCTGCTGGTGCTCTCGCATCTTGACGAAGATCACGCGGGCGCGCTCTCTTCGCTGCTCTCCTCTGAAATTGACATTGGCGCGTTGGCGATGGCCGAGGGCGCGCTGGACGACGTGGGCTCACAGGACGTGGTGCTTGCCCTTGAACAGGCGGATCAGATGGGCATTTCGCGGATGATGCTGGAACGCGGGGATCACGTTTACGTAAACGGCATGTGCCTTGACGTGCTCTCGCCAAACGCTTTTCTCTCGGGCAGCAACGAACGCTCCCTTGTGCTCTTCACGACGATGGACGGCGTGCGCATATTGACGACGGGCGATCTGCCCATCGACAGTGAGATGGAAACCTGGCCGGACTGTGATCTGCTCAAGGTCGCGCATCACGGCAGCAAGAACGCGACGTCCGCACAGATGCTTGAACAGACCACGCCAGAGGTCGCGCTGATCAGCGTCGGCGCGCACAACAGCTACGGCCATCCGACACAGCGCGTGCTCGATGATCTTGCCGCTGTCGGCGCGGACATCTACAGGACGGATCAGGGCGGCTGCGTGACGGTGTGGCTGCGTGACGGGCGCTGGCGCGTGTGCACGGCGGTTTTGCCGCAGGATCGCGGCCCTGACGCTGCAAACTGACCGATCAAAGCGGCTGACTGACCCTTGCCTGCTGAAATGACCATAGACCCTTCATCCTTCCCGCATGAATCGCGAAATGCCTTGAACTGACCGCCCATAGCCTCCCATTGACCCCTTTTACGTTGCCCATTTTTTAAAAACGTGTTTAAATTTTAGAAACCATGGGACGCCGTAAGGCGCGCAAATTTTGTCATGAAACGATATAAAACGAATGAAATAGGAAGGAAAAAAAGCAGATGTCGCGAATTGAATGGAATGCGCTGAAATGAATTTGGGCCGACGCGATACGCGGACCCACATGAAAGGATTTAAGGAAGATGTATACGATCATCACGGATTCCTGCGCGGACATGAATCCCGCTGTCGCCGCAGGATTTGAACGATTTCGCATCGTCCCGCTGAGCTATACCCTTTCCGGCGAGACATTCAAGGACGCGATGGGGGAGGAGACGGTCACGCGGGCGTTCTACGAGCGTCTGCGCGCGGGCGAAAACTGCACGACCTCGCAGGTCTCGCCGAGCGAGTTTTATGAGGTGTACAAATCGTGCGCACAGGCGGGGGAGCCGGTCCTGTCGCTGCACTTTTCCTCGGCGCTTTCGGGCACGTACGCATCCGCTTACGCGGCCCGAGACATGGTGCGCGAGGAATATCCGGATGCCGTGATTGAGGTCGTCGACACGCTCGCCGCGAGCGCTGGACAGGGCCTGCTCGTCTACGACGCGCTGAAGAATCGGGACAACGGCATGTCGCTTGAGGAGAACGCGCGCTGGGCGCGAGAAAATGTGCAGCACTATGTGCACTGGTTCACGGTGGACGATCTGCACTTCCTCAAGCGCGGCGGCCGCTGTTCGCCGTCGGAGGCCTTTTTCGGTTCGATGTTGAGCATCAAGCCCGTACTGCACGTATCAAGCGAGGGCAAGCTGATCCCCCGCATGAAGGTGCGAGGGCGCAATCAATCGCTGCACGCGCTGGCCGAGAAGTTCGGCGAGATGGGGGCGGATCCCGATCAGATGATCTTTATCAGCCACGGAGACTGTCTCGAGGACGCGGAAACGGTGAAGCGGCTGCTGGTCGAAAAATACGGCTGCGACGCGGAGAGGATCATCATCAGCTACGTCGGTCCCGTGATCGGCAGCCATTCGGGTCCCGGCACGGTGGCGCTGTTCTTCCGCGCGAAGGATCGCGGCTGATGCGCGAAACGTTCATGCGCGCAGCGCTTGATCAGGCGCGTCTGGCGCTTGAGAGGGGTGAGGTGCCCGTCGGCGCGGCGGTCGTCTTTGAAGGGCGGATCGTCGCGTTGGCTGGCAACGAGCGCGAGCGCACAAAGGATCCGACGGCCCACGCGGAGATCCTGGCCCTTCGCCGCGCGTCACAGGTGTTGGGGCGCAGAAGGCTTTACGGCTGTGCGCTCTATGTGACATTGGAGCCCTGCCCCATGTGCGCGGGCGCGGCGGCGATGGCAGGCGTTGACAGCGTGGTCTTTGGCGCGTATGACGCGCGTGCCGGCTGCGCGGGGAGCGTCTATACCCTGCCGGAGGATCCCGCGTTTGGCGCGCGTGCGGTCTGCGAGGGCGGGCTGCTTCAAGAGGAATGCATCGCGCTGCTTCGCGCGTTTTTTGAGACCCACCGCGAGAACGCAAATCCTGCGCCGGACATCCCACGTGAAGAAAGGAACCATCATGGCGGTCAAACAACCCTTTTTGACGCTTGAACAGGCAAGGGCCATCGCGCTTGACACGCCCACGCCCTTTCACATCTACGACGAGGCGGGCATTCGCCGTACGGCGCGCGCTGTGAACCGGGCATTTTCGTGGAACAAGGGATTTAAGGAGTATTTTGCCGTGAAGGCGACGCCCAATCCCTACATCCTGCAGATATTGCGCGAGGAAGGCTGCGGCGTTGACTGTTCCTCGATGACGGAGCTGATGCTCGCGCAGGCTGTGGGATTTCGCGGGGAGGAGATCATGTTTTCCTCCAACAACACGCCGGGCGAGGAGTTTTCCCGTGCGCGCGGGCAGGGCGCGATCATCAACCTTGATGACATCACGCTGATCAAAACCCTTGAAGAGGCGTGCGGTGTGCCAGAACGCGTATTGTGCCGCTACAATCCGGGCGGGGATTTCGCGATAGGCAACGAGATCATGGATCAGCCAAAGGACGCCAAGTACGGCATGACCCGTCCGCAGCTGACGCAGGCGTACAGGTTGCTGATGGAAAAAGGCGCGCGGCGCTTTGGCCTGCACGCGTTTTTGGTGAGCAACGCGCTGAGCGACGCGTATTATCCCATGCTCTCGCGCATCCTCTTTGAGACGGCTGTCCTTTTGCATCGCGAGACCGGCGCGCGGATCGATCTCATCAACCTGTCCGGAGGCATCGGCATCCCCTATCGTCCGCAGGAGCGCGAAAATGACATCATGGCCATCGGCGAGGGCGTGCGCAAGGCCTACGAGGAAATCCTCGTTCCCGCGGGGATGGGCGATGTGGCGCTGTGCACGGAGCTGGGGCGCTACATGCTGGGGCCGAACGGCGCTCTGGTGACCACGGCGACGCATGAAAAACACACCTACAAGGAGTATATCGGCGTGGACGCGTGCGCGTGCAACCTGATGCGTCCGGCCATGTACGGCGCCTATCACCACATCACGGTGCTCGGCAAGGAGGACGCGCCTGCGGATCACGTATACGACGTGGTCGGCGGCCTTTGCGAAAACAACGACAAGTTCGCCGTCGACCGGCATCTCCCGCGCATAGACCGCGGCGATCTGCTCTATATACACGACACGGGCGCGCACGGCTTCTCCATGGGCTACAACTACAACGGAAAGCTGCGCAGCGCAGAACTGCTCTTGCGCGAAAATGGCGACGTGCAGCTGATCAGGCGCGCGGAGACGCCAAAGGACTACTTCGCGACGCTCGATTTTTCGCCGTTTCAATTTGACTAGAATCAAAAGGGTTTCTCCGCGCGGGAAACCCTCTTTTGAGTACTTGGCGTCTACGAAAGGAGGAAGCTGACCATGCGCGTTGGCAAGAGAGGTTGGACACTCTCCTTTAACTCGCCTGTGATCCTCGGCTTTTCGCTGCTCTGCCTGATCGCCTGGGCCCTGGAGACGTTTACGGCGCTGCCGGTCAACAGGCTGTTCTTCAGCGTCTATCGCTCCTCGCTGCTGGATCCGCTGACCTACGTCCGCATGTTCGGGCATGTGCTGGGACACGCCAACTGGGAACACCTATTTGGCAATATCACGCTGCTGCTGATCATCGGCCCGATGCTGGAGGAAAAATACGGTTCGGACAACATGCTGTTCGTCATCCTAGCGACGGCGCTTGTGACCGGCCTTTTCCATTTCATCTTTTTTCCACACAGCCGACTGTTGGGCGCGAGCGGCGTCGTGTTTGCCATGATCATGCTGACCTCCTTTACGAGCATCAAGGAGGGGAGCATCCCCGTCACATTCCTGCTCGTGGCGCTGATCTACATCGGCGGCGAGGTGTACCGCGTATTCTTCGTGCGCGACAACGTCTCCAGCCTGACGCACATCCTGGGCGGCATCGTCGGCTCGTGGCTGGGCTATCTCATGACGAAATACAAGATGGCTAGATCCACCCGATGATCGCGCGGAGGGGCTTATGAACGGGCGGAGAAACGACTTTCTGGATGGCGTCAAGGCCTTTGCCATCCTCAGCGTCGTGTTTGGGCACTGCATACAGTACGGTTCCGGCGACGCTTTTTTTAGCCAAGCGGCGTTTTTTGATCACCCCGTGTTCAAGTTCATCTACAGCTGGCATATGCCGCTTTTCATGCTGGTCAGCGGCGCGCTCTTTGCGTGCACAGCGCGGGAAAAGACCCTCCGCGAGATCGCGCTCAGCCGGATAAGGACGCTGCTGGTTCCGATCCTCGCGTGGTCGGTGATCCCCCTTGTCACGGCGCCTGACACGGCGCATTCCATACGCGCCTGTCTCACCACAGTGTTCACGAACCTGTGGTTTTTGTGGGCGATCCTCTGGTGCTCTTTGGCCGTGACGGCGCTCAGGCGCTGGTTTCGCGATTCGCTGTGGGCGTATGCGCTTTTGTTCATCCTCATGTTCTTTACGAGCGACGACATGAACGCGCATCTATACAAGTTCATGTATCCGTACTTTGTCGCGGGCTATCTCTTCATGCGAGAAGGCTGCGCAGAAAAATTAAGACACGTCTACACAAACCCCGCGGTCATCGCGGCGACTGGCGTGCTCTTCGCCGGACTGTTCGCGCTGTACAGCCGCGAGGCCTATATCTACACCACCGGCATATCGATCCTTCATTCGTCTGCGTCAAGGCAGCTTGGCATCGACCTGTATCGGTTCTGCATAGGCTTTGCGGGCTGCGCGTTTTTGCTGATGCTCTTTTATGGGATCGCCCAAAGGGTGCGCTTCCCTGATCGGATAAAAAAGGCGTGGCTGGCTGTCGGCCGCAGCACGATGGGCGTCTATGTCATCTCGGAGCAGATTTTCGCCTATGTCCTCAGGCGATGGACGGCGGGAGTGCCCGGCGTGCATCTGCTGATTACGTCGGCGGAGACGGCCTTGATCCTCGCGTTTTCATTGGGATGCACCCATCTGATCCGAAAGAGCACGCTGGCCAGTCGTGTGCTGCTGGGCGGCAGGGGCTAGGCAACCCGTCAGCACATAGAAAGGGAGGGCATCATGCAAGCCGTCAAACTGAGTGAGCGGGAGATGCGCGACGTCGAGGACATGCAGCAGGAGACCGTCGCGCTGCTCAAAGCGCTGTGCGCCATCCCCGCGCCGAGCGGACACGAGGAGCGCCGCGCGCAGGCGATACGCGCGTGGTTTGAATCCCGAGGTATGCACGCGTTCATCGACGAGGCGAAGAACGTGCTCTGCCCGATGGGACTGAATCTGCACGAGGAGATCATCGTCGTCGCGGCGCACACGGACACGGTCTTTGCGGACATGGAGCCGATGCCCATGCGCGAGGAGAACGGGCAGCTCCTGTGTCCCGGGGTGGGCGATGACACGGCGAATCTGGCGGCGATGATGTGCCTTGCCGCGTATCTGCGGGAGAGGAAACCGCGCTGCGGCGTGCTCTTTGCGGCGGACGCGGGCGAGGAAGGTTTGGGGAATTTGAAGGGCTGCAAGGCCATCATGCGCGCGTACGGTTCGCGTGTCAAGGCCTTTCTCTCGCTGGATGGCGGCGTGACACACCTCTGCTCGCATGCCGTCGGCTCCACGCGCTATCGGATCACCGCGCGCACGAAGGGCGGGCACAGCTTCGCGGACTTTGGCAGCCGGAACGCCATCGCCGTGCTCGCCGATGTGATCAGCGCGCTCTACAAGCAAGAGCTGCCGCGCATGGGCATCACGACCTACAACGTCGGATGTATCGAGGGAGGCACATCCGTCAACGCCATCGCACAGGAAGCGCACATGCTCTACGAGTACCGGTCGGATACCGCTGCCTGCCTGCGCGTGATGCAGACGCAGCTGAAGGCGATTTTGGACAGGTATACGCCCCCTGACGCGCAGATCGAGGTGGAAGTGCTCGGCGAGCGTCCTTGCGCGGCGCAGATCGAGCCGGAGGCGCAAAGGGCGCTGGAGACCACTTGCTTTGACGCGCTGCAGCGCTATGCCGGGACGGTCCCTGTATTGAGCGCGGGATCGACCGACTGCAACATCCCTTTATCGCTGGGCATACCGTCTGTGTCCTTCGGCGTATATCGCGGAGGCGGCGCCCACACGCGGGAGGAATGGGTTGACCTCGCGTCGCTCTGCGGGGGAATGCAGGCCGCGCTGAGCGTGCTGCTCAACTGGTTTGAATGAATCTGATGAGGAAAAAATGAACGATTTGATCGCGTCTGTGATCGTGGAATCGCCCATCGGCCCCCTGCTGCTCGCGCAGGACGGGATGGGTTTGTGCGCGCTGCGGGCGAAGAGGGAGGACGACGTGGCGCAGGGCACGGCCTCTTCGCTGCTTGATGAGGCGGCGCGGCAGCTCGGCGCGTATTTTGAGGGAAGCCTTCGCGCGTTTGACCTGCCGCTGTCCATGCACGGCACAGAATTTGAAAAGCGGGTCTTTATGGCGCTGACGCGGATCCCCTTCGGCGAAATCCGCACATACGGCGACATCGCGGCCGCGCTTTGCAATCCCCGCGCAATACGCGCTGTTGGCAGAGCCTGTGCGCGCAACCCGCTGTGGATCGTCGTGCCCTGCCACCGCGTCGTCGGCGCTTCGGGCGGACTTGTGGGCTATGAAGGCGGTATTGAGATGAAACGCGCGCTGCTGACATTGGAAGGGCAGTGCGTCGAGAACGGACGGGTTCTGCGCCAAGGGGGAGGCATGGGATGAGCGCGTTGCTAGAGCGCCTGCTTTCGATGCGGGACGAGCAATACCGCGCGTTTCAGTGCGATCTGATGCCGGGTGTCGATAGAGCGCGCGTGCTGGGCGTGCGGATGCCCAAGCTGCGCGCGCTGGAAAGGGAGATGCGCGGGACAGACGAGGCGGACGCGTTTATGCGCGCTCTGCCGCATGAGACCTATGAGGAGGACAATCTGCACGCGCTGCTGATCTCGCAGATGCGCTCAGAGCGCGAGTGCATCGAGGCGCTCGACGCGTTTTTGCCGCATGTTGACAATTGGGCGACGTGCGATACGCTCTCGCCGCGCGCGTTTCGCTCGCATTCGCCTGCCATGATAAAGAAGGCAAAACAGTGGATGAACTCGCCGCACACGTATACCGCGCGCTTTGGGATCGGCGTGCTGATGAAGTTCTGCCTGGGCGAGGCGTTTGACGAGGAACAGATGGCGATGGTGGCGAGCGTACAGCCAGGCAGAACCTATGTGGACATGATGGTCGCGTGGTATTTCGCGACGGCACTCGCGCTTCAGCCGGAGGCGGCCATGCGCTGGATCGAGGGCGGGAAGCTCGACCCGTGGACGCGCGGCAAGGCGATACAGAAAGCGCTGGAAAGCCGCCGCGTGCCGCCGGAGCGGAAGGAAGCGCTCAGAGCCTTGCGCCAGAAGAGGGGCAGGACCGGTGCAGGGACGGGATTTCGTAATGCCTGCGAGGAACAGGGCGAATGACTCCCATCGTGTATTGGCGAAGGATTACGATAAAAATCAAGCAATCAGTGTTCTCTGACATCTTTTTAAGGTCCATGAGAGGATCATACGATGTTATGTAAAAACCCTGCGACGATACAAACCTGTGGTGATTTAAACAGTATGCATTGACAATCCAAACATATAATGGTAATATTGATGTCACATGATGAGGGATAATCAAAACATTTTCAAAAAATGAATGGGTCTTTGAGCATTTTGTACTATCAGGAATGGCCGTTTTAAAAGGATAAGGAGGATGGAGCATGCGTAAAAACAACAAAGCCGCATGTCTGATCGCGGCGCTGCTGTCGCTGTGCGCGCTGCCCGCTCTGGCGGAAGAGTCCACCGCGGATTACGCGCAGCAGCTTCCGGCGTTTGTCAATCAGGTGTCCGTGTGGAAGCCAAAGGCGAAGGCGAGTTACGCGTATACGGATTTAGATCAGGATGGATCGCTCGAGGTGCTGACATCGTTTACCAGCAAGAAGGGCGAGGTGACCAATGAGCTTTGGGCGCTGATGGGCGGCAAACTGGTCGAGTGCGCGCTGCCGTGGGGCGAGGATGACCCGCAGACGGAGCTCAAGGAAGACGAGGTGCCGGTCTATTTTGACGAGGCGGAAAACATTTACTACTACGTTTTCGGGACCTCAAACGCCGATGGCGAGGCGACAGCGGTGTGGCTGAAGGACGGCGCGCTGTTTGCGGAAGCGCTGGCAGAAGAACCGGCTGTACGCTTTTCCGACATGAGGGTGATGACCGCGAGCTTTGGCTGGATCAGCACCGCGGAACACACACTCAAGGACGCGCCGCTTGAACAGCTCAGCGAGCTTGGCGGGGAGAGCGTCAGCAAATTCCGCCTTCAGGATGCCGAATGATGATCTGCCGCGTACAGGGGAGAGATCCCTTTTTGCGATGGCATTGGATACGCGATAAAATCTGCCGTTACCCTAAAAACAGGTAAATCACGACCGACAGGCGGCGACAGCCGCGAAAAGGAGAAAAAACATGAGACGGAAAATGCAAAAAGCGATCGCGTGCATCCTCACATTGGGGATGGCCGTGACGTTGCTGCCGGCGCAGGTGGCATTCGCGGAGAGCGCGGAGGGCGCTTTTGAAAAACCGTTTGCCACGAACGTGCAGATCGTCGAGGCGGACGGCGAGCAGGTGGCGCTGGAGAGCCATGTCAAGAACATCATCGAGGTGGACGGCCTCAAATTCAAGGATCTGAACGACAATGGCGAGTTGGACGTCTACGAGGATTGGCGCGAGGATATCGACGCCCGCGTGGAGGATCTGCTCGGTCAGATGACGCTGGAGGAAAAGGTCGGCACGCTGTTCCATGCGACCGTCGGCGGAACCTTCACGTCCCTGTATCCGATCAACGACGAGTTCCTTTACAGCAATGAGGAAGAGGTGTACGTGGACGGCGCGGGGTACACGCCCGTGTTCCACCAGATCATCAACGACCACAACACGACCTTCCTTCAGAATGTCAACGGCACGCCGGCGGAGCAGATCGACGAGAACAACGCGATTCAGGAGATCGGCGAATATGGCCGCCTTGGCATTCCGGTCGTGCTCAGCTGTGACCGGAGCTACAATTCCTGGGGCGGCATGGTCAACATGCCGAACTACGCGTTTGGCGTGGCGCATGACAAGGAGCTCCTGGAGCAGCTCACCGCGATCTATTCGCAAGAGATGAACGCGATAGGCTTCCATGTGGTCTTCCACAGCTATGGCGTGGAGATCGGCAGCTGGTATGGCGATGAGCCGGCGTACATCGCGGAGATGGTCGGCACAGAGACGGCGGCATACGAGCAAAACGGCGTGAACGCGACGACGAAGCACTTTATCGCCCGCGGCGGACGTTCAAACTATGACGGCGCGAAGAGCCCCGCGGACCTTCTGGACAGCTGGATGGTCGGCTGGCAGGCGGCGGTGGATGCCGGAACGTCCTGGGTCATGATGAACCACGGGCACGCGCTGCATGACTGCTACACCATCTATGACAAGGATACCGTCAGCCTGCTGCGCGACGGCCTGGGGTATGACGGCGTGATCGTCACCGACTGGCCGATGTGGGTGGGCACACCGTCGGCGAGCGGCACGACGCCGGACGGCAGGGATCTTTCCCAGATGACGGCTGGAGAGCTCTACACCGTGATCCTGGAGACCGGCATTGACCAGTTCGGCTGCTTCTGGATGGTTCATGGCACGGACGAGAGCGCGGAAAACCTCTCTGAAAACTATCCTGGACACAGCTTTGGCCTCAGCGCGTATCCGGATTCGCTGATCGCCGAGATCGAAAAAGGCAATTGTGACATCGCGCTGGTCGATCGCAGCGTGCGCCGCGTGCTGAAGAACAAGTTTGAGCTGGGACTGTTCGAGGATCCGTACAGGGATTTTGAGAGCTTCCTGGAGCTTGCGGCGAGCGACGCCTACAAAGCGGAGCAGTTCGATGTGCTCTCCACAGAGGACATCTATGCCGCCCGCAATGACGAGATCAACGCGCTGGAGAGCCGCCTGCAGGAGGAATCCACAGTTCTTCTGAAGAACGAGGACAACCTTCTGCCGCTGGCCAAGGGCACGAAGGTCTATCTGATCTGCAGCGACGAGGATCTTCTGGAGCTTGACACGCAGGCGTTTGCCGATTATGCGGAGATCGTCGAGGATCCGGAGGAAGCGGACGTCGTCATCGCGCGCACGGACGACATTCAAGAGGTGGAGGACATCGTAGACGAGGCGGGCGATGCGAAGCTCGTCCTGGCCGTCGAGGCGGGCAACGGTTCAAATGAGCCGGACACGTATGCCGCAGAACATGCGGATGCGCTGCTGATGATGACCTACAATACGACGCCTGACCACGGTTCCAGCATCGCCGGCGCGTATTATAACCACTATGTGCTGTCCTCCGTCTTCGCGGAGATGCTCTTTGGCGAGCGCGAGCCGTCCGGAAGCCTGCTCTACGAGATCGGGCGCAACGCGGAGGACGCGGCCCTGGCGTGGGGCGAACTCGCTGTGGATACCGGCGTGGATACGACGACTCGTCTTTACATGGCCGCGACGATGCGCCACGATCCGGACGCGGATCTGCCCAACAACCTGGGCGACGTGCTGTATCCGAGCGGATTCGGCCTCGCGTATGGCGAGGAGGCGGACATCAGCCTGAACACCCTCGTCATGGATCAAGAGGTCAAGGTGATGGAAGTCGAGTCCCCATGGGGCGTTTCCGAGCAAGCGGTCGCGGCCAACAAGACGGTGAAGTCCGGCGAGCCCTTTGAGATCTACATGATCGCGGACAACGCGGGCGCGGATGGCAGCGTGGTCGCGGAGGTCTATGAAGGCGAGCAGCTGCTCTCATCACAGATCGTCAGCGTGGAAGGCGGTTCCTTCGCTGTCGTGACGATGGACGTGACGCTTGAAGGCGCCGGCGAACACGTGATCACGGTGGGCGAAAACAGCCTGACCGTCACGGTCGAGTGATCGCATGAGATACCGCTTTTTAAGATGAACACAGCGTAAACGGCAGATTTTACTGGTCAATCGTCCACGGGACAGGGGTGAAAGCATCCCTGTCCCCATTTTGTCTTCATGGCGCGCAAGCGAATGGTGGGCGGTGAACGATGCGCAGTGGACGGTGGGTGGAGTGGCAAATCGCAGCTGAACAGGGAGCCTTGCTTTTTGCGCTGCGGTCACGCTGCGATCCGGGGAAACAGGATAATCGTCGTGCGGTTTCCGCCTGTGTTGGGCTCTGCCCGCATTCATCCGTTCCGGCGGCGGATTACGGTCTCGCCCGGAGTTTTCCTGATTCTTCCGCAGCATGGTATCCGCGGCATTGCGTCTTTTCCGTCATGCCGCTGGGACTGCGGCTGCTTTATGTCTCTAGATAACTGCGCGGCAAAGATGTTACGAAATTGTAAAACATGTGTTGACCGTGCAGATTTTGACATGACGGATTGCTTTTCCGAGGCAGATGGTGTATTGTAGTAAGCGTTTTTAAACTCAGTGATCGGGAATGGAACGGGAAGAAAGACGATGAGCGTACGCATCGACCTCCAGGCGATCACAGAAAGTGTTAAGGCAACACCGCATAATAGCGTTCTATGGAAATTAAGCAGAGGTTATGTTGGCCTCTACTCCGTTTTGTGAGTGTAACTCCTGCAGTTTTCCGCTTGCGACGCACACCAAATCAGGC
>CAYUZP010000007.1:0-20219 GCA_964449655.1 uncultured Oscillospiraceae bacterium
TCGGGTACGTTTTGGGGCTACCGCCCCAAGCCCTGTTTGGGGACATTGTCCCCAAGCCCCTTCTCCGCTTCGCGCGGGGTTGAACTGGCCTTTCCTGTATTACCCGTCCGGTGTCGCTTCGCTTCCGGACTACCTTTTTTTCTTTTTTCGGGTACGTTTTGGGGCTACCGCCCCAAGCCCTGTTTGGGGACATTGTCCCCAAACCCCTTCTTCGCTTCGCGGGGGTTGAACTGGCCTTTTTATGAAAAAGGGACGGAACGCATCCCGCCCCTTTCATGTTATCCCTGCATTTGCAGATAAGCGGTGATGAACGGATCGAGTTCTCCATCCATGACGCCATTGACGTCAGATGTCTCGTACCCGGTGCGATGATCCTTGACCATGGAATAGGGCTGGAAGACATAGGAGCGAATCTGGCTGCCCCATTCGATCTTCTTCATCTCACCCTTGATTCCGGCCATCTTCTCCTCGCGTTCACGCTCGTGGAGTTCCAACAGCCGGCTCTTCAGTATACGCAAGCAAACCTCGCGGTTTTGGATCTGGCTGCGCTCGTTCTGGCACTGCACGACGATGCCGGTCGGGATATGGGTCATGCGCACAGCGGAATCGGTGCGGTTGACGTGCTGGCCGCCTGCGCCGGATGCGCGGTATGTATCGATGCGCACATCCTGCATATCCAGTTCCTCCATATCGTCGTCGATGATCGGCGCGACATCCAGCGAGGCAAAGCTCGTATGGCGTCTCGCGTTGGCATCAAACGGGCTGATGCGCACAAGCCGATGCACGCCGCGTTCGCTGCGCAGGAAGCCATACGCGTTTTCGCCATCGACCTCGAAGGTCACGCTTTTGATGCCCGCCTCATCGCCATCCAGCAGGTCGAGCAGCTTGACGCCGAAACCGTGCCGCTCACAGTAGCGGGTGTACATGCGGTAGAGCATTTCGGTCCAGTCCTGCGCCTCTGTGCCGCCCGCGCCGGCATGCAGCGAGAGATATGCGCTGCTTGCATCGTAGTCGCCGCGCAGCAGCGTTTCGAGCTTGAGCAGTTCCAGATCCTTTAGCAAGCCCTTGATATCCTCGCCAGCCTCGGCGACGAGGCTTTCATCGTCCATCTCCTCGGCGAGGTCCATGGTTGCCTCGACGTCGTCCGCGCGGCGGTTCAGCTGATTGAAGTGTTCCAGTTTATTTTCGGTCTCGCGCACCTTTTTAGAGATCTGCGTCGAGCGTTCCAGGTCATTCCAGAAATCCGGCTCATTCATCGTCTCATGGAGTTCCATAAGCCGTTCCTTCAGGCCTGCGACGTCAAAGTGACTCGCCTGCCTCAACGATGCTTTCGCGGATCTGTGCCAATTGTTGGCGATAGGTTTCCAGTTCGATCACGTTGATTCACTTCCTTATATCTCATGTCGGGGAAAAAGCGGTGATTGCCAGTCAAAGGATGCGTTCATCAGGCGTCCTTGCCGCAGCAGTTCTTATATTTCTTGCCGCTGCCGCAGGGGCAGGGGTCGTTGCGTCCGACCTTTTTGGTGACGCGTTTAGGTCCTGACGGGCCGCCCGCGTTCTTCGCCTGTTCCGGGTTCGTCTCCTGTGGTTTTGCGACCTCGCGGCGTTCCTGCTGCACGTTGATGCGCGCCTGATACATGCGCCGCACGGTATCCTCGCGGATGAGATGGATCATCTCGTCGAACATATCGTAACCCTCGATCTGATATTCGGTGATCGGGTTGCGATTGCCGTATGCGCGCAGGCCAATGCCGTCTCGCAGCTGATCCATGGCATCGATGTGATCCATCCAGCGCCTGTCGACGCACGAGAGCAGCACGACGCGTTCCAGTTCGCGTGTGTCGATGTGAACCTGTTCAAATTCCGCCTCACGCTGTGCGTAGAAGTCGCGGGCCTCCTGCTTGAGCGCGGCGATCAGATCGTCCTTATCGATGCGCGTGAACGCCTCTTCGTGCGCCTTGAAGTAGCCAGCGCGCACGCAAAGCCGCTCCATGTATGTCGCAAGGCCTTCCATATCCCAATCCATCGGCGAATCGCCCAGTCCGCAATAGGAGCCGACGGCCTCTTCGATCAGCGCGTCCGCCATCTTGACGATCGTGTCATGCATGTCAAGCCCTTCGAGCACCTGTCTGCGTTGGCCGTAGATCTCCTTGCGCTGTTCGTTCATGACATCGTCGTATTGCAGGACGTTCTTGCGGATCTCATAGTTGCGCGCTTCAATGCGCTTTTGTGCGTTTTCGATCTGACCGGTGAGTATCTTCGCCTCGATCGGCTCGTCCTCCGCCAGGCCCATCTTTTCAATGACATTGCGCACGCGGTCGGTGCCGAACAGGCGCATCAGATCATCCTGCATGGACAGGAAGAACTGCGAGGAGCCCGGATCGCCCTGACGGCCCGAGCGGCCGCGCAGCTGGTTGTCGATACGGCGGGACTCGTGGCGCTCTGTGCCGATGATGTGCAGACCGCCGACGGCGACCACGCGGTCATGCTCGGCATCCGTCTGCTTTTTGAAGTCCGTATAGAGCCGCTTATAGACGGCGCGCGCGTCGATGACCTCCTGCGAGACGTCCTCGTTGAAGCCCGTCGCTTCCTCGATGAGCATGTCGTCATAGCCCTGCTGGCGCATCGCGCGGCGTGCGAGATATTCCGGGTTGCCGCCCAGCATGATATCCGTGCCGCGTCCTGCCATGTTCGTAGCGATGGTCACAGCGCCGTAGTGGCCTGCCTGCGCGACGATATCGGCCTCCTTCGCGTGATACTTGGCGTTGAGAACCTCGTGCTCGATGCCGCGCATACGCAGCATCTGGCTGAGCGTTTCGCTGACCTCGACGGAGACTGTGCCCACGAGGATCGGCTGACCCGTCTGATGCCGCCGCTCGATCTCAGCGATGACCTGTGAGAATTTTCCCTTTGTCGTCAGATAGACCAGATCATTCATGTCCTCGCGGATCATCGGGCGGTTGGTCGGAATCTGCACGACATCTAGACTGTATATGCCCTTGAACTCGTCCTCTTCCGTCTTGGCCGTGCCGGTCATGCCGGAGAGCTTTTTGTACATGCGGAAATAGTTCTGGAAGGTGATGGTCGCCAGCGTCTTGCTCTCGCGCTCGACCTTGACGTGTTCTTTGGCCTCGATGGCCTGATGCAGACCGTCGCTGTAGCGGCGCCCGACCATCAGACGGCCTGTGAACTCGTCCACGATGATGACCTGGTTGTCCTGCACGACGTAATCGACGTCCCGCTTCATCAGCGCATGGGCGCGCAGCGCGGCGTTGATATGGTGCAGAAGCTCGTTGTTGGAGATGTCCGATAGGTTGTCAACGCCGAACCACGCCTCCGCCTTGCGCACACCGGCCTCGGAGAGGTTGCACGTCTTTTTCTTCTCGTCCTTGACGTAGTCCTTGCGCATTTCAGCGAGCTGTTCCTCGGTCGGCGGATTCTCGTCCCAGCGGTCGATCTCGGGATCGACGCCCTCTTGCAGCGTGCAGACGAAGCGGTCAGCGCGCTCGTAGAGATCCGTGCTCTTTTCGCCCGCGCCGGAGATGATCAGCGGTGTCCGCGCCTCGTCGATCAGGATCGAGTCGACCTCGTCCACGATGGCGAAGTGATGCCCGCGCTGCACCATGTTCTTTTGATAGATGACCATGTTGTCGCGCAGGTAATCAAAGCCCATCTCGTTGTTGGTGCCGTAGGTCACGTCGCAGGCGTATGCCGCTTTGCGCTCCTCCTGATTGAGCTCATGGGTGATGATGCCCACGCTCATGCCGAGAAAGCGGAAGATGCGGCCGATGTCCTCGCCTTGGAATTTGGCAAGATAATCGTTGACCGTGACGATGTGCACGCCCTCGCCGCTGAGCGCGTTGAGATAGGCGGGCATGGTCGCCGTCAGCGTCTTGCCCTCGCCGGTCTTCATCTCGGCGATTCGGCCCTGGTGCAGCACGACGCCGCCCATCATCTGCACGCGGAACTGGCGCTTGCCCGTCACGCGGTCCGTCGCCTCGCGCACGACGGAATATGCCTCGGGCAATAGATCATCGAGCGTCTCGCCGCTTTTGAGGCGATCCCTAAATTCCTGCGTCTTCGCGCGCAGCTGCGCGTCGGTCAGCTTTTTATGTGCCTCTTCAAAGGAGTCGATCTGATCTACGACCTTCTGCAGACGTTTGAGTTCACCGGCGGTCGGATCAAATAACTTGTTCAGAAAACCCATATCATTCCTCCATCAAAAAACGTGCTTTATCGCCTGCTTGATTGTCTCATGATTATAACGCGCAAAGCGTGAAACTTCATCTTCCTGCTCAATCGGTTCCCTTCGCGCAATATCTGTCTTTTGCAGAACCCTCTTTATTGTATCATCAACAGCGAAATTAAGCAACCGTTTCGCGCAGAATTGGCCCGTCGTTGTCCCTGATGCGCGGCGGACGAGATACAAAAAACCTGCCACGGAAAAACCATGGCAGGCGGACTTCAAAGTCACTTTTTTGCTTTTTAATCGTGCTTTACTCAGCGGCAGTGGACAAAGACGGGACGAAATTGCGCCACGTGCTAAACTCGCCGTTGCTGTAACGCAACGTCTTGGTGTTATCGATGATGTACCACATGAGCTCGTCAAACATCGTATCGCAGTCTACAAGCGCTTTGTCCTGCAGATAGACGGTATAGGCGGTGATGTACTCGGCTGCCTCTTCAGGATCCTCCGCATACATCGGCGCAATCTCGTTTTTGAGCATCTCCGGGAATTCGGCGACCAGTTTGTCCTCGACGCTGCGCCAATAAGCGCGCACGCCTGTGCCGTAGTGCTCACGATCCTGCTCGCTCAACGCGCACAGGCGCTTAAAGTGGGTGTGCGCGTAGCTCAAGTCATAACCGTAGCTATCCGCGCCAAAGCCTTCCGGCGTGTAGTCAAACATCTTCGCCACGTCCTGCGTCAGATTGCTCAGCGGCAGATAGACGGAATGCTCGGCGTTGGCCAGCGTGGTCCAGGTGACGGCGCACATCGCGGCCGGCAGATCCGGATAGACCTCGATGGCGGAGCAGTTGATCTGCTGCTCGACACCGATGACGCGCACGTCAAGGCGTCCGGTCTCCTCCGGGCTCCACTGCGTGCCCTCAAAGCGGGCGCGGGTCAGCTCGAAGATGTCGGTCAGCGTGACGGTCTCATCCGGCTGATAGAACAGGTCATAGCGCTTGCGGACGTTGTAATCCCCAGCGGTGGACGGCGCGAGCAGATAGTGGCCATACCATGTGCGGCGGTTGGAACCGGCGTTCAGGTTGGTCGCGCCGCAGTAAGTGGCGAAGAGATCCATGTTGCCGTTTTCGTCATAGACAGCCAAACCGGCTTCCTCCGGCACGGAGAACAGGCCCTCGGAATGCAGCAGCGTTTCGCCCTCGACATAGTCTTCTAGCGTGCCGAGCATGCACTCATTGCCAAACACGGCCACGCAGTCATCCGGGCACTTCACGGCGCACCACTGATGTCCGCCATAGCTTTCAAGGTACCAAGCTTCGTTCTGGTCCGCGATGAAGAACGTGTTCGGTTCGGCGCTGCCGTATTCTTCCATGATCTTGCCGTAGTTCTCAACCGCCTCGCGGGCTGTAGCGGACACGGCGGCGATGTAGCCGCAGATCCACGCCTCAGCAGCGCCGCTGCGCTCATACGGGTCGACCGCGCGCATCTCGTTGCTGATATAGGTGGTGACAGCGCCCGTCATGGTCACGCCCATCTCGTTGGCCACAGCGTTGTCCCACTGATCCTCGAGGAAGGGCGTCGAGGTGTATGCATAGGTCACATCCGGCAGCGGAATGACGCTGTCACGGTAGGTCATCGTGCGGCCCGGCTCCTCATTGTGCGGGACGACGATCTGCTTGCCCTGCGCGGTAGTCCACGCGTCGACGGTGTGTCCGATGATGTACGTGCCGTTGGCACTGACGTCCTTGCCCACGTAATAGCCCGTGCAGGCGAAGGCCGTGGAGCAGCATGCCACCATCATCAGCGCGACGAGGAGGCAAACCGACTTTTTGAGTGTGCGATTCATGAAAATTCCTCCGTATGTTTTTCTCCTCGCGACGGCGGGCCTATCCCATCGCCACAAAAGGTTAAAGCACTATACAACAAAATTGCTAATCTGTCAACCGCTTTTCGATTTTTTTACACTACTGGATAGAAAATGAAGCATATATGCGTCAAATCATTCAAAAGTCCGCATAATTTGCGCATATCTGGGCGTCTACATTCAACATGATTGTCAACCCATATGCCATCCGTCAGCCGAGCATCACGCCAAGCGCCTCGCCGAGCGTCTCGACGCCGTAGACGCGCAGGCCTTCCGGCGCACGCACACGCCTCGCATTTTCACGCGGGATCACGCAGGCTGAAAAGCCAAGGCGCGCGCATTCGCTCAAGCGCCTCTCGATCTGCGGGACAGCGCGAATTTCGCCCGCCAGGCCAATCTCGCCGATCACCGCCCAATCCGGCGGCACACACACGCCGCGCACGCTCGATGCGACGGCCGCGCAGAGCGACAGATCCGCCGCCGGCTCCGTCAGCGCCAAACCGCCCGCGACGTTGATATACACGTCCTGCGAAAACAGCGCAAGCCCCGCGCGCTTTTCAAGCACGGCCAGCAAGAGCGCCAATCGCCCGTTTTCAAAGCCATTGGCCGTCCGGCGAGGCGTGCCATACGCGCTTTGGAGCGTCAACGCCTGCACATCCACCAGCATCGGGCGCGAACCCTCTACGGCGCAGTACACGCAGGAACCGGGCACACCCCGCGCGCGCTCGCAGAGCAGCATCTCGGATGGATTGGCGACGGGCTCCATCCCCGTCTCGCGCATCTGAAACAGTCCCAGCTCATTGACCGAGCCGAAACGGTTTTTCACGGCGCGCAATATGCGGTACTCGTGCTGTCTGTCGCCCTCAAAATACAGCACGGCATCGACCATGTGCTCCAGCACGCGCGGTCCGGCGAGCGAGCCGTCCTTGGTCACGTGGCCGACGAGGAACATAGCGCATCCCGTCGTCTTCGCCATGCGCATGAGCATGCTCGCGCATTCGCGCACCTGCGAGATGCTGCCCGGCGCGCTGGACATGTCCGGTCTGTACATCGTCTGTATCGAGTCGATGACCATGCACTCCGGCATAGCCTCCTCAAAGCGGCGTTCGGCGGCGTCCATCGCATTCTCGCAGAGCACGAAGAGGTTTTCGCTGGATACATCCAGCCTGCGCGCGCGCATCCTGATCTGACGCGCCGATTCCTCGCCGGAAACATACAAAACGCGTCGACCGCCCTGCGCGATGTGCTTTGATGCCTGCAAAAGCAGCGTCGACTTGCCGATACCCGGATCGCCGCCCACGAGCGTCAGCGAGCCCTCCACCGCGCCACCACCCAGCACGCGATCAAGCTCATCGATCCCTGTCGATATGCGCTCCTCGCCCTCTTCAGGGATCTCCGACAGCTTGAGCGCCTGCGCGCCCGTTCCGGGTCTTTGCTTGAGCGCTTTGACCGGCGCTTCCGCCTCCATCGCGCGCTCCTCAAGCGTGTTCCACGCGCCACAGCCCGGGCATCTGCCCATCCAGCGCGACGTCTCATAGCCGCATGCCGCGCAGCTGTACAACGCCTTCTCCTTCGCCATGCGTGTTGCAATCCTCCTGTCAAGTCCATATTGTGTCCGTACTGCATAGCGCCCGGTCAGCGTCTTGCCGGCCGCATTGGTTTTGATCAAATAAGCTGAAAAAATTTCATGCATTGATGCGTTGATGGACTCCATCAAACTACGCTATAATCTTGAGACTGCCGTTTTGATTTGCCCGCTCCGCCGCCCTTTGTGCATCCCTGCGGCCGCGGGAAACAGGAGGTCATCAAGCCGGATGAACAGACGCCCCACACAGAGCCGAAAGGAATACGATTCCGTCTCGCCGCGCCGCGCGGATTTTTCCGCCGCATCACCGGATACGCACTTTTTTGAAACACGAAAGAAAAGAGCGCCTGTGCGCCGTCTGCTCGGGCTGGCAGCGCTGCTGATCGCATCCGCGCTGGTGGTCAATTTTATCGTCAACCGCTCTGTCGCCGTGCTAAAAACGCAGGTGCCTGTAAAGGGGCTGCTAGAGGCGTTTGACGGCTACACGATACTGCACATCTCCGATTTGAAGGGCGCGTCGTTTGGCAGCGGACAGAGCACCCTGCGCTTCGCGCTGCGGGACGCGGCTTTTGACGCCGTGCTCATGACCGGCGACATGATCTCCGCATTGGGCAACGCCGAGCCGTTTTATGCGCTTGTCGATATGCTGCGCGAACTGAACCCCACCGCACCGCTCTACTTCATCGCCGGGGACAGCGATCCCGAGCCGCTGTCGATGGCCTACGCCGCCGGAGGCAGCCCCTTTGCGCCTTGGGTGCTCGGCGCTCAGCAGCGCGGGGCGACGCTGCTGAGCTGGCCTCAAAGCGTCGAGCGCGACGGACAGCGCGTGTGGATGACGACCACATCACAGCTCAATCTGGATCTCGATTACATGCAGAAGCAGTACGAGCTGCAATACCTGAGCGCGCGGCAAGACGGCGATGAAAACGCGATCGAACTGGCCGAATACAACCTGCAGTCGCTTGAAAACACGCGCACGGCCCGCGCGCAGATGAAGGAGAGCGATGTGTTCGTCACGCTCACGCATGTGCCGCCTTCCGCGCAGGAACTGCTCTCCTCCAGCGGCTTCACATCCCAGCTCGACCTCGTGCTCTGCGGGCATTACCTGGGCGGCCTATTGCGCCTGCCGTTGATCGGCGCGGTGTTCATACCTTCGCTGTCGCTTGATCACTACGGCCTCTTTCCCGGAAAGGACACGTTCTATGGCCTGTCCTATGCCGGACGCACTGCCATCTATGCCAGCCCCGGCTTAGGCGCCAAGGACGCGCTCTACCCGCCGTTCTTCTTCCGGTTTTGCAACAGGCCTTCCGTGACGCTCCTGACGCTGATTCCTTCCGCGCTGTGACCGTTATCGCCCGGGCCGCCTTGTCCATTATAGCGGTTCTCTTCTGCTTTGTATATCCCCGCCGCGTCTTATCTGCCGCTTTGTACGTCGATTGGCCCATTTTCGCGCTGTTTTTGTGTGAAATCCGCTCGAAATTGCTTCGATTTGCATGACTTTTTAAATTTCATGAAAAAAATTCATGTTTAGTGTGAGCGAACCCATGGCAAATGCCTTGCGCTGTTTGTCCTTTTGTTGTATAATTTCTATCATCGACGGCTGAACGCTGCCGATCAAAGCGCGGGGTCTTTGACTCCGCTTTAATTCAGGAGGAATTTGACATGAAGAAGTTTTTTGCGGCTGCACTCGCGCTCGCGCTGGTGCTCGCGTCGTCTTTCGCCATGGCGGAAGGGACGATCAAGATCGGCGTCATCGGCCCGATGACCGGTCCCTATGCGCAGTACGGCTTGGGCGTGCAGTATGGCGCACAGATCGCCGCGGATGAGATCAATGCCGCCGGCGGCGCGAACGGCTTCCAGCTGGAAGTGCTCTCCGAGGATGACGAGGGCGACGGCGAAAAAGGCGTCAACGCCTATAACGCGCTGCTTGACAGCGGCGTCTCCATCATGCTGTCCACCGTGACCTCCGGCTCCTGCCTCGCCGTCTCCGACGTGGCCTATGAGGAGCGCGTGTTCATGCTCACGCCATCCGGCTCTGCGGATCTGATCACCGAGGGCAAGGACAACATCTTCCGCGTCTGCTTCAAGGACAGCGCGCAGGGTTCCGCGTCCGCGCAGTACATCGTGGACAAGGGCCTGGCCACGAAGGTCGGCGTCATCTACAACAACGCGATCGACTACTCTGTGGGCATCTACAACTCCTTCAAGGCGAAAGCGGACGAGTTGGGCCTTGAAATCGTCGCGACCGCCGCATATTCCGATGACACGAACGCGGACTTCTCCGTGCAGATTTCGCAGATGAGGGACGCGGGCGCGGAGCTGGTCTTCCTGCCCATCTACTACACACCGGCTTCCCTGATCCTCGCGCAGGCCGACGCCATCGGCTATGATCCCATCTTCTTTGGCGTGGACGGCATGGACGGCATCCTGGGCATCAGCGGCTTTGATACGAGCCTGGCCGAGGGCGTCATGCTGCTGACCCCGTTCTCCGCGGACGCGCAGGACGATCTGACGGTCAATTTCGTGACCACCTATGGCGAGCAGCACAACGGCGAAATCCCGAATCAGTTCGCGGCCGATGCGTATGACGGCATGTACGCGCTGGCAAAGGCCATCGAGACCGCCGGAATCACCGACGAGACGACGCCTGAGGAAGCCTGCGAGGCGCTCATCGCCGTGTTCCCTGGATTGCAGATCGAAGGTCTGACCGGCTCTATGACCTGGGACGAAACCGGCGAGGTCGACAAGACGCCAACAGCCGTCGTCATTCAAAACGGCGTATACGTGGGCGCGCAGTAATCGTCACATGCTCATCACCGCTCCTCGGCCACGAACCGACCGGGGAGCGCTTTGATGTTTGTGGGATGTTGCGGTTTGCCTGATGGACAGGCTCAAGCGAAACGGCCGCTATGGCGCTGCCCGCGGGAAAGGAGAACATTACAGCATGATTCAATTTCTGTCGTATCTGGTCAACGGCGTGAGCCTGGGCAGCGTCTATGCCATGATCGCGCTGGGCTATTCGATGGTCTACGGCATCGCCAAGATGCTCAATTTCGCCCACGGCGACGTCATCATGATCGGCGCGTACATCTCCTTCAGCGTCACGCAGTATGGGCATATGCATCCGCTCATCTCCGTGCTGGCCGCCGTCGTCGTGTGCACCGTGCTGGGCATCGTGATCGAGAGGCTGGCATACAGGCCGCTGCGGCAGGCTTCCTCGCTCGCCGTGCTCATCACAGCCATCGGCGTCAGCTATCTCCTTCAAAACATCGCGCTTCTGATCTGGGGCGCGAACCCCAAGGGATTCACCAGCGTCGTAGGCGGGGGCACGATCACGCTCTTTGACGGACGGATGCACATCACGAGCGAGACGATCGTCACGATACTCGCCAACATCGTCATCATGATCACGCTGACGCTGTTCATCAACCGCACGAAGATGGGCAAGGCGATGCGCGCCGTCTCGGAGGACAAGGGCGCGGCGGAGCTGATGGGGATCAACGTCAACGCGACGATCTCCGTGACGTTCGCCATTGGTTCGGCGCTGGCGGCCATCGCGGGCGTGCTGCTGTGCTCATCATATCCGGTGCTGATGCCCACGACAGGCTCCATGCCGGGCATCAAGGCATTTACGGCGGCGGTCTTTGGCGGTATCGGCTCCATCCCGGGCGCGCTGATCGGCGGCGTGACGTTGGGGATCATCGAGATATTGGGCAAGGCCTATGTGTCCACCGAGTTGGGAGACGCGCTGGTCTTCGCCGTGCTGATCATCGTGCTGCTTGTTAGGCCTACGGGACTGCTCGGCAAGAAGGTCAACGAGAAGGTGTGAGGTGACGTCATGAAAGAGAAGAAAACACGCGCCAGGTCATCGTCCTTTGCAAGCAACATGGTCACCTACGGCATCGTGATCGTCGCCTTTCTGCTCGTCGAGCTGGCGCAAAGCGGCGCCATCAAGGGCTTCTCGCTGAGCCGCTCGCTGCGCGGACAGCTGGTGCCGATCTGTGTGTACATCGTCATGGCCGTCTCGCTGAACCTGACCGTCGGCATATCGGGCGAACTGAGTTTGGGCCACGCGGGCTTCATGAGCATCGGCGCGTTCTCGGGCGTCGTCGCCAGCCAATACATCTATCTGATGTTCCCGGACGCCTCCTTGGAGGTGCTCCGCATACTCGCCGCGCTGCTTGCCGGCTGCGTGGTCTCGGGCATAGCGGGCGCGCTGGTTGGCATACCGGTGTTAAGGCTGCGCGGCGACTATCTTGCCATCGTGACCCTGGCGTTCGGCGAGATCATTCGCAACCTGCTCAACTGCGTCTATCTCTCCTACGATGGCGGCGCGCTGCACTTCGGATTTTTGAATGCCTCGCTGCCCGGTACGATGCTCATCAGCGGTCCTCTTGGCGCAACCGGCGTCAAGCGCATCGCAAGCTTTGAGGCAGGCTTTTTGCTTGTGCTCTTCGCGCTGTTCGTGACGCTCAACCTGATCGACAGCCGCTCCGGCCGCGCGATCATGGCCATTCGCGACAACCGCATCGCCGCAGAGTCCGTGGGCATCAGCATCACCAAGTACAAGATGATGGCGTTCGTCACCTCCGCCGCGCTGGCGGGCATGGCGGGCGCGCTCTACGCGCTCAACTTCTCCAGCACGCAGGCCTCCAAGTTCAAGTTTGACACGTCGATCCTCGTGCTGGTGTTCGTCGTGCTGGGCGGCATCGGCTCCATTCGAGGCTCGGTCATCGCGGCGACAGTGCTCACCGTGCTGCCGGAAATGCTGCGCGAGTTCGGCAACTACCGCATGCTGGTCTACGCCATCGTGCTGATTCTGGTCATGCTTTTGACCAACAGCCCCACACTCAAGCAGGCGATGGGCAGGCTGATCCCGCACAGGCATGCAAAGGAGGATGAGCGGACATGACACAGCGCAGGCGCTCGACCACGAAGATGGTTCCCATGCCCAACGATACGCTGATCCCCGAGCGGGACATCAACAGCCAGCCCGTATTGGAGACGCGCCACCTGGGCGTCGAATTTGGCGGCCTGCATGCCGTGGAGGATCTCAACCTGACGATCGGCAGGACGGAAATCGCGGGATTGATCGGTCCCAATGGCGCGGGCAAGACGACCGTCTTCAACCTGCTGACCCGGGTATATCAGCCGACGATGGGCACCATACTGCTCGATGGCCGTGACATGGCCGGCATGAACACGGTTCAGGCGAGCAGGCTCGGCATCGCGCGCACATTCCAGAACATCCGCCTTTTTAACAACATGAGCGTGGAGGACAACGTGCGCATCGGGCTGCACAATCAGATTCAGTACGGCATGTTCTCGGGCATACTGCGCCTGCCCGCGTATTGGCGGGGAGAACGACAGCAGCACGAACGCGCCATGGAGCTGCTCTCGATCTTCGATCTGCAGGACTTCGCCTCGCATCAAGCCAGCTCCCTGCCCTACGGCGCGCAGCGCAAGCTGGAAATCGTCCGCGCGCTGGCGACAAACCCGAAACTCCTGCTGCTTGACGAGCCGGCGGCGGGCATGAACCCGCACGAAACGGACGAGCTGATGTCGAACATCGAAAAGATACGCGACCAGCTGAAGATCGCCGTGCTGCTCATCGAGCACGACATGAATCTGGTCATGGGCATCTGCGAGGGCATCTGCGTGCTGAACTATGGCAGGGTGATCGCCAAGGGCACGGCGGACGAGATACAGCGCAATCCCGTGGTCATCGAGGCCTATCTGGGCAAGCGGAAGGAGGGCAAAGGGACGTGAGCATCCTGCTGAAAGTGGAGAATCTGCACGTATATTACGGCAGCATTCACGCGATCAAGGGCGTCTCCTTCGAGGTGAGCGAGGGCGAAATCGTGACGCTGATCGGCGCAAATGGCGCGGGCAAATCGACGACGCTGAACACGGTCGCCGGACTGCTCCATCCGCGAACAGGATCGATCTTCTTTGACGGGAAGAACCTGGTCGGCACGCCCGCCAACAAGATCGTCTCTCTGGGCATGGCGCTGTGTCCCGAGGGACGGCGCGTGTTTCAGCAGATGAGCGTGCGGGAGAATCTCGAGATGGGCGGATACACGCGGCCCGCCGGCGAGATCGAATCCTCGCTTGCCGATGTGTTCACGCGCTTTCCGCGCCTGAAGGAGCGGTCGCGGCAGATCGCGGGCACGCTCTCCGGCGGCGAACAGCAGATGCTGGCGATGGGCCGCGCGCTGATGAGCAAGCCTAGGCTGCTGATGCTGGACGAGCCTTCGATGGGCCTCGCGCCGCTGCTCGTCGAACAGATCTTCGGGATCATCGAGGAACTGCACCACGCCGGGACGACGATATTGCTGGTCGAACAGAATGCGCAGATGGCACTTTCGATCGCGGACAGAGCGTATGTGCTTGAGACCGGTCTGGTCGTCAAATCCGGCGAGGCCGATGCCCTCATGCACGACGATGACGTGCGCCGGGCATATCTGGGATGAGGATCGATGATGGGCTCCTGCGGGTTAGCCTTGTGGCAAGCGCTTGCACTGCCGCCGCACAAAAACCGCAATTGGCGCGCATCTTTTTGAACATTGGACGGTCTCGTGATTGCAAAATGATTTAGTGGCGATGCCCTCTCTGTGATGGAGAGGGCTTTTGTGTTTTTGATTTATATTCACCGCTTCTTCTGTGCTTTTCAGCGCGTTGACCTAAAGATCCCGCGATAGGGTCAACGCATGGCCATTTGAAGCGTCTTTATGGCAAGCTCTCCCTTTTCCATCCGCACAATCCTTTGGTCTCGTCTCCCGTTTCGCCACGAAATTCAGCGCTTTGCTGTCCTAATGAATCCGTCATATAGCGTTCTTTCATTCCCTGCTCATCTTCGTGTCCGGCTACTCGATTTCGTGTGACCATTCGCTTTCGCTCTGCCAGGCAGGATTGTTCATCTGCGTCCAAAGCTCGCGGAACTTTGGCAAATATCGCCGGTGCGGCCAGCAGCATTCAAGCACAGCTTGAGCGCGCAGTCATCCAGCCGCAAGCCATCCATCGCACGGATTCCTGAATTGCAGCGGAAGAAGATCGCGCCACTCGGTTCGAGCCTGTTGTTGAATGCGGTACCGGAGCAGCGTAGCTGTGAAACGTCAATGTGCGGCTGATACAGCCGGCAGCGCTGTACGAACACTTTGTCCGCGTTGGTCTGCATTTCCACATTCCGCATCCTCGATCTCGGGGCTATCCTCATTGAAGCAAATGGACTTAAGCCCATATCTCTAGGAGCGTCATGATGCAGCGCCGGATCCTGGATAACCGTCGAAAACATGAAATTGATCATGATGACGATATCCTCAAAGCTCCGATCCGCCGCCTGCTTTGCATGTTCCGCAGACTCAGACATGGCGATCGCTCTCCTGTCTTGCCGATTCATCGTGATGGTAGGACTGCACAATATGCGGCATACTGCCAATGAGGATATCGGGCGAACGACAGGTCGATGGGAAGAGGACCGCCAAAAGCGCAGATCACCGGTCATGAATGGGATGGTAGGGTTAAAATGCGCTTGCGCGGCGGACGTCGTCACCTTGACAGAGTTTTTTCGTCAACCCATCATTTTTTGGTTAGTACAGACAGATTTTTTACATCATATTGGATTTTTCACCCAACCTCATGAATTTTATTGAAACGACGATGCATATCCTGTATAATAGAGCACACGAGCGTGAAAGGAGCTGAAACCATGCTTGACACCCCTTCAAGAGGAGATACGCGCAGCAGCGACGTCATCATCATCGGCGGCGGCGTGATCGGCAGCGCTGTTGCCCGGGAACTGACGCGCTTTAAACTCTCCGTCACCGTGCTGGAGCGCGAATCGGACGTCTGCACGCAGACCAGCGGGCGCAATACGGGCATGCTGCACGCGGGTTTTCTCTACAAGCCCGGCAGCCTGAAAGCGCAGTGCTGCGTGGAAGGCAACCGGGAATTTGACGATGTCGCCAGGGAACTGGACGTGCCCTTCAAGCGCACGGGCAAGTTGATCGTCGGCTTCACAGAGGAGCACAGAACGCGTCTTTTGCACTTCATCGAGCGCGGCAAGGAGAACGGCGTGCCCGGCATGACGCTGATCGACCGTGCGCAGATGGATGAGATCGATCCCTCGGCAGGCGGCAATTTTGCCATCTATTGCCCGTCCAGCGGCATACTGGATCCGTTCCTCTACACGATCGCGCTGGCTGAAAACGCTGTGCACAACGGCGCGGTCTACCACCTGTACACAGAGGTCACCGGGGCGGAGCGCCTGAGCGACGGCCGGCATCTGCTGCACACCCGAGACAAGGGCGATTTCGCCTGCCGCTGGGTCGTCAACAGCGCAGGTCTTCAAAGCGCGAAAGTCAGCGAGATGCTCGGCATTCCCGGCTACGTGATTCAGCCGGTGAAAGGCGAATATTTCGTGCTCGATAAAAAGGCGGGAAAGTATGCCTCGATCCCCGTCTATCCCGCGCCGACGCCGCGCAACACGTTTGACACGCACGCCACGCCGACGATCGACGGCAACGTGCTCGTCGGCCCCAACAGCTTCAATGTCGAGGACGGAGAGGATTACAGCGTCTCGCAGTCCGGCATGGACGGCTTGCAGGAGAGCGGCGAAAAGATGTTCAAGCACATGAAGCGCGAATACTACATTCGCACATTCGCGGGGGCGCGGCCCAAGCGCGTCGATCCATTGACGGGCGAGGTGCAGGACTTTCTCATCGAATGCCGCGACGACGTGCCGGGCGTGATCAACCTGGTCGGCATCGAGTCGCCGGGCATCACGAGTGCGCTGCCCATCGCCAGGCGCGTGGTGAAGCTCCTGCGTGAACGCGAGGAACTGACGCCGAACCCGGACTTTGATCCGATACACAAGGGCATCGTCCGCTTTCACGATGCGAGCCGCGAGGAACAATCGCGTCTTGTCGCGGAGAATCCCGATTACGGCGAGATCATCTGCCGCTGCGAGACGGTGACACGCGCGGAGATCCTGCAGGCGATACACAACCCGCTGGGCGTATGCACGGTCAATGGCATCAAGGTGCGAACGCGCGCGAGCATGGGCCGCTGTCAGGGGGGCTACTGCGAGACGCGCATCACGGCGATGATTCGCGAGGAGCTTGGCAAGCGGCCCGAGGAGATCGAGCTGGGCGCAAAGGGTTCAGCGATGTTCACAGGCTACGTGAAGGGAGGCGAGCGGGCGTGACCACGCGACAGGCGATCATCATCGGCGGCGGACCCGCGGGGCTGGCCGCTGCGCTAAGGCTCAAAGAGCGCGGCGTGACGGACATCCTCATCCTCGAGCGGGAACGCGTGCTGGGCGGCATATTGCGCCAATGCATCCATGACGGCTTTGGCCTCACGCGTTTTGGCGAATCCCTGTCTGGCCCTGAATATGCGCAGCGCTTCATCGACCGCGTGCAGCGCGAGGACGGCATCGAATGCATCACGGACTGCACGGTGCTCGACGTAACGCCTGAAAAAATCGTCACAGCCGTCAACCGCGAGCGCGGGCTCATGCAGTTCAAGGCGCAAGCTGTGCTGCTGACGATGGGCTGCAGGGAGCGCACGCGCGGCGCGCTGGCCACCCCGGGCACGCGTCCTGCGGGCATTTACACGGCGGGTGTCGCGCAGAGCTACATCAACCTGCAGAACATCATGGTTGGCCGCGAGATCGTGATCCTAGGCAGCGGGGACATCGGCCTCATCATGGCGCGGCGCATGACGCTGGAGGGCGCGCATGTGAAGGGTGTCTACGAGGTGCAGCCGTATCCGAGCGGCCTGCCGCGCAACATCGAGCAATGTCTCAATGACTATCACATCCCGCTGCATCTCAGTCACACGGTCGTGGACATACGGGGGCGAGAGCGGCTGACGAGCGTCGTCGTCGCAGCATGTGACGAGCGTTTTCGTCCGATTGCCGGCACAGAGGAGGAGATCCCCTGCGATACGCTGATCCTCTCCGTCGGGCTGATCCCTGAAAACGAGCTCTCACTCGCGGCAGGCGTCGAACTGGACGCGCGGACGAAGGGCGCGTTTGTCGATGAGCACTGTCAGACGAACGTGCCGGGCATATTCGCGGCGGGCAATGTGCTGCATGTGCACGATCTTGTGGACTTCGTATCGCTTGAGGCGGAATCCTTAGCGGACAGCGCGGCGGAGTACATCCTGAAGGGATCGCTGCCCGCGTGTCCGCTGGAGGTGCGCGCGGGGAAGGACATCGGCCACGTGATCCCGCAGCGCATCAGCGGCACACGGGATTTCACGCTGTCCCTGCGCGTGCGCCAGCCGCTGCAAAACGTGAGCGTGGTCATCCGCCAGAGCGGGCGCGAGCTGCTGCGCAAGAGGATGCGCAAAGCGCTTCCCGCCGAGATGATCCAGATATCCGTCAAAGCCGAAGCGCTTTCAGCCGATGCCGATTTGGAGGTGTGTGTCGAATGAAGCGTACGTTTACCTGCATCGTCTGCCCCAATGGATGCGAGATCGAGGCGGAATATGAGGGGACCGATGTGCGCGGCGTCACGGGCAATCTGTGTCCCAAGGGGAAGGACTACGTCGTGCAGGAGCTGGTCGATCCGCGGCGCACGATCGCGTCCAGCGTGCGCATAGAGGGCGGAAGCCTGCCGCTCGTAAGTGTACGGCTCACGCGCGCGATTCCCAAAGCGCGCATATTCGATGTGATGGACGAGATCAACCGCTGCGTGCTGCATGCGCCCGTGAAGATCGGCGACATCGTCATCGAGAACGTATTGGGGCTGGGCAGTGACGTCATCGTCACCAAAAACGTGGACGCGGCTTAAGCTCAAACGCTTCGGGCAAAAACGCGCGGCCTCGCCCGCGAAAGATGGGGAAAGCCTGTTGGGCGGGCGCGGTGGGGACCGCAGAGCCAAACGCCGCGCTCAGCGATCCGCCCACGGGAAAACGCGATACAAAACAGGTGCAGCTCAATCCGGCTGCACCTGCTGTTTTATACTCTAATATCCAATGGACATGTGCGCCTTTATGGCCAGCACACCTGTGTCACAAACGTGTAGAAGGACTGCGACCACGTAAACCAGTCATGCGCGCCTTCCACATAGCCGCCGTCGATGATATTGTCCTTGGGATGTTCTGCGAGATAGGCGACATAATCCTCGTACTTGATCTGCTGACCCTCGCCATTGGGCGCGATGCGCGCGGAGGCCATATCCTCTGTGCCGACCGTGAAGAAGAGCACCGCGTCATCGATGCCTTCCGCATCCTCGTTGATCGCGCTCATGTCCGGGCCGGAATATGCGCCAAAGTATCCAAAGTCCTTCGCATGCTCATAGAACATGTGGAACGTGGTCATGGAGCCCATCGAAAGACCGGAGAACGCGCGATCCTTCGGGTTGGTAGACACGTTGTAATGGGCCTCCATGTAGGGGATGACGCAATTGAGCATGTTGTCCCCGATCTGCGTGAAGTCCCAGTTGAAGGACGTGTTGTCCATCGTGACGACGATCACGTCGGCGCCTATGTTGGCGATGATGTTGTCCACATGGCCCATGGCGAACCAGTCGACCTCGCTTCCGCCACCGCCGTGGGACATGTAGATGACCTTATAGGGTTCCTCGCGCTGCGCGTCATAGCCGGCGGGCAGGTAGATGCCAAGATCCTGATGATCGCTCAGCAATCCTGTATACTCCACATAGAGCAGTTCGCCGTAGTTGTCAGAGGGCAGCACATAGTCAAGATCAGGCGAACCCGCTTGTTTTTCGGGATCGTATTTGCCGTAGACGATGCTGCTGTTGATATCGCCGGTCTGCACGTCGCTGTTCGGGTTGGCGCGCGCCGGGGGCGGGTTGACGGGATCAAACGTCGGCTGCATCGATCCATCGGCCATCGTCAGCAAATAGCTGTAGGCGAATGAACCGCTGGTGATCGGGAAGGAGACATGCCATACGCCGGCATCGGCATCCAGCTCCATCGGAATGACGTTGCCCCATGTCGACTCCATGATCGACGGGCCGGCCATGTTGGTCGCGTACATCCCCGCCTTGTACTGATCGGGCATGTAGCGATTTTCGGTGGACAGTTCCTGCTCTGGATCCACATACTGGAACGGACCGCTGACCGAAACCGCTGTGACCTCGTCGCTTTCTGCTGCATAAGCAAATGTCACGGTGTACCCGGACGGGGACGCCGGATCCGCCTCGACGCTCGCGCCGAGCACATACTCATCCGCCATCGCGACGGCTGACAGCACGCTGACGCACAGCACACAGAGCATAAGGGATACGACTTTCTTCATAAAAATCCTCCTTTTCTTTTGAGTACACAGTTCGACCGCTCAAAGGGCATGACACCCTTTATATTTCATCATTATATCTAATGAAACATGAAATGTCAATACGCTTCGCATGTTTCATGGTTTTACGGCAAAGGCGGCAAGCACGCAAGATCATGCGAGATCATACAATCAAAAAAGAGCGGCCAAAAGCCGCCCTCATTTCATAAAGCTCTGTCACACTGTTCCCACAAACCCACTGGGCTTTGAACACATGGTCTTCTTGCGTTGTTCCTCGCAAGGCGACGCTCACTGTCCTTGCGTCCCCGTTTCCGGC
>CAYUZP010000007.1:20319-26102 GCA_964449655.1 uncultured Oscillospiraceae bacterium
GGCTCGGTGGTCGCTTCCGCGTCGCTCTGCGTGCCATCATCCGTCGATTCTGTGCCGTCTGTGGTTTCCTCTACGCCATCCGGATTTGCGAACTTCTCGAAGGTCATCGTCTCCAGATCGCCCGCGTCCCAAAGCGCGAACATGTCCACCGCGTACTGCATCGCATCGGCACTGACCACGACCTCGCTGTCCGTGTCCTGGCGCGCCATGGTCGGCACGCTGATCGGGCGGCAGCCGCCCCAGACCTGCTCACCAAACGCCGTGACCGACTGTTCTAGGCCGCACACATTGCACGTGACCACTTCGCCGTTGCGCTTAAAATGCACCTTGCCGCGCGTGTGACACTCCTCGCAGGAGTCAAATGCGGCCTGCACATTGCCATCCGCATCGACATACAGGATCAGCTCCTGCGGCCCGTTCCAGTTCACGTAGTTGAATCCATCCTTCAGCGAGGCACGACTGACATGCAGCGTTCCATCGTCAGCCAGCGCGGATTTCAGTTTGTGGGATTCCCAGTCCGTGAAGGTCAGTATCGCCACGCAAATGGCGAACACGGCGATCACACCGACGACCGCACATGCCGCGATCAGCGACTTGCGGGTTTGCTCCTTTTTCGCCTTTTGGGCTTCCAACTCTTTTTCGCGTCTCGTCTTGCCCATGGGGAATGACCTCTTTTCTTTTTTGATGACCAGATCATTTGCGGACTCCCGCTTTTTGATCTCGGAGCCGTTTTTGAATGTGAGAATCGGCGATGAACGCCGCCGATCCATGCCTAGGCAGCGCGGCGATCAATGATATCGTCCGCGCCATGCGAACTTGCCGCGTTCACTCGCCTTGCGCGTTGACTGCCTCCGCTGTCTGCGTCTTTTCCGGCAGCGTCTCGCCCTGCACGAGGAACTCTATCGCGCGCTGCAGCTGATTGTCCTGCTCGCGCGGTATGTTGTTGATGCCATACGTCGTCACGACATCCTCGCTGAGCGCGATTTCAACGTCCGGCGTCAAGCCGACGCCGTGGATGTACGAGCCGTTCGGCGTAAAATACTGCGCGACCGTGATCTTGACGCCTGTGCCGTCGCCCAAATCGAACACGTTCTGCACGATGCCCTTGCCAAACGTCTGCACGCCCATGAGCACGCCCACGCCGTAGTCCTGTATCGCGCCCGCAAGGATCTCGGACGCGCTGGCCGTGTAGTCATTCACCAGCACGACCATCGGGATGTCGTAATAATCATTGTCTTCCGTATGGTATTCCGTCGCGTTGCCTTCCTTATCGCGTATCGTCACGACGGTGCCCTGCGGCACGAGGAGATCGGCCATCTGCACGGCCGCATCCAGCAGCCCGCCGCCGTTGTTGCGCAAATCGATGATCATGCCGTCCACGCCTGCCGTCTTGAACGATTCGATCGCCTCGGTGAATCCCTCATACGCGTCGCCCAGGAAGTCATAGACCATCACATAGCCCAGATTTTGTTCTTCCAATATGTCGTATTCCACATAGTTGATGTTGATTTCCTCGCGAACGCACTCAAAATCGAGCTGGTCAAAACCGCGCAGCACGGTCACCTTGACGCTCTCGCCCGGTTGGCCGCGCATGATGCTCACCGCCACGTCGACCTCGGACGCGCTGTAATAGACATCGTTGACGGCGATGAGCTTGTCGCCCGCGCGCAAGCCCGCCTTCTCGGCGGGGCTGCCCTTGAACACGCGCGTGATCGTGATCGTCGAATCCACCTGATTGGACAGAAGCTGCATGCCCAATCCCGCATACTGTCCCGTCGTCTCCTCGTTGAAAGCGTCCCAGTCCTCGGCGGTGTAGTAATTGGTATAGACGTCGCCTACACCGTACATCAGACCGACTAACGCTTCCTCCAGCATCGCGTCGACATCGACATCCTCGTAGTAGTATTCCTGCGTGAGCTCGATGAGCAGCTCCAGCTTGTTGAAACGCTGCAAAGACTCGTATTCGCTGCGGGAGATGGTCACCGTATCGCTGCTGAGCGCGGCCCAAAACGGCAGTTCATCTTCCTGTGCACTGACAGGCAGCGCACAGACGACAAGCAAAGCCGCCAAGAACGCGAGCATGGCCAGCTTTTTCAAATCGATCACGATCCTTTCTCGATGAAAATCAACGCTGAGAGATCCTGTATCGGCAAACAGCCGGCCCGCTTGGGTCGGCCGACAAGCCAGTGATGGATCCGTCACGCCATCGCTCAATAGACGGGACGCGGCTTATCCTTTCCGCTCTTGCCGAGCAGCATCATCATCTTGAATGTGACGGCATCGTCAAACTTGCGCAGATCCAGCCCCGTCTGCCGCTGCACCTTGTCAAGGCGATACACCAGCGTGTTGCGGTGGATGTACAGCTGCCTCGCGGTATCCGATAGATTCAGATCCTTGGCGAAGAACATCTCGATGGTGTGCAGCATCTCATCATTGAACAGCCGCGCGGTCTTGCGGTTGAAGAGTATGCTGTGATAACGCGCGCCCATCTCGCGTGGGATGTCCATCAGGAAGCGTTCCAGTACGAGGCTGCGATAGACGTAGATGTGCTGATCGGTCAGGAAGATGCGTCCGACCTCGACCGCGCGGCGCGATTCGCGGTAGCTTTCGCCGATCTCGGGAAACGTCTTCTTGGGCTCGCCGACGCCGACGACGCAGCTCTTGCCGACCTCGTCCAGCAGCGTCTGCTCGATCGCCTCGGCCAGCTGATAGAGCTCGTCAAACGATTCGACATTCTCCATGCTCTTGAGGAAGACGACGGTATGCCTGTCCATCTCCACAAGCAGATCGCCGTTTGCGCGCGGGACGAGCGGTTCCAGCATGTTAAGCGCGGTCTCCGATTCGGTCTGCAGGATCTGAAAGGTGAGCACACAGCGCTCGCGGTTCATCTCGATCTGATGTTCATGCGCAAGGGCCTCAAGCTCGCTGCCGGTCAATTCCTCCCGAAGCACGCGGCGATAGACGTCATATCGACTCTGTATCGGGGCTTCCCCGCGTCCCATAGACTGCACCATCGCGCCGGCTAAAACGATGCAGTCATGCGTCGCGGCGCCCTGCGCATCAGCGCAAAGGATCAATTCCGGTGTGATCCCGATCATCAGGAAAGTCTTCCCCTCAAATGCCACGGGCATGCCCGGCTCCATGAACTCGGGCAGGTTGATCTTTCCACGATTCTCCTCGGGCAACAGCACAGCGCCTTCCGTGTCCAGCAGCCACAGGGGTTGCATCAGACGCGCCAGTACCTGCTGAATTTGATTCAGAAAACGCTTCTCGGGTATCATCACTCATATCTCCTTTCGAGATGCGCGTCAAGCCTATAAGACACAGAGCTATTATACCCCATATGCGTCGGAAAATCCATATCCATTATAAATTATCTACAAACATGGGTTAAAGCACCCTTAAAAGCTATGCGTACTGCACAAAAATCGATTCAATCGTAAGAGTGTGTCTTGTTTTATATCAAAAAATTCAGTGTTTCATACAGATACAAGCCAAGATTTTTATCCATCATTGTGTAGCACGCGCCTTGTCACTTTATTGCGATGGGAGAAGTTCCCGTCTCTGCGAACGTTTCCTTGGCATTCCCGTACTCGCAGGCCACCGCTTTTTGCCCCGCGCATGCACAGTTCGTATCGTTCAAAGGATACAAAACGGACATGCGCGGACAAAGATACGGTTTGCGTAGGCTCGCGGTGCGCACTCTTAAGAGGGTCACTTTTCCGCCGTCGCACTCATGCCCACACGCACGTTTTCCGTGTTTTCCAGTTCGACCGTGACATCGTACTGCACGCGGCTGCCGGTGTCTGCGCCCACGCCTGAAATCGCGGTGATCGTGCCGCGCTGCGTCTCATCGGGATACGCGTCAAGGGTGACCGTGACGCTGTCGCCGATGTGGATCTGCGATAGATCGTCCTCGTCGACCGTGCAGACAAGGCGGACATCGTTCATCGGGCAATAGGTGATCAGCGGCGCGTCCTGCGTGGTTCTCGTGCCGCTGGCAGCGCTGACGCTGAGCACGACGCCGTCCTCGGGCATGCTGACCGTGCCGTCGCCGCCTTCCCGTCCGTGCAGCGGATCGGTGACCACTTCAAAGAGCAGATCGCCGCGGGAAACCGTCTGCCCCGCCTTCACATGGACGCTGAGCACATAGCCCGGCGCGGTCACGGCGACAGGTTCCACGCGGGAAAGATCGCCTGTGCCGATGCACTTGCCGTTCGCGTAGCCGTCCTCGCGATAGATGCGCACATGATCGTCATACGCGAGATCGCCTATATCGGTGACCTCAACCACATAGCGCCCATCGGCGACCGTGGTGATCGTGCCTGTGCCCCTGTCATCGCTGTCCTTGGTTGAACGGACGCTGACGACTTCTCCGGAATGGACGATCTTGCTCTCATTTTCAGAGCTCGCGCCGACGATGGAGCAGTTGGCCTTGAGTATGGCATCAAGCTCGATATAGCACAGCGCGCCGTAGCGGCTTAGTATGGCCTCGGCGCTGTCGCCTGCCTCGGCAAAAACGCTGGTGACCTTTCCGTCAAAGTCCGCGTAGATGCCGGTGGAGCTGATGCGCATGAGCGGCTCGCCGGCCTCCAGCACGTCACCCGGCTTGACCTGTACATCGTCCAGCACGCCGCCGTATGGCGCTAGCAGCGCGATGGTGTGCGAGGCCTCGATGCTGCCCTCCATCTCGATGCTCTCGGCAAGGCCGATTGCGGGCAGGATCAACACAAGCGCGAGAAGAATGTAGAGTCCCTTTTTCATAAATGCTCTCCTCTCTGATTCGCGTTTAGCGAATGTACACGGCGCAAGGCCGTTTGATCAGATGCTGCGCAGCGCATCGATCGGGTTGAGATTGCTCGCCTTGCGCGCGGGCGCCCAGCCAAAGATGATGCCGACCGCGGCGGAGAAACTGACGCCGAGCGTGATGGCGAATGTGTTGATTGAAAACGTGATATCCGTGTTGAGGCAGATGCCAAAGGACACCGCCAAGCCGACGAAGACGCCGAGCACGCCGCCGATCAGCGACAGGATCACCGCCTCGATCAGGAACTGCATCTGTATCTGCCCCGGCTCCGCGCCCAGCGCTTTGCGCAAGCCGATCTCCGTCGTGCGCTCCGTCACCGTGACCAGCATCATGTTCATGATGCCTATGCCGCCGACGACCAGCGCGATGGAAGCGATGCCCACGAGCAGCGACATCATCATCGATGTGATCAGATTCATCGCATCGGTCATCGATTCCATGTTGATGGTCAGATACGTGTCATCCTTGTAATTGAACAGCTCGTCCAGCACGGCCTCCATCTCTTCAATCGCGATATCCGTATCATCCGGATCGGTCACATAGACCTCAAGCGTGGAGACCGTCGATGTTCCGGCGAGCTTTTTGGCCGTCGTGTAGGGGACATAGACGGTGCCGTCGCTGGCGCCGCCAAAGAGGATCTGCGCGAACAAACTCGCGTTTTCGTCCTCATCGATGGTGCCGATCACGATGAATTCCTGTCCGTTTAAGTACAGCGTCTGCCCCAAAGGATCCTCGCCATAGAACAGCGTGCGCGAGGCCTCGCCGTCTAGAAGACAGACATTCAGCGTCTGCGCGACGTCGATCGCGTTGATCGCGCGCCCGCGCGAGAGCAGATCCTGATTATGCTCAAAGTATGCCGCGTTGTTGCCCATCACGGTGATGGCGTCAGACCACGCCTCCCCGTGCACGCCCGTGACCGTCGCGTTCAACGAAGGGGATATGCCCGCGACATGCTCGCATTCCTGCAGCGCATTGA
>CAYUZP010000008.1:0-25876 GCA_964449655.1 uncultured Oscillospiraceae bacterium
AAGGAACCGGTCACATCGGTTAAAGTGGAGTGACCACGGCACAACAAACCGAGAGAATAGGCGGAGAAATACGGCATAAACCAGGCCAGCCGGATGCATAACAAGAGCCGCTCGTATATCCACTTCTGGCGGAAACGCCGGGATGGAAGTGTGGAGTCCCTGACCTGCCAGTCCAAACGGCCTCACCACCATCCGAAGGAACACACAGAGGCGGAACTGAAGCTTACCCGGGATATGAGGCGCAGGAACCCTCAACCGAACTGTGGGGCGCCCGGAGCAGTCCGCCTATTCTTCCGCAGACTTCCTGAAGCGCTGGGTGAAATGGCATGGCCGCCGCGGAATTGGGCACAAACCGATCCGCCCGTACACGCCCAGGCACAATGGAAAAGTTGGAGCGCAGCCATAGGGAGGACCCAAAGCGCTTCTATTCCTGCCATTCCTTATTATTCCCTGGCCGATTTTGAGGCTCAGCTCTCTATCCACAATCGCCGCTTCGACAACTTACCGATGAAGCTACTTCACTGACGCTCCCCTATCGATTTCGCTGTCCATTATTGTTGGACAAACCTACACAAAATTTCAGACGAAACGTCAAAAAGGGCCTTGACAAACGCCCGGCGATGGAATATAATCGATCTGTTGCCAGCAGAGCGGATCAAGAGCGGATCACGATATCGCGGGGTGGAGCAGTCTGGTAGCTCGTCGGGCTCATAACCCGAAGGTCGTAGGTTCAAATCCTACTCCCGCAACCAGAAGGCGGCATAGCTCAGCTGGCCAGAGCATTCGGTTCATACCCGAAGTGTCATGTGTTCGAATCACATTGCCGCTACCAGATTCAGTCAAACTGAAAGGTTTGGCTGTTTTTTTATTCAGTGAGAAGGCGCGCGGCTGAGACGCTCCGGCGCATAAAAAGAGGGCTTTACCGCAGATGCGATACAGCCCTTGCCAGATGATTGGCCATCACGTGTCCCATTTCATCAGGAGATCGCGGCGCGATACGCGCTTTTCCCGTCTGTCGGGAATGAAGAAGCAGACCAGCTTCACCATGACGGGGACAAGCGGCAGCCAGACCAGCGTACAGATGACGTTGAACGCGGTGTGCGCATTGGCGATCTGCCTGGAGATGACCAGAAGTTCCGGCCCCTTTGGGGAAATCAGGGCGACAAACCGCGTAAAGGCCGGGAGCAGGAAGAGACTCGCGATGCTGCCGCTGATGTTGAACAGGCTGTGCGCCAACGCGGCCCGCTTGGCGTCTTTGGACTGTCCGATGGAAGCCAGCAGCGCGGTGATGGTCGTGCCGATGTTGTCCCCCAAGAGGATCGGTATCGCACCGGCCAGACCGATCACGCTGCTCACGCCGTCGGGCCCCGGCTGTGATGCGAAGCTCTGCAGCACGGCGATGGTCGCGGAGCTGCTCTGCACCAGGAGCGTCATGCCGGCGCCAAGCAGCATGCCCAGCACCGGCGTATCCGAGACCCTGCCCATCAGAGCCGTAAAGAAGGGGCTGCTCGCCAAGGGCTTCATCGCGCCTCCCATGACCTCTATGCCCTCAAAGAGCAGCCCGAAAGAGAAGATCACGCGGCCCGTATCCTTTACGCGCTCCCTTTTGCCGATGAAGCTCAGAAGGAAGCCGATGAAGAGCATGGGATAGATGAAGTCGCCGATCCTGAAAGCCAACAGCTGCGCCGTCATCGTGGTGCCGATGTTCGCGCCAAATATGACGCATATGGCCTGCGAAAGGTTCATCAGGCCCGCGCTGACAAAGCCTATGGTCATGACCGTCGTGGCGGAGCTGCTCTGCAGCACGGCGGTGACCAGTGCGCCGACCAGCGCGCCCATCCATGGATTTTTCGTCAGTATGCCGAGAATCCTCTTCATACGGTCTCCCGCGACACGCTGCAGCCCCTCGCTCATGCTGTTCATGCCAAACAAAAACATCGCCAGTCCGCCCATCAGGCTGAAGATCATGTGGACCGTGCTGTTCACAGCGCACTCCTCCTTCGCTTTGTCCGCAGGTTTTCAACGCTTTATGACATCATAGCGCGGCATTGTTAAGCGATCGTTCATGCCGATGCAAAATCTTTGTAAAGGATATCGTTTCCGTCTGTGACGAGATGGGACGCGCCCGGCGATTGACACGCGCCGCATTGCTGTGTATAATGTCATCATAGGAAACTTTTCATGCGCCGCCTGTATCGATTTTGCGCGGTGGGAGCGCTTTTTGCCTTGATGCGGACGGATCGGGCCCGGGATGAAGCGCGAGCAAGCCGGTTCATCCTGCACGCCATATCCTTCTTTGGGGTATGGTTTTTTATGCATATCCCGCGGACAGGAAGGCTTTGGCGCCTGTCACGGCATGATGCGCGGGGGAGGTGAGTCTATGGCGCAGCGCATTGTCGCCGTCGCGCGCGGATCGCTCGCCGAGCGAAGCGGCATAGAGCCGGGCGAATGCCTCGTCTCCATCGATCGCACGCCCGTGCTGGATCTCGTTGACTATCAGTTCCTGACAGCGCGCCCATTCCTTTCGATGCTCCTCACCCGCGAGGACGGCACGCAGCACACGGTGACGCTTCACAAGCGCGAGGAGGAGCCGCTCGGGCTGACGCTTGAATCCTCGCTGATGAGCTATCCCAAGACGTGCGCCAACCACTGCATATTCTGCTTCATCGAGCAGATGCCGCCGGGCATGCGGCCCAGCCTGTATGTGCGCGATGACGATTGGCGTCTTTCGCTGATGGCGGGCAACTTTGTGACGCTGACCAACCTGCCGCCGCGCGAGATGGACCGCATCATAGAGCGGCACGCCAGCCCACTGTACATCAGTGTCCACACGACAGACGGCGAACTGCGAAAGCGTATGCTCAATCACGCGCACGCCGATCGCATCATGGATCAGCTGCGTCGTTTCGCGGACAACGATCTGCGCTTTCACTGCCAGGTCGTGCTCTGCCCGGGCATCAACGACGGCGACGCACTTGACAGCACGCTTGAGGATCTCGCCTCGCTCGCGCCACATGCGTTGTCCGTCGCGCTCGTACCCGTCGGGCTCACGCGCTTTAGGGAGCGATTGTATCCGCTGCGCCCCTATACGCAGGTGGAAGCGCAGCGCGTCATCGTACAGGCGGAGGCGTTTCAGCGCCGTATGCTGCGAGAGCAGGGCACGCGCTTCGTGTTCCCGTCCGATGAGTTTTACCAGCTCGCGCATCATCCGCTGCCTGACGCCGAAAGCTACGAGGATTTCCCGCAGTTTGAAAACGGTGTCGGCTTGCTTTCGCGGCTGAAGGACGAGTTTGAGACCGCCGTGCGCATTGACCCGGACGACTCGCGCGCTGTCCCGCGCCGCGTGCTGATGGCGACGGGGACTTTGGTCGCGCCGTTCATGCGGGAGCTCGTCGCTTCCCATCCCATCAAAGGCGTGACGGTCGAGGTGCGCCCCATACGCAACCTCTTTTTTGGCGAGACGGTCACCGTCTCCGGCCTGATCACCGGACAGGATCTCGTCAGCCAGCTTCAAGGCGCGCAGGCGGATGAAATTCTCATCACGAAAAGCATGCTTCGCGAGGGAGAGGACGTCTTTCTCGATGACATGACGCTGTCGCAGGCGCAAAACGCGCTGGGCATCCGCATCACACCCGTACCGGATGACGGCGCGGAACTGCTCTGCGCGCTGCGCGGAACGGAGGAATAAATGGCCAAACCCCTTGTCGCCGTCGTTGGCCGCCCGAACGTCGGCAAATCGACATTCTTCAATAAAATCGCCAGGAAACGCATCGCCATCGTTGAGGATACGCCCGGTGTCACGCGCGATCGCATCTACGCGGACTGCGAGTGGCAGGGCCGCGCGTTCACGCTGATCGATACCGGCGGCATAGACCCGCGGACGGATGACGTGATGCTCAGGCAGATGCGCCGCCAGGCGGAAATCGCCATCGAGACGTGCGATGTGATCCTCTTTTTCACGGACGCGCGCGCGGGACTGACCGCGGATGATGAGGACGTCGCCGACATGCTGCGCAAGAGCCACAAGAGCGTGATCCTCGTCGTCAACAAGGTCGATCATCAGGGGCTTGACGACGCGGTCTACGACTTTTACGCGCTGGGGCTGGGCGAGCCGTTTGCGATCTCCTCAACCAACATGCTGGGGCTGGGCGATCTGCTCGATGAGATCGTGCGCCAACTCCCCGAAGAGCGCGAACCCGAGGAAGAGGTTGGGCAGGTCATCGATATCGCCGTCGTCGGGCGGCCAAACGTCGGCAAGTCGAGCCTGGTCAACCGCATATTGGGGCAGGAGCGCGCGATGGTTTCAGATATCGCCGGCACGACGCGCGATGCCCTTGATACCGGCTTTACCTGGGAAGGACAGCGCTACAACATCATCGACACCGCGGGCATACGCAGGAAGCGCGCCATCGAGGAGGAATCGATTGAGCGCTACAGCATCGTGCGGGCGCTGACCGCAGTGCGCCGCTGTGACGTGGCGCTGATCGTCATAGACGCGCGGGACGGCGTGACGCAACAGGACACGAAGATCGCCGGATACGTTCACGACGAGGGCAAGGGCGCCGTGATCCTCGTCAACAAATGGGACGCGGTCGAAAAGGACACGAACACCATGGAGCGCTTTCGCAGGCAGGTCGCGGAGGATCTGAAGTTCATGGATTACGCGCCCGTGCTGTTCATCTCCGCGCTGACGGGACAGCGGGTGCCCAAGGTGCTGGGCGTTGTAAAGGACGTGTACGCGCAGTGTTCTCGGCGGATCACGACGGGCTTGCTCAACGACGTGCTCGGCGACGCGACAGTGGCCTTCCCCCCGCAAAGCGTAAACGGCAGGCGCCTCAAGATCTACTACGCGACGCAGCAGGCGGTCTGCCCGCCCACGTTCGTGCTCTTCGTCAATGACGCCTCGCTGATGCATTTCGCCTATCAGCGCTATTTGGAAAACCAGTTCCGCAAGGCATTCGGCTTTGAGGGCACGCCGCTGCGGTTCATCCTGCGCGAAAAGAAGGAGGAATGACCATGCGCATGGTTCTGTCAGTCGTATTGGGCTATCTGCTGGGCAGCATTTCGACCGGCGTGCTGCTCTCCAAGCTGATCCGTCATGACGACGTTCGCGATCATGGCAGCGGCAACGCGGGCATGACGAACATGCTGCGCGTCTATGGGCCGGGCATGGCGATATTGACGCTTGCGGGCGACATGCTCAAGGGCGCGCTCGCTGCGATGATCGGCATCGCGCTGACCGGCAGCAAGACGGGCGGCATGTTGGGCGCTGTGGGCGCTATGCTCGGCAACAGTTTCCCCTGCTTTTTCGGCTTCAAGGGCGGCAAGGGCATCGGGACGGGCTTTGGCTGCCTGCTGGTTTTGTTCCCGCTGCAGACGCTGTTCACGTTCGGCGTGTTTTTGCTGGTGGTCCTGCTCACGCGCTACGTGTCCGCGGGATCGATCGTCGCGGCGATTGTGCTCCCGCTCTCGGTCATATTGACGACGCCTTATGATCCCATATTGTGGGGCAGCATGGTGTTCCTCGGCGTTTTCGTGATCGCGCGGCACTATAAGAACATCGTCAGGCTGTTTAAGGGCGAGGAGAGCCGGATCGATCTGTCCAAGTTCAGGAAAAAGAAGGAATGACAGCGCTTGATTTAAAAAGATCGAAAGAATGACTTGCAATTTGGCCAAAAGAAGGGTATACTATATCCGTTTCCGCTCAGGCGCATGAGAAGGCCTTGATTCGCCTTTCATGCGATAGTATCGCGGCAAGTGAGGTGAAGATCATGAAGGAAGGCATCCATCCCAAGTATCAGAAGGCGACCGTCACCTGCGTGTGCGGCAACACGTTCGTCACCGGCTCCACAAAGAAGGAACTGCGCGTTGAAATCTGCTCCAAGTGCCACCCATTCTTTACCGGCAAGCAGAAGCTGGTGGACGCGGGCGGTCGTGTAGATCGCTTTAAGAAGCGCTATGGTCTTTGATCGGTCAGGCGTGATTCCGGCAAGGTGAGGCGGCGTGAGCCGCCTCTTTTTTCGCGCATTTTCGCGTCATGCGGTTCGGTGAAATCCATACATCGACGGCGTGAAGCATAGTATACAGGCTAAAACGTAAAATATAATTGACGTTTCATCCTTTTCTCTGTATAATGGGGACGCAAACCGCCGCGTGTTTTCGCGCGGACAGAGAGGAGGCGTTTCCCGGTGAAGAACCTGCGGATGAAGGCCGCGCGTGTCAGCAAGGATCTGTCGCAGAGCGAATTGGCCGAGCGCGTCGGCGTGACGCGGCAGACCATCAGCATGATCGAGGCGGGCCGCTTCAATCCCTCGCTGTCGCTGTGCGTGGCGATCTGTCGGGTGCTTGAAAAGACGCTGGACGATTTGTTCTGGGAGGACGAGGACGCGTAAGGCGCTCTATCTAAAGCGGTATACATGCGCAAAGAAGCAGAGGAAGCAGGGAAGAATAACGGGAAAGACAGGCTGTTTTGCGAGGCGAAAGCGCCATGCATCTTTGCTGAACGATAAAAGCAAAAGGAGTGAAAGAGATGGATAAAAAACAAAGTCAGGCGGCGCACAATCCCAACCGGAAACCGCCGTTTCAGTATCAGAACATCGGTGGGCAGGCGGTCATGGAAGGCGTCATGATGCAAAGCCCCGCCGACGAATCGCTGGCCATCGCCGTGCGCAGGCCAAACGGCAAGATCGTCGTCACATGCCGGCGCAACGCGCCGATCTCAAAGCGGCATCCATGGATGGGCTGGCCGTTCATTCGCGGCTGCGTCAATATGGTGCTCATGCTCAAGATGGGCCTGGAGACGCTCAGCAAGAGCTCACAGATGCTCGGTGTGGAGGAGGATGAACCGAGCCGGTTTGAAAAATGGCTGGCCAACAAGTTCGGCATGAACATCGACAAGGTCGTCATGGGCGTCGCAATGGTGATGGCCATCGCGCTGAGCCTGTTCCTGTTCGTGGCGCTGCCTTCGGTCGCGGCGACGCTTGTGGGATACATCACGGACAGCCGTTTGCTCATCAACCTCGTCGCGGGCGTTGTGCGCATCGGCATACTCATCGCCTACATGGCGCTCATCGCGCTCATACCGGACATCAAGCGCGTATTCATGTATCACGGCGCGGAGCACAAGACGGTCTATTGCAACGAGGCCGGGTTGCCGCTCACGCCTGAAAACGCGAGGCAGTTTTCCCGTATGCATCCGCGCTGCGGCACGTCGTTTTTGTTCCTCGTCATGTTCATATCGATCCTCATAGGCTCCGTCGCCGATCAGATCATCTATCTGCTCTTTGGCATCGAAAAGCTCAGCTTCATCGTGCGCTTTCTGCGCAGTCTGCTCTTGCTGCCGATCGTGACGGGCGTCTCTTACGAGGTGCTCAAAGCGCTGGCCCACGCGGGGGACAGCCTCATCGTGCGCATCCTTCGCTGGCCCGGACTGCAGCTTCAGCACCTGACCACGCGCGAGCCGGATGACAGCATGCTTGAAGTCGCCATCGCCTCAATGAAGGCCGCCAAAGCCGGTCCGGAGCACTACATGGACGCGCTGGATGACGGCGTATTCCTCTATGTCGAGGGCGAGGAGGACGAACAAAAGCCCGATGCGCCCAAAGAAGAGGGCGAGGATTCCTGATGACGGTGCGCGAGGCGCTGCGCCGCGCGAATGCGTCGCTTCAAAGGGCCGGCGTGCCCGATGCCGCGCTGGACGCCAGGCTATTGCTTTCCCATCTGCTTGAGGAGCAGCCGATGACATTGGCGCTTGAAGGCGAGCGCGAGATTTCGCCGCAGCAGCTTTCGCAATTTGAACAGATGACACAAAGACGCGCCTCACGCGTGCCGCTGCAGATCATATTAGGCACCACGGATTTCATGGGATTGTCCTTCGCGGTCACACCCGATGTGCTGATCCCCAGACAGGATACGGAGATCCTCTGCGAGGAGGCCCTGCGTCGCATCGGGGAACGGGAATCGTCCGTGCTGGACATTGGCACGGGCTCGGGCGCGCTTGCCGTGGCCATCGCAAAGCTCAGCAGCGCGCGCGTCACGGCGGTCGACATCAGCCCTGCCGCGCTGTCCGTCGCGCGGGAGAACGCCAAGCGACTCGGCGCTAGAGTGCGGTTTCTGGAAAGCGATCTGTTTTCGGCGCTCGGCTCTTCGCGCTTTGACGTGATCGTCAGCAACCCGCCTTACATCGCGCACGCGGAGCTTGGCACGCTCATGCCCGAGGTGCGGCAGGAGCCGGCCATCGCGCTGGACGGCGGGAAGGATGGGCTCGATTTTTACAGGAGAATCGTCAAAGAGGCGAACGCGCACATCGCCGCGAAGGGATGCATACTGTTTGAAATCGGCTGGCAGCAGAAGGATGCCGTATCCGCGCTGCTTCAAAGCGAGATCGGCGAGCCCTTCGCGCTGCGCGATTATGGCGGGAACTGGCGCGTCGTCGGCGCGGTCAAGAGAGATGACGCATCGGATAGCGCCTAAGGAGGGAACGCGATGCAAGACCAACTGGACTGGGTTCGCCCTCGCTTTGAGGAGCTGGATATGTTGCTCAGCGATCCCGACGTCGTGCGCGATCAGGAGAGATGGCGCTCTCTCATGCGCGAGCAAAACCAGTTAAAGCCGCTGTACCGGGCCGTCATGCGTCTACAGGCGCTGCGCGAGGAGCTCTGTCAGGCGCAGGCGCTGCTTCACGATGATGACATGGCCGATATGGCGAAAGAGGAGATCGCCTCCATCACGGGCACGCTCGCGGGTCTTGAACGCGAAGTGCAGCTGATGCTCCTGCCGCGCGATCCGGACGCCAATCGGAGCGTCGTGATGGAGATCCGCGCGGGGGCTGGCGGCGAGGAAGCGGCGCTCTTTGGCGCGATGCTCCTGCGCATGTACACGCGCTATGCCGAGCGGCACGGCTGGCGCGCGGAGATGATGGACGCCAACATGACCGAGCTGGGCGGTGTGAAGGAGGCCGTGTTCGCTATCGCGGGCGAGGGCGCGTTCAGCCGACTCAAATATGAGAGCGGCGTGCATCGCGTGCAGCGCGTGCCGGTGACCGAGAGCAGCGGCAGGCGGCAGACATCCACGGCGACGGTCGCGGTGCTGCCCGAGGCGCAGGAAGTCGACGTGCACATCGATCCCGGCGACTTGCGCATAGACGTCTACCGCGCGTCCGGCCACGGCGGGCAGTACATCAACAAGACCGACAGCGCCGTGCGCATCACGCATCTGCCGACGGGGCTTGTTGTCACATGCCAGGATGAAAAGAGCCAATTGAAGAATCGCGATAAGGCCATGCGCGTGCTCCGCTCACGGCTGTATGAGCATCTGCGCGAGGAGAAGGACGCGGCATACGCGCAAAACCGGCGCGCGCAGGTCGGCACAGGCGATCGCAGCGAGCGCATACGCACCTACAATTTCAACGAGGGCCGCATCACGGATCACCGGCTGGGCAAGACGATCTACACGATCGACGCGTTCGTAGACGGGGATATGGACGAGATCATAAACGCGCTGATCTTCGCCGATCAGCAGGAGCAGCTAAAGCGGATGAACAGGGATTCATCCCACAGCGCGTAAATCCATGGAGGAACAGCGAATGGACATCGTGATCAGGGCTTTTGCGCCCGAGGATGTGCCGCAGACGCTCGCGATTTGGAATCAGGTCGTCGAGGAAGGCGCAGCGTTCCCGCAGATGGAAACGCTTGACGAGGAAAGCGGCCTTTTGTTCTTCTCCTCGCAGTCGTTCACAGGCGTCGCAGAAGGGGGCGGCGAGGTTTTAGGACTGTACATACTGCATCCCAACAACACCGGGCGCTGCGGGCATATCGCCAACGCGAGCTACGCCGTGCGCAGGGATGTGCGCGGACGGCATATCGGGGAGCAGCTGGTGACGCACAGCCTGGCAAAGGCGAAGGAGCTAGGGTTTGCCATCATGCAGTTTAACGCGGTCGTGCGCTCCAATGTCCCCGCGCTGGCGCTCTACAAGAAGCTCGGCTTTAAGCGCCTGGGCACAATTCCCGGCGGGTTTTTGATGAAGGATGGGCATTACGAGGACATCGTGCTGCACTACATCCATCTGTGAGTGAGGCGCTATGAACACGAGAATCGAGCCGGTCACGCCTGCCTCTTTGGCCTACGCGGGTTCGCTTATCCGCGCGGGAGAATTGGTCGGTATGCCGACGGAGACGGTCTACGGGCTTGGCGCGGACGCGCTGAACCCCAAAGCCGTGCTGCGCATATTCGAGGCGAAGGGCCGCCCTGCGGACAACCCGCTCATCGTGCACGTGTCCGATCGCGGGCAGGTCAAACCGCTCGTGCGCGCGATACCCGATGCGGCGCAAGCGCTGATGGCCGCGTATTGGCCGGGGCCGATGACGCTGATCCTGCAAAAAGCGGACTGCATCCCCTCCGAGGTCAGCGCGGGGCTTGACACGGTGGGCATCCGCCTTCCCAGAAGCGAGGCCGCGCGCAGGCTCATTCATGAGGCGGGCAGGCCCATCGCCGCGCCGAGCGGCAACCGCAGCGGTCGTCCCAGCCCGACGACTGCCGCGCACATGTACGAGGACATGCAGGGCCGCATACCGCTGATCCTGGATGATGGGCCATGCGCTGTAGGCGTCGAGTCGAGCGTGATCGATGTGACAGGCGATGTGCCCGTCATACTGCGTCCCGGCGGCATCACACCGGAGATGGTGGAGCGCGTGCTGGGGCGCGTTCGCGTAGACGAGCACGTGATGAAACCGCTTGAGAGCGGCGAGACGGCGCGTTCGCCCGGCATGAAATACAGGCATTACGCGCCCAAGGCCGAGACGATCATATACGACGGCGAGGAGACGCGCGTGATAAGGGCCATCTGTGCAAAATACGACGAGGCGGCGCGGGCAGGCGAAAGGCCCATCATATTGGGGTTTGACGAACACGACTTTGGAACGCGTGAGCGGCTCAGCCTGGGCAGCGCGCACAGGCCGGAGGACGCGGCCATGCTGCTGTTCGCGGCGCTTCGGGATGCTGACGCGCGCGGGGCCACTTTGGCGCTGTGCGAGGCCGTGACCGCGCAGGGCATCGGTCTGGCCGTCATGAACCGCATGGGCCGCGCTGCCGCGTTTCACATCGAACACGTATGATCTGCGAGAGCTTTCCGCCGATCTTCGCGCCGGACGCGCGCGTGCTCATCGTGGGCTCCATGCCCAGCGTGAAATCGCTGTCCGAGGCGCAGTATTACGCGCACCCGCGCAACGCGTTCTGGCCGATACTCTTTGACGTGTTCGGCGAGGCGCGCAGCGCGGACTATGAGCGCAGGAAGGCGCTGATTCGGGCGCATCATCTCGCGCTCTGGGACGCGGCGGCAATTTGTGAGCGCGAGGGCAGCCTGGACAGCGCGATGCACGGCGTGGTGCTCCATGACTTTGCGCGGCTCTATGCGCTCTGCCCGGGGATTTCTGTGGTCCTGTGCAACGGCGGGAAGGCGTACAGCCTGTTTTTAAAGAGCGGCGCGGCGGGTATGCGGCGCGTTTTGCGTATGCCGAGCACGAGTCCGGCGTACACGATGCCCTATCAAGAGAAACTGGCTGCCTGGCGTGAGGCGCTGACGCGCGAATGCCGCGAAACCGTCGTCACCCCACATGAGACATGAACAGTACAAACCGCGCATCGCTTTGCGCGTGACCCTGACAGGAAGAGGAGGAGCGCCATGAACATGGTCGATGTGATACTCAAGAAGAAATCCGGTCAATCCCTTTCGCCGGAGGAGATCCGCTTTTTTGTGCGCGGCGCGGCGGACGCAAGCATACCCGACTATCAGCTCTCGGCGCTGCTGATGGCCATCTGTTGGCGCGGCATGGACGCGCGGGAGACGACGGATCTCACGATGGAGATGATGCGTTCAGGCGGCGTGGTCGATCTCTCAGCGATAGACGGCATATGTGTGGACAAGCATTCGACGGGCGGCGTGGGCGATACGACGACGCTCGTGCTGGTTCCCTTGGCCGCGGCGTGCGGCGCAAAGGTCGCCAAGATCTCCGGACGCGGTCTGGGGCACACCGGCGGCACGCTGGATAAGCTGGAGAGCATTCCCGGCTGCAGCGTCGAACAGACGCAATCGCAGTTCGTAGCGCAGGTGCAGGAAATAGGCTGTGCCGTGATCGGACAGACGCGCGATCTTTGCCCGGCGGACAAGGCGCTCTACGCGCTGCGCGACGTGACGGGCACCGTGGACTGCATACCGCTCATCGCGTCCAGCATCGTCTCCAAAAAGCTGGCCAGTGGCGCGAACGCCATCGTGCTGGATGTAAAGACGGGCAGCGGCGCGCTGATGCACACGCTTGAGGATTCCATCGCGCTTGCCCGGGCCATGGTGGACATCGGCACACAGGCGGGCAGGCCGATCCTCGCGCTGGTCACCGGCATGGATCAGCCGCTCGGCACGCACGTGGGCAACGCGCTGGAGGTAAAAGAAGCGATAGACATCCTTTCAGGGCGCGCGGGGGGCGATTTGCTGACCGTTTCTTTGGAACTGGGCGGACGGATGCTCGTCGCGGCGGGCATTGCGCGGGATGTGCAAGACGGCAAGGCGCAGCTGCAACGCGCGCTTGACAGTGGCGCGGGACTTCAAAAGATGCGCGAGATGATCAGGGCGCAGGGCGGCGACCCGCGCGTGTGTGACGATGTGACGCGCCTGCCGCAGGCCAGGGAGCGCATCGATGTGCCCGCACCGTGTGATGGCTATGTCGCGCGAATGGATACGACGGCCATAGGCTATTTAGCGCAGAGCATGGGCGCGGGCCGCGTGAAGAAGACGGACAGCATCGATCCCGCCGTCGGGCTGGTCATGGGCGTGCGTATTGGCGAATACGTCAAGGCCGGACAGACGATCGCGACGCTGCATGTCAACCAACCAGATCCCTCGCTCGTGCAGCGCATGCAGCGCACCATCTCGTTTTCGCAGGAAAAGCCGGCGTTGCCGCCGCTGTTGTATGCCGCCGTATCGCCCGAGGGAACCGAGAGGTTTGATCATCCCCCAAAGGGCGCATGACACAATTTCAAAGAGGACGATAAGAAAGAAATGGAGACACAGAGTAAACAGAGAGATCACAAGACAAAACTGTCCGCGAAATCAAAGCTGTTGGCGCGGCACATACGCTCCGCCGCATCCGCGTTCATCATCGGCATCATCGCGTCCCTGCTGGCGACGCTGCTTCGAATGCTGTTCACGCAGGTGATCCGCTTCGCCGTGGACCATGTGCTGATGGGCGACGTATCGACGCTGCCGCCTTCTCTGGCCGCGCTTGCGCCTGGGAAACTGCTCTTGGGCGCGTGCGCCGTCGCCGCGGCCATCGCGCTTCTGGAGTTCGTCGTGGGCTTCGTGCAGGACACGAGCCTGCCCACCGCGTCCGAGCGCTTCGTGAAATCCCTGCGCGACGCGCTCTACAGCCACATTCAGCGGCTGCCCTACAGCTGGCACGTCGAAAACGCGACGGGCGACATCATACAGCGCTGTACGAACGATATCGAGGTCGTGCGCGCTTTCGTCATGGATCAGATGCTCAACCTGCTCAGAACGGTGTTCTTTCTGGCCGTGTACATGATCACGATGTTCCGCATGCACGCGGGGCTGGCGACGGTCGCTTTTGCGTTCGTCCCCATCGTGCTCACCTTTACGATCGTGTTCTACTCGCGTATCTCAAGGCGCTACCAAGAGGTCGACGAGGCGTCGGGCGCGCTCTCCACCGTCGTGCAGGAGAACCTGACGGGCGTGCGCGTCGTGCGCGCGTTCGGCCGCGAGCAGGATGAGCTGAAGAAGTTCAACAAGAAGAATCAACACTATACGAATCTCTGGATCAAATTGGGCGGTATGCAGAACGTGTTCTGGACCGCGGGCGACCTGCTCAGCGCGCTGCAGGTGCTCTGCGTCGTGCTCTTGGGCGTCATCATGTGCGTGAAGGGCAGCCTGTCGCTGGGGACATATTATGCGTTTATCAGCTACACCCGATCCCTGTCCTGGCCCTTGCGCCAACTGGGCCGCGTGATCACGGATATGAGCAAGGCCGGCGTATCGATAGACAGGCTGCTCTACATCCTTGAAGAGGAACCTGAAAAGGCGCCGGAGCATCCCGTGGCGGCGAATCTTCACGGCGAAATCCGCTTTGAGCACGTCAGCTTTTCCTATGACAAGGCGCCCGTGCTGCGCGACGTGAGCTTCACGATTCCCGGCGGCTCGACGTTCGGCGTGCTGGGTGAAACCGGAAGCGGCAAGAGCACCATCGCGCTGCTGCTCGCCCGACTCTATGACCCGGACGAGGGCCGCATCACGATCGGCGGCGTCGATCTGCGCGACATGGACCCGCACGCGCTGCGCCGAGGTGTGGGCGTCGTGCTTCAGGAGCCGTTCCTGTATTCCCGCACGCTGAAGGAAAACATCGCCATCACGCTGACGGACGAGGAGAGTGGTGAGGATTTAGACAGGAGGATCGATGCCGCCGTGCGCGATGCCTGCCTGACGGAGACGGTTGAGGAGTTCGTGGACGGCTATGATACGGTCGTGGGCGAACGCGGCGTGACGCTCTCCGGAGGCCAGAAACAGCGCGTGGCCATCGCGCGTACGCTGCTGACGGGCGCGCCTGTCATGGTCTTTGACGACGCGCTCTCCGCTGTGGACGCAAAGACAGACGAGGCGATTCGCACACGTCTGCGCGCGGCCGCGGGCGGCTCGACGCTCATGCTCATCGCGCATCGCGTATCGACACTGATACAGGCGGATCAGATCATCGTGCTCAAGGACGGGCAGATCGTAGAGCGCGGCACGCATGAGTCGCTGCTCCAGTTGGGCGGCAGCTACGCGCATGTGGCGGCGATGCAGTCCGCGCAGGGGGAAGCGAAAAATGGATAAGGAGAATAAGGAAAAGAAGAACGCGTTTTCTCTGGGACCATGGAAGCGATTGTGGCCGTTTGCCAGGCGTTACAAGGGCTTATTGGTGGTAAACCTTTTGTGCAACGTGTTGGTCGCTGCGGCGGATTTCGTGATCCCGCTGGTTGAAGCGGAGGCCGTTGACAGCTTCATCATCAAGGGAACGCTCTCAGGGCTTGGATCGTATGCGCTGCGCTACCTGCTCATCATCGCGCTGGAGGTCGGCACACTATTCATCAATTTCCGAACCGGATTCGCGCTGGAGATGTACATGGAGCGCGACATGAAGCAGGGCTGCTTCATCAACCTGCAGAAACTCAGCCTTGACTACTACAATACGAACAGCGCGGGCAACATCATATCGCGCGTGATCAGCGATACGGACAGGATCGCGAGCTGTCTGGCGTGGGTTATACCCGACGGCGTGTGGTGCCTGGCGTACATCGTGGGCGTCTATGTGATCATGTTCAGGCTGTGCGCGCCTTTGGCCATGACGCTGTTCGTGGTCGCTCCGCTGGTCTTCGCGCTGACGATGTACTTCCAAAGGCGGCTCATAGAGCTCAACCGCGCCGTGCGCACGGAGCATTCAAAGATCACAGCCGCGTACAACGAGGGGATCATGGGCGCGAAGACGAGCAAGACGCTCGCTTTGGAGGACAAGCTCTGCGATGAGTTTTCCGAGACGACGGCGCGCGCGGCTCGCGCGGGCATACTGCACGGACGCATGCGCGCGATCTATGTGCCACTCATCGTGATGTGCGGTGCGTTGGGCGCGAGTGCGACGCTGCTGCGCGGCGGCAACATGGTGCTGGGCGGCACGTTGAGCTTTGGCACACTCAGCGCGTTCATGTCCTATGCGCTGAGCCTGTTTCAGAACTTCAGGCAGCTCGCCGGATCGATCTCGCAGGTCATATCGATGCAGGCGAACGTGGAGCGCGTCGTCGAGGTCGTCAGCGAGGTCCCCACGGTCCGCGACAGCCCCGAGGTCGAGGCGAAATACGGAGACTGCTTTGAGCCGAAACTCGATCAGTGGGAACCGATGCACGGCGATGTCGAGTTTGAGGACGTCTCCTTTCACTACGTCGAGGGCGGCGAGGAGGTGCTCTCGCACTTCAATTTGAAGGTGCCGCAGGGCATGACCGTCGCGCTGGTCGGCGAGACGGGCGCGGGCAAGAGCACGCTGGTGAACCTCGTCTGCCGCTTCTTTGAGCCGACACAGGGACGCGTGCTGATCGATGGGCGGGACGTGCGCGAGCGCAGTCAGCTCTGGCTGCACAGGCACATCGGCTATGTCCTTCAGGAACCGCACCTGTTCTCCGGCACGATCCGCGAGAACATCCGTTACGGCCGGCCCGAGGCGACGGACGAGGAGGTCGAGGAGGCTGCAAAAGCCGTCAGCGCGGACCGCGTCGCGGCGAAGCTTCCCGATGGCTATGACACGGACGTCGGCGAGTGCGGCGATAAGCTCTCCACAGGAGAAAAGCAGCTCATTTCGTTCGCGCGCGCGATCATCGCCAAACCGAAGATATTCGTGCTGGACGAGGCGACAAGCTCGGTGGACACGGAGACGGAGCAGGCGATACAGCACGCCACGCAGACGCTGATGAAGGATACGACCTCGTTTGTCGTCGCGCACAGGCTCTCAACCATTCGTCAGGCGGATATGATCCTCGTGATCGATCACGGCAGGATCATCGAGCGCGGAACGCATGAGGAGCTGCTTCGCTTGGGCGGTGCGTATCACGCGCTGTACACGACGCAGCTGATCAAGCAGGAAACGCAATCATAAAAAAGGCCCGCCGCGGGGCGAGGGGGATGCATTCCCCCGTTGCTGCACGGCGAGCATTTTTGTATTGTTTTTCGTGAGTATGAATGATGGACGATCGCGGTCCGCAAGCGATTACTCACTCCGAAACCGTGATGTATTCAAAGTTCGGATGTCCGTTGCTGTTGCGGGTGAAGCCCTGTATGCGGTCGGACACGAGTGCGGTGTCGTTGTAGGAATAGATCGGGATCACCGGGCACTGCTCGGCGAGGAGCGCTTCCGCCTGCTGATAGAGCGCCTCGCGCTCATCGACGGTCAGGCTCGTGCGCATCTTCTGGCACAGCTCCAGATACTCGGGGCAGTCCCAGCGGGTCGCGGCGTCGCCCTCGGCGTTCTCCAAGATGAAGAATGCGGCGGACGGCTCGGCGTAATCCAGCGTGTAGCCCATGTATGCAATGTCAAAATCGCCGCTGTCGCGCGTGCCGGTGTCGTCTGCCCAATAGACGCCATCCTCGACCGCGATGACCTCGCAGTTGATGTTCAGCGCCTGCTTCCACATCTGGGACATCGCCTGCGCGACGTTCTCAAGCTCCGTGCTCGGCGTGTACTTGATGGAGAACGTCGGGAAGCCCTCGCCGTCCGGATAGCCCGCCTCGGCCAAAAGCGCCTTCGCGGTCTCCACGTTCTCTTCAAACGCATTGCCCTGCGCGTCACGCCAGTCTACAGACGGATCGACCAGATCCTTGATGCCATAGGGCACCCAGCCATAGAGCAGCGGGCGCGTCGGATCCTGTATGATCGCATTGACCAGGATATCGCGGTTCAGCGAGAGCGTCAGCGCCTGGCGCACGCGGATGTCGTCAAACGGGGCTTTCGCGCAGTTGAACTCGTAGTAGCGATAGCCTATGCGGTTGGTCGCCAGCAGGTTCGGCGTGCCTTGATAGGCGTTCATCGCGTCCGCGTTGACCGATGTCGCGATGTCGATTTCACCGTTGTCAAACGCCAAGCGCACCGTCTCCGGCGCATCGAGGAACACGTACTTGACCTCGTCCACCTGCACCTCGTCGGCGTTGTAGTAGTAGGGATTCTTGACGAACGTATAGCTCTCGTCAGGCTTAAACTCGACCGGCATGAACGGGCCGTTGCACACGTATGTCGCAGGATCGGTCTCCCAGTCCTCGCCCGCGCTCTCGATGATCTCGCGCTTGACCGGCATGAATGCCGTCGAGGCGGTCAGGGAGACGAAATAGCTGGCCGGCGCGAGCAATTCGACCTGCAGCGTCGTATCATCAAGCGCCTTGATCGGCAGATCGTCAACGGACACGGTCTGATCCACGAAGCACTCATAGCCGTCCTTGATCACGCCATAGAGCGTATAAGCGGTCTCGCTGCCCACGGCGGGATCCAGCACGCGCTTCCAGCTGTACTCAAAGTCGTGCGCGGTCAGGGGGCTGCCGTCGGACCACTTGAGACCCTCTTTCAGCTTGAAGGTGTACACGAGGCCGTCCTCGGATACCTCATAGCTCTCCGCCATCGCAGGCACGAGCGTGCCGTCCTCGGCGTACTTGTACAATCCGCGGAACAGGCTCTGCAGCGCGTAAGAGCCGGAGGAATAGTCGTTGATCGTCGGATCCATGCACTCGGGCTCGCCGCTCATCTGGAACGTGATGTTCGCCTCTGCCAGGGCAAAAGCCGACACGCCAAGCAGCGCGAGCGCCAGAATCAGCGTCAGAAACTTTTTCATGATGTTCGCCTCCGAAAGATTGATCGGCCGGCGCGGCGCACTCTGCCGCGCTCAACTTGAAAGAGCATAACAAATTCTTGCGTTTTTGTCAAGGCATACCGGTGGATTTCGCACTGATTTTAAATCATTTTCATCGTTCTCCGTCAAGTCGCCCTATCTTTTGTCAAAATATGGCTTGTATTTTCGATGTCATTCAGGTATAATGGACAGAAATTGATTTTTTACTTTACAATGCATTTGCCCGAACAGAGGACAGCGATACGCGCCCCGCACCGCGGTAGCTTCACAGGCGTCATCGCTCAAAGGGGGTCTTTTCATGGCAAAATACATCATCAAGCGCGTGCTGTCGGGCGTTTTGACGATATTCGTGCTGATCACATGCTGCTTCTTCTTGATGCACGCCATTCCCGGAAGCCCGTTTTCAAAGGGCGAGCAGGGTGTGCCGGAAGCCGTGATGCAGCGTCTCAATGAAAAATACGGCCTGGATCAGCCGCTGGGCGTGCAGTATGTGCGCTATCTGCAGAATTTCCTGCGCGGGGACTTTGGCATCTCCTACAAGAATTCGAGCGTGCAGGTGAACGACCTGATCGCGCGCGGCTTTCCGGTTTCAGCGCGCGTGGGCATCATCGCGGTCATCGTATCGCTGGTCATCGGCGTGACGCTGGGGATCATATCGGCCGTAAAGCGCGGCAGCCTGTTTGACGGCGCATCGATGGTGCTGGCGACAATCGGCGTGTCCGTCCCGCTCTTTGTGATCTCCGTGCTGCTATTGTATCTGTTTTCGGGCGTGCTCAAGTGGCTGCCGACATACGGCTTGTCGACGTGGAAACACTACATCCTGCCCGTCGCCTGCTTGTCATTTTCGCCCATCGCGTACATCGCGCGCATGACGCGCTCATCGATGCTCGAGGTCTTGCAGCAGGACTACATCCGCACGGCGCGCGCAAAGGGTGTGCGCGAGTCGATGGTCATCTTAAAGCATGGCTTGAGGAACGCGATACTGCCCGTGGTCACCTATCTGGGCACGCTGATCGCGAACCTTCTGACCGGCTCATTCATCGTCGAGCGGCTGTTCGCGATACCGGGCATCGGCAAGTATTTCGTGGACTCGATCACATCGCGCGATTACAACGTCATCATGGGCGTCACGGTCTTTCTGGGGATCTTTGTCGTGATCTGCAACATCATCGTCGATGTGGCATATGGCATCATCGACCCGCGCGTGAAGATGGCGGAATAGGAGGAACATCATGCAGAATGGTTACCAGCCGATTGACCGCACGACGCTCAACGCGGATCAGATTTCCCGCCCCTCGCTCTCCTATTGGCAGGACGCGTGGCAGCGCTTCAGGCGCGACAAGAAGGCGATGTTCGGCCTGATCGTGATCGCGATCATATCGATCTTCGCGATATTTGGCCCGATGTTCTGTCCTTATGGCTATGAGGAAGCGGACTTTACGAGCATCTCGCAGCCGCCCAGCGCGGCGCATTGGTTTGGCACAGACATGCTGGGGCGCGATCTGTACGTCCGCGTGCTCTACGGCGCGCGCATCAGTCTGTCCATCGGCGTGATCGCGGCGGCGGTGAACATGGTCATCGGCGTGCTCTACGGCGGCATTGCCGGCTACTTTGGCGGCATGATCGACAACATCATGATGCGCATCGTCGACATATTGATCGCGCTGCCCTCGCTTTTGTACGTCGTGCTGATCATGATGCTTTTGGGATCCAACGTGAAGTCGATCCTCATCGCGCTGTGCATCTCCTCCTGGGTTGGCACGGCGCGCATCACGCGATCGCAGGTCGTCACGCTCAAGCATCAGGAATACGCGTTGGCGGCCAAGCTCACCGGCGAAAGCGATTTTGAGATCCTCGTGCGCCATCTGTTGCCCAACGCGATGGGGCCGATCATCGTATCGGTCATGTTCCTCATCCCGAGCGCGATCTTTTCAGAGGCGTTCCTGTCTTTTCTGGGCATCGGCATACAAAAGCCCATGGCCTCGTGGGGCTCGCTCGCCAACGACGCGATACCCAAGCTGCTCAGCGCGCCGTATCAGATGTTCTTTCCGATCGCCGCGATCAGCCTGACGATGTTCTCGCTGAATTTTGTAGGCGACGGGCTTCGCGACGCGCTGGATCCAAAGCTGAAGCGATGAGGCTTCGCGCATCGCGGGCGATAAGCCGTTCCCTGAAGATCGGAGGAAAACATGGAGCTTTTGACCATCGAAAATCTGCACACGACATTTGAAACGCACGTGGGCAATGTGCAGGCGGTGCGCGGCGTCGATCTGTGCGTGCAGTACGGTGAGGCGGTCGGCATCGTAGGCGAGTCCGGCTGCGGCAAGAGCGTATCGATGCTGTCGATACTGCATCTTCTGCCTGAAAACGCGGTCGTTCACGCCGACACGATGCGCTTTGACGGAACAGACCTGACAAAGCTCTCGCCCGGCATGTTCCGCAAGATATCCGGCGATCAGATCGGCATGATCTTTCAGGACCCGATGACGAGCCTCAATCCGCTGTACACCGTCGGAAATCAGCTCATGGAGCCGCTGCGCATACACAAGAAGATGCGTAAGCGCGAGGCCTATCAGACCGTACTGGAGAAGCTGCGCATGGTCGAGTTGCCCGATCCGCAAAGCCGCATGAAGCAATACCCGCACGAGCTTTCCGGCGGCATGCGCCAGCGCGTGATGATCGCCATGGCCATCATGTGCAATCCGCGTCTGATCATCGCCGACGAGCCGACGACGGCGCTTGACGTCACGATACAGGCGCAGATACTCGATCTTTTGCGCGATCTGCAGCACAAGTTAAAAACGGCTGTGATACTGATCACGCATGACTTAGGCGTCATCGCGGGGATGTGCAGCCGTGTGCTGGTGATGTACGGCGGCGTGGTCGTCGAGGAGGGCACGGTTCGCGAGATCTTTTATGAGCCAAAGCATCCGTACACGTGGGGTCTTCTGCGCTCGATCCCGCAGCGGTCAGGCGAAAAGCGCAGGCTTGTGCCTATCCCCGGTTCGCCGCCGGATCTGATCGCGCCGCCGCCGGGCTGTCCATTCCTCGCGCGCTGTCCATACGCGATGTGCATCTGCAACAGCGAACTGCCCGCGCTTACGCGCCTGTCCGATACGCATACCGCGCGCTGCCGCCTGCTTGACGAGGGCGCGCCCAAGGTCACCTGGGAAGGAGCACGCACATGAGCAGGACGCTTGTTACGGTGAAGGATCTCAAGATGTACTTCCCCGTCGGTCACACGCTTTCGGGCAAGCCGCGCCACCTGCTCAAGGCCGTGGACGGCGTGAGCTTCAGCATCGGCGTGGGCGAGACGTTTGGGCTGGTCGGCGAGTCCGGCTGCGGCAAGACGACGGCAGGGCGCTGCCTGGTTCGTCTCTATCAGCCGACATCGGGGCAGATATTCTTTGATGGGCAGGACATCGCGAACATGAGCGACGCGCAGCTTGCGCCCTATCGCCGGCGGATGCAGATGATCTTTCAGGACCCGTACGCGTCGCTGAACCCGCGCATGACGGTCTCCTCGATCATCGCCGAACCGCTGCGCAAGAGCGGCATGCCGCGCGCAAAGCAGCAAGAACGCGTGCGCGAGCTGATCGATCTGGTCGGGCTGAAGCCGGATCACCTGCAGCGCTATCCGCACGAGTTCTCCGGCGGTCAGCGTCAGCGCGTGGGCATCGCGCGCGCGCTCGCGTCACAGCCCGAGTTCATCGTCTGCGATGAGCCGATCTCCGCGCTTGACGTCTCCATACAGGCGCAGGTCATCAACACATTGGAGGATCTGCAGCAGCGCTTCGGGCTGTCCTATCTGTTCGTGTCGCACGATCTGTCGATGGTCAGGCACATCTCGCACACGGTCGGCGTGATGTACCTGGGATGCCTGGTCGAGCGCGCGCCGGTCGATGAGCTGTACGCGCACATGCAGCATCCATATACGAAAGCGCTGATGAGCGCCGTGCCGATTCCCGACCCCGATCTCGCCTTGAAGAGTGAACGGATACCGCTCACCGGCGACGTGCCCACGCCGATCGATCCGCCGCCGGGATGCCGCTTTCGCGGACGCTGCCGCTATGCGACGCCGCGCTGCGCCGAGGAACAGCCGCCCCTGCGCGAGGTCTCGCCGGAGCACTTTGTCGCCTGCCATGCCGTGACAGGCTGAAAACAGCGCTTGGGCGCTTAAGCTCCAATCGATCGTCATTCCTGCGTCCGCGTGAGCGCGCGCACGGCCGTTTCATCCGGCGTGATGTAGAGCGTGCGCTGGTGCGTGTAGGTCACAAAGCCGACGGGTGTCCCGCCGGGCTTTTTGATGTATCGGCGAAGTGTCACGTCAATGGGCACCTGTGCGGAGCGGCAGCCCTTGGAATAATAGGCAGCGAGCAAAGCGGCCTCGCGCAGCGTCGTTTCCGGCACGTCCCGCGCGTGCACGATCACATGGGAACCGGGCATCTTTTGCGCGTGCAGCCATGTCTCATCCCCCGCCGCGCCCATCGTCAACCGCTCGTTTTGCAGCGCGTTCTTGCCGACCTCGATCTTTATCCCATCGCTTGACAGGAACTGCATCGGCACGCTTGGCGCTTCCTTTTTGGGCTTCGTGTGCACGTTTGGCGCACGCACATGGCCGGACGCTTCCAGCATCGCGCGCAGCTCTGAAAGCTCCTGCGGATCGGTGCACTTGCGCAGATCGTCCTCCATCTGCTCCAGGTACATCAGCTCCTGTTCCGCCTTCTGCTTTTGTTCCGCCGCAAGCTTTCGCGCGCCGCGCGCCTTTTGATAGAGCTTGAAATAGCGCTGGGCGTTCTGCGCGGGCGAGAGCGATACATCCATCGGTATGCGCTTGATCTCGCACGATTCGGAAAAATAATTTTCCACCTCGGCAAACGGCTCGCCCTTTTTTAGCCTGTAGAGGTTCGCCTGAAGCAGCTCGCCATCCTGACGGTATTCCTCCATGCGCGCGGCACCGGCGAGGGCTTCCTCCTGCAAAGCGATCTTCTTTTCGCAGCGCTCGATGTGATTTTTAAGCGTTCGGCGCAGGCTTGACGCGCGCTGGTCGATGCGCTCGCGCCGGTCGCGCTCATAGAAGTACGCGTCCAAAGCGGCGCTAGGCGTCGGGTATATCTCTGTCTGCGCGGACAGGTGCATCTGCGGGAAAGGATAGACGTCCGCGGGCAGGCCGCCATCGCTCAGCGTGATCAGGCAGGGTCCCAGTGACGGCATCAGCTGCAGATAAGAGGCGAGCTTTTGCGCGGCGTCGTGCACGTCAAGCGCGTCGATGGGTGTGTCCGCGTCCATGCCCATGCGCGCGGCGGCCTCCTTCGCGGCTTGCGGGGAGAAGCCCGCGACAGTCACGCAGATCGCCTTGGCGAGCCTGCCTCCCTCGGCGCGCAGGCGCGCTTCGAGCATGTCGGCAGTCGCCGTGTCCGGATCGAGCTTGCCCTGCGAGGGCGGATAGACATACGGCAGGCCGGGCAGCACGAGGCGCACGCGGGATATGTCCTCGTCGACATGGCGTATGGCGTCAAGGATGCGGCCATCATCCCCGCGCAGTATGATGTTCGAGCAGCGGCCCATCAGCTCCGTGACGAGCGTGCGCGTCACGAGATCGCCCATTTCATTGAGGACGCTGAACTCCATTTCGAGGATGCGGTCGCCTGCGATGCGGCGCACGGCCATCACGCGTCCGCCGGTGAGATGCTTGCGCAAGAGCATGCAGAACATGGGCGGCGTCGCCGGGCCGTTCTTGGTATGCTGTGTGAGATGGGCGCGCGGCGCACTCGGCGATGCGCTGAGCACGAGGCGATGATTGCCGCCCTGCGCGCGGATGAGCAGGTGAATTTCGTCCTTTTCGGGCTGTATCACGCGATCGACGCGCCCATCCTTGAGCGTTTGATTCAGCTCGCGCGCGAGAAAGCCCAGCATGACGCCATCCATGGGCATGGCAGATTCCTCCGTTTGATGCGCCTGTCAAAAGCCGCAGGCGCACTTCGATTTCAAAACCCCCGGCTCTCGCTGTGAGAACCGGGGGAATTTTTATATGTTCAAGCGCACAGTATCATTCGATGATCTTCGTCACGACACCCGAGCCGACCGTGCGGCCGCCCTCGCGAATCGCGAAGCGCAGCTTTTCGTCCATAGCGATCGGCGTGATCAGCGTGCACTCCATGTCCACGTTGTCGCCCGGCATCACCATCTCCACGCCGTCCGGCAGCTTGATGGTCCCCGTCACGTCCGTCGTGCGGAAGTAGAACTGCGGACGATAGCCGTTGAAGAACGGCGTGTGACGGCCGCCCTCTTCCTTCGTCAGCACGTACACCTGACCCATGTAATGCGTGTGCGGATGGATGGAACCCGGCTTGGCCAGAACCTGTCCGCGCTCGACCTCGTTCCTCTGAATGCCGCGCAGCAGCACGCCGATGTTGTCGCCCGACTCCGCCTGATCCAGCAGCTTGCGGAACATCTCCACGCCCGTCACGACCGTGCTCCTCGGCTTGTCCTGCAGACCCACGATCTCGACGGGATCGGATACCTTCACCACGCCGCGCTCCACGCGTCCCGTGGCGACGGTGCCGCGGCCCGTGATGGAGAACACGTCCTCGACGGGCATCAGGAACGGCTTGTCCGTCTCGCGCTGCGGCGTCGGGATATAGCTGTCCACGGCGTCCATCAGCTCAAAGATGCACTTGCAGCACGGCTCGTTCAGCGGATCGGTGCCGCCGTTCTGGATGTACTCCAGCGCCTTGAGGGCGGAGCCGCGGATGATCGGGATATCGTCGCCCGGGAACTGATAGCTGGACAGCAGCTCGCGGATCTCCATCTCGACCAGCTCCAGCAGCTCCTCGTCGTCCATCATATCCGTCTTGTTCAGGAATACCACGATGTAGTGCACGCCCACCTGGCGGGCCAGCAGGATGTGCTCGCGCGTCTGAGGCATGGGGCCATCGGGTGCGGAAACCACCAGTATCGCGCCGTCCATCTGCGCGGCGCCGGTGATCATGTTCTTGACATAGTCGGCATGGCCGGGGCAGTCCACGTGCGCGTAATGCCGCGCTTTGGTCTCATACTCCACGTGTGCCGTATTGATCGTGATGCCGCGCGCCTTCTCTTCCGGGGCCTTGTCGATGTCGTCGTACTTCATCGCCTGTGCCTCGCCAAAGGTGCTGAGCACCATCGTGATCGCTGCCGTCAGCGTCGTCTTGCCGTGATCGACGTGACCGATCGTTCCGATGTTCACGTGCGGCTTCGTGCGCTCGAATTTTTGCTTGGCCATTGGAAAAACCTCCTCGATAATTTCGGCTGACAGTGATGTGCGGCCCGCCGAATTGTCGGTGGTCGCCCTGGAGCAGGTGATGGGAATCGAACCCACGCGGTCAGCTTGGGAAGCTGAAGTTCTGCCATTAAACTACACCTGCGAATGCCTGTCAACCGGTGTATGTCAGATTTATTCTATCTAAATATCCGCAGA
>CAYUZP010000009.1:0-9324 GCA_964449655.1 uncultured Oscillospiraceae bacterium
GGAAGCGGCATATGCGGCCGCGGACGGTTGATGCTTGAATAGTCGCTTGCCTTTGTCCATCAAAAGACAATAAAAAATCAAGGCGCCAGACGATCTGTCCGGCGCTGATTGTCTGTATTGCAAGTTTTATCCCTCGCTGTCCAGAGACGGCGATGGTTGAGGCGGCATCGGTGTCGCGGAAAAGATGAACAGCTCATCGGGATCGTCCAGCGCGTTTGCGGGCGTCGGACTGGGTACAGGCGTCATGGCGGAAAGGGGCTTTGGCGTGCGCGTCGTCATGGGCGTCGGAGAAGGAGAGGGTGTCGGCGAAGGAGAAGGCGTCGGAGAAGGAGAGGGTGACGGAGAAGGAGAAGGTGACGGAGAAGGAGTAGGCGTCGGAGAAGGAGAGGGTGTCGGAGAAGGAGAGGGTGTCGGAGAAGGAGAAGGTGTCGGAGAAGGAGAAGGTGACGGCGAGGGAGTAGGTGTCGGAGAAGGAGAAGGTGTCGGGTCACAGGCCGAGGAGAAGAGCACGCTCTGCGTCGCGCTGCCTGCCGCGCCGTCGACGGTCAGATTGTAATCCCGCTGGAAAGCCTCGACTGCGGCGATCGTCCCGCCGTAGTAGCCTCCGGTCACCGTGCCGCTATAATATCCAAGCTCTTTGAGCCGCATCTGCAGCATGTACACATCCTCGCCCTTCTTGCCGCGCGAGAGTGTCCGATAGGTCGTGGGCCAATTCTCGCGGCTGTAGACCGGCTCAGGCGTCGCCTCGGGCCTCTTGCCCTCGCGCAGCGTGACGCTGTTGAGCGGCGGTTTGAGCGTCATCGTGTATTCCGGATCGTAGACGTCGCTCTCATAGACGGTGATAAGGGTTCCTTCCTCGCAGTGATCGTAAATCCATTTGGCATCTGAGACGAGCATACGGATACAGCCATGCGAGGCGGGTGAACCGAGCGCGTTGTAGGAATCGACGTCGAGCGTCATCTCGTCCGGCTGCTTGTAGAGCACGGAGTGAAAGGCGTTGGCGGAGTCTATGCGCGTTAAGTACTGCGCGTGCGAATCCCATGTGGGGAAATAGCCCCAACGCGCGCGTTTGGCGGGCATGATCGTCGTGCCCAGCGGCGTGGGATTGCTCTTCGTGCCGGTTGAGCAGATCATCTCCCGCACAAGGACGGTGTATTCGCCGTTCTCGTCATACGTATATGCGCGCGTGATCTGGTTGGTGACATCGACCATCAGCGCATATTGGGGAGGCGCGGGGGTCGGTGAGGGGCGCGGCGTCGCATCGGCGGGCACAGCATCGGCGGAAAAGAGCAGCTCCTGCGTCTTCTGTCCGGCAATGCCATCGACATCCAGACCATTGTGTGCCTGAAAATCGCGAACGGCAGTCCGCGTGATCTGATAGAATCCGCCGGAGACCTTGGCGTTGTAGAAACCCAGCTCGGCGTGGCGCGTTTGATGCGCGGCTACGATGTCATTGGAGTCGCCGTAACGGACTGTTTTCGTGAACGTGAATGGCGCGGGCGTTGGCGTAGGCGTGAGGACAGGGACGGGTGTCGGCGTGGCATAGGGCGTCGAGCCGTCACGGGCGATGGCGGCGGCGGAGAAGAGTACGATCCACGTTGCCGCGTCGAGCTTGCCAGTTTCCGGCAAATTGTTGAGCTGTTGAAAGCGACGGGTCGCGCTCTGCGTGCCCTCCAGGAAATCCCCCGAGCATTTGCCGTGATAATAGCCGAGATCCGTGAGTTGGTATTGCGCTGCGAGCACGTCATCGCCGGAATCGCCATAGGCCAGCGTCTTTGCCGGATAAGGCGGCGCGGAAGGCGAGGGGGTTGCGCTGGGCATCGGTGTGAACGTCTCTTCGACAGGCGGAGGCGTTTCTCCGGGCGCGGGAGACTGGAATTCGATCGCGCCTTCGTCGTCCAGGATGACGCGGCCGTTTTCATCTTCCCAGAGAATCACTTCCGCGCGCACGCGACAGCGCGGCACAAAGGAGAGCAAAAGGCAAAAGCAGAATACAAGGAGAACGCTTCGTTTCATGGCGGGGACCTCCAATGAGAAAGGGCGGTTGCGGGCAGCGAGGGTCAACGCGGCATATCGACAGGGGTCGCTAAACGCGAGCTCTCATTCCGTTTAAAAGACGATGGCTGTGCGGGATTCGCTCCCATGTCTTCATCATAGCACATTGAACTGGCAAGCGCAAGAATGAGCGCAAGCGCATAAGAGAAACCGCCAGGCCAAACGGTCTGACGGTTCTCGGTAGAATGTAAAGCTTCGATGATCTTTATATGCAGCGCCAGGGCGTGTCCCGCTTGCAGGAGGGAAGGAAACAAGCGGGACTGCGCACAGCGCGTTCTGCATGCGGCATGACGCTCGCGGGTTGAACGGTCATTTGGAAGCTTTTTGTGATCAGGATCAGCGGCTGCTGCCGGTGTCCACCTGCGTGGGCTGCGGGATGACGATCTTCAGCGTCAGCTCTTCGCCGTTGCGGTCGACGACGATCTCCACGCTGTCGCCCGGTGTCTGCTCCGCCTTGATCGCGTTGAGCGTATCCATCGTGTCCACGGTCTTGCCCGCAAAGGAGATGATGATGTCGCCCGTCTGCAATCCAGCGCGCTCAGCGGCGCTCATCTGAGAGACTTCGCTGATGTACACGCCGATCGGCATGTTGAGCTGCTTGGCAATATCCTCGGTGACATTGGTGCCGGTGATGCCCAGTATGATCTGGCTGCCCACCGTCTGCGCCCTGGTCGCTTCAGGATCGTTGACCATGCCTTCGACGATGTCCTTCACGTCGTTGATCGGAATGGCGTAGCCGATGCCCTCCACTTGCACGGATGAGCTCTTCGCGTAGATGACGCCCACCACAGCGCCATGCTCGTCCAGCAGCGCGCCACCGGAATTTCCGGGGTTCACGGCCGCGCTGGTCTGTATCGCGTTGATGGTCACGTCGTCAATGGTCAGCGGATGTTCAGTCGCGGAGATGATGCCCGAGGTCACAGAGCCGTGTACCGTGCCCAACGGGTTGCCGATGACGATAGCCGGCTCGCCGATTTCCAAATCGTCGCTGTCCCTAAAGACCGCGGGCGTCAGGCCTTTCGCGTCGATTTTGAGCACGGCGATGTCGTTGTCCTCGGAAGCGGCCACCAGTGTTGCTTCGTAGGAAGTTTCCTCGTTGTCCTGATCGTCCGACATCACGTAGACGGTGATCTTGTCCGCGCCGGAGATGACGTGGTTGTTGGTCATGATGTAGCCGTCATCGGAGATGATGATGCCCGATCCGGCGCCGGTCTGTGTGTATTCACGCTGTTGTCCGCGCGGGTAGCCATATCCAAAGCCGAAGCCGAACAGGCTGCCGAATGGGCTGCTGTAGTAGTCGGAATCGTCTTCAATGATGCGCGTCTCGGTCTCAATGGCGACGACGGAAGGCCGTGCCATCTTGGCGATTTCGCGTGTGCTGAGCACCGCGGCGTCATCGGAGATTTCGGTCAGTGAGAATCCATCTTTGTCCTCCGCCTGGGCCATTGTGGCCAGCGCTGCGGTTGAAACCAGCGCCAAGGCGAGTGTGATCGCCGCCACACGGCGGAACATGTGATTGTTGGTACGCATCGTACAGATCTCCTTTCGTGATGTCGTCCTCATGTTTTTGATTTCCTTTTTGCTTTCTTCCCTGATCTTGAATGGTGATCGCCTCGAACTCCCTCGTGGCGATGATCGTAGTATACTCGGCAGGTGTGAAGAAATATGGCGTTTTCTTGAGAAGAAAGCTTGACAATTTGTGACAAAAGTGTGAAAGTTCCTCGCGCTGTCCGCCGTGTGATCAGTCGGCTTTGCGCGTGTCCGTATCGCGCCGGAAAGTCACTGCGGCATCAGAAGAACCCATGTAAAGCGCCGCGCTCCGATGAAATCTGTCCACGGATCAACCTCCTTTCAGCGTGTTGTGAACGGGCTGTCCCAAATCGTCCCTGTTTTCGAGGTGCTCACCGGATTTCCTCCAAGTGATGGGATCAGTATACGCTGAGCTTGTGATGAAAAAGAGGGGGATGCTGGGAAGAAAGCTTGAAGAAGTGTGACGACTTTGTGAAAATGTCCTTCTCGTAAGACGCGAGGAATCGTGTGGATTTCCTTTTCTAAACCGATGTTAGGGCTAGGCGTGTCTTTTTGTTCTTTGCGCATTCACTTTCTCTCCATCGACCGGTTCATGATGGTCTGCCGCGCTTTTCTTGCGGCCGAGGAAAAGTATATCCGCCGCTTGTGAAGAAAAAACGGCGGATTGAATAGAAAGAAATTGAAGAATTGCGGCAGCGCTGTGAGACGAGGCTACTTTCGCATCGCGGAAAAACCGAGGGAGAGCAGATCAAACCCCGCGCGCATCAGCGGTGGCTGTCGGACAAGTCGCACGCCGCTGGTCATGAGGCCGACGGCTGCGCCGCTTTGAGGATCGGCAAACAGCTCGGCGCACATGCCGTAAGCCACACCCTGATGTCCGACGGGCGAGAATCCATCGAACACGCCGGGCAAAAATGCGACGTTCAGCCCGCGTCCGGCCTTCTCGATTCCGCCGCGCCCATCCTGTAAGGCGCGCATTTCGTCAAGCGACGCGCCGGAGAGCACGCCCATCTCGCCGTGTGAAGCGAGCAGTCGGGCCAGCGCTGCCAAGCCGTGCGCGTCTGTGATCATGCGGCCCGGGGCGCAGAGGTAGTCGCGCTCGGTCTTAAAGGGTTCAGGCGCGCGGGCGGCGAGACGGGCGGCATCGTAGCGCAGACGCGGCGGGAAGAGGGCGCGCACGCTGTAGCCATCGGCAAGATCGTCCGCGGGGACGATGCGGCGCGGATCAAAACTGGCGCGTATGCCGAGCGGTTTAAATACGCGCGATTGCATGAGGTCATCGAGCGGCAGATTTCCCGCGCGTTCCATGAGCACGCCGGCAGTGCCCGCTGAAAGGTTGCTGTAATGGAAGGAAGCGCCGGGCCTTTGAGAAAGCCATGTCTCAGGATCGCAAAGAAGCTCGCGCAGCGTGCAGCCGCTCTGCATGCCACGCGTGTTGTATGATCCCTCGTCGCACAGACCGGCGGTATGCGTGAGCAGCATGCGCAAGGTCACAGGCACATCGGGGAAGGCTGGATTGCGGACGGGATAACCAAGGACGTCGCCGATGTCTGTGTCAAGATTCAGCATATCCTGCTCCACCATCGAAAGCGCGCCGAATGTCATGACCAACTTGCTGATCGATGCGATGCGAAAACAGGTGCGCTCCGTCACGGGAATGCGCGGGTGAAGGCGCGCGCTGCCAAAGCAGAAGACCTCATATCCCATGTCGTTTGATGCGGATGGCGGGCAGAGCACGAGGATTGCGCCGACCGCGCGGTTTTGCCGCAGCACGCGCTCAAAGGCTTTGGCAATCTGTGCGCGGCCTTCAGGCGTGAAGCGGCCGGACGATTCGCGGGGCAGCGCGGGAAGCTCCATGCGCTTTGCGCGATTTGCGAGCGCGGTGAGTTGATCCGCGGTGGGGTTTTTCAAAAGAACGCCTCCTTGTGGAGCGAGTTCCGAGGGGACATGGCGCAGAGAACTTGAAAAAGAAAGCAGCGTGCCGTGCTATGATCTATGAAACCCCTTGCATCCGCTTTACGAATCGGGCAGAGGCGCAAACGCGGCCTCCAGCGGTCCGCGCCTGCCGACATAGACGGGGATCACGCTCTCCTCGATGACAGCGTCTTTGCGTGTGAGCTCGGTATGCAGCGTCAGCACACAGGGGAAATCGGGCAGCGTCGCTTCGATCAACCCCAATCGTCCGCCACCGGATGGACAGGGGTATGTCTCGTGCGCCAACCGCCGACCATGCTCGTCCTCCAGAGATGCCGACGCGGCCAGCTCATCCTCGCCTTCGGGTACAAATGCGTATAGCGACGCGCTGAAGTGCACACCGGTCCACCATGCGCCAAACAGCGGCAAGGCACTCAAATGCACAGGGGCAAGCGCTGTTCGGAGCGCGTCAGCGACGTCTTCCTGTGCCCAGGCGTTTAGCGGGCACAGCGAACCGCTGCACAGGCCCTGCCGCAGCGCCTCGGCACGAAGACGGATGAACACCGCATGCAGCCATGACAGCACTTCCGCGACTTGCGGGTCGTCGGGATCGAGAGGGCGTCCGGCTGCTTCTGACAAGAGCGTCGCGGCGGGTAACGCCAAATCCGGCGTGCGCGGGCAAACGGGCATGGAGCAGAGCTGCCACGCGGCTAGTGCCGCTGCTTGAGACAGGGGGAGCGCCTGTTCTTGCGTGTCGGCGGCAAAGCATGGGAAACGCGCAAGCCGCGTCGCCCTGTCGCTTGATACGCGCAACGCAATGCCCGCGCGCGCCAACGACGGAAAGAGCGCTTCCGGCGCACCCTCTGGCAGCGAGACGCAGGGAATGCGCAGCGCGGAAAGTCGTTCAGCCAAATCCTGCGGGGGCCGCAGGCAGTCCTCCATCGACAGCGGGAGCCAGAAGCGTGGGGCGAGGGCGGAACTTGTGGGCGCGGTGAACATCAGCGTTTCCTCATCGCAGAGCGCACCGGGTACGGCCGCACAGGCCTTCGCTTTTAGAAAGAGCTGCATGCGGAGCACGGGGGATTCGCTGGTGCTGCCGGGAACAAAATGGACGCCGGGCATGTCCGACATCGCCCCTTGAAGCGTCCATTCGACATCGTGCAGATCGCCCTCGCCGAGAAACAGCGAGATCTCCTGCGCCAGAACAGGTGTGCCCTGTTTCGAAAGGATCAAAGCGCGAAGCACATATTCCCCAGCATGAAAGCTCTTGATCCGCGCAAATAGGGTCAGCGTTTTTGCGTCGGGCACGGGATTCACGCGAACGAGCCGCGCAAATCGAGCGATGCGAAGCGTCACCGCGCAGGGCGAACCGGCGGGACGGTCACGTTCAAAGCGCAGGGCGAGCGTCTGTCGGCGCATGCGACGAAGCGCCGCGGTCACGTCGAGATCGAGCGGCTCATTTTCAAACCGTGCGAGGCGCTGATCGTCCAGCATCACCTCACCGCGTCCGGTCAGCAAGCCAAATGTGAGATGCGCACAGTCGCCGGAGAACGCGCGAAAATCGATCTCATGTGTCAGCGTCACGGGGCCGGGTATGTCCGATGGAAGCTCGCCGGGCAGGAAAAAGAGCGCGGTTGGCGCGTCGGAGACAGGCTGTTCCGATGCTGCGGTTCCGCCTAAAAGATCGGCATAGTCATCGAGAGCGTCAATGCCCGGGAGCGAAAAGGCGTCGCGCTTGAGCACAGGACACAGACGCTCGGGCAGGGCCGCGGCATGCAGCTGCCAGGCGAGGAGCGGCAGACGCATGGCGTCATCCCCGCCTTTCGAGCAGAGATTTTGCCATGAGCAGACCGACGATGGTCTTGCCGTCGCATATCTCACCGCGCAGCACGAGATCGACAGCCTCGTCAAGCGGCATGTGCACGAGGGATAGGAATTCGTCCTCATCCGGGTGCGTATCGCCTTTGATGAGATCCTGCGCGAGGAAGATGGCGATGCGCTCTGTGCAGAAGCCGGGCGTCGTGAAGATCGTGGTCATGTGCGTCATGCGCGCGGCAGACAGGCCGGTCTCCTCACGAAGCTCGCGCACGGCGCAGTCGAGCGGATCCTCGCTTGCGCTGTCGAGCTTGCCGGCTGGAATTTCCAGCGTCACGCGGTCGATGGCGACGCGGTGTTGCCGCACGAGCAGCGTCGTGCCGTCCTCAAAGAGGGGAACAATGGCCGCCGCACCGTTGTGCAGCACGATCTCTCGTTCAGCCCGCACGCCGTTCGGGCAGGTGACCTGCCATTTTTGCACGCGCAGAATTTTGCCGTCATATATACTCTCCGAGGAGATGGGGATTTCGCGGAGTTCACGGTCGTCCATGATGGAAATCGCTCCTTTCTCGGGGTCGATAAAGAAAAGATGGCGCGCAGCGGCAACGGCGTCGCTGGGGATCGCGCTCCAGTAAAAGAGGGTTTGAGCGCAAATCCCAAACCCCTATCATACGGTTTTATGGTATAGCTTATTCAATCCTCTTCGTTATGAATGCTGCCAGATTTGTGGTTAAACCGTTCAGCGCGCCGCATCGATCGCTTGCCGCTTGTGCATATGGAAATCGAAATCATCAGCCAACCCGGTGCGATTTATGCCCTCGCCAGCAGATCGCGATAGAACTCGGCCTTCTCTTCCTCGGTGGAAACATTGACCAGATACATCATATCGGCCATCGCGCCGGAGAGCGCTTTCGGGATGCGCTGTACCATCTTGATCTTGGACGCATACTTGGCCATCACGGCGTCGTGATCCATCACATACTGCCTGTCATCGCGCCGGCCACAGTAGCAGCAATAGTAGTGCTCATGTCCCTCGTCGGGTACGGTCCGCCGGTCAAAGGCGACCATGTCGGCCCAGATCTTATAGACGTCGCATGAATTGGCAAAGTTGAACATGTCAGCGCTGAAACCGCCGGACGGGCGCATGTTGACCTCAAGGCCCAATATGTCCCCCGCCTTGCCCAAAGCGGGCTGGTCACGGTTGAGCACGAAGAACTCAAAGTGTATGAAACGGCTCTTCACGCCGAAGGCCGCGGCGGTTCGCCTTCCCACGTCGCGCATCGCCTCGGGCAGGTTCTTTTCGATATAATAGCAGGTTTCGCCGAGCGTGTTGACCGTGTCCATGATGGATTCCATCGTGACGTTGCCGGTCTCAAAGAGGATGTTGCCTTGCGCGTCGACCACGGCATCATAGGAATGCACGGTGCCGTCTACGAACTCCTCCATGATGTAGAGCTGGTCATCCTTCGTGGCGAAGAAGAAATTCAGCTCATCGTCGCTGGACAGCTTATAGGTGTGCGATGCGCCGACGCCGTTATCCGGTTTGACGATCACGGGATAGCCAACCTGATCGATGAAATCCTTGCAGCCCGCGTAATCCGTCACAATATGCCAGCGCGCCGTCTTGACGCCCGCCTTCTCGTAGTAGGTTTTCATCGCGGATTTGAACTTCACAGCGTGCATGTCGGATTCCTGGAAGCCGGTCGTGATGTGAAATGCCGTGCGAAGCGCCGCATCCTTCTCCAGCCAGTACTCGTTGTTGCTTTCCAGCCAGTCGATGTGGCCATGCTTGTAGGTCAAAAACGCGACGGCACGGAATACCTCGTCGTAGTTTTCAAGCGAGGAAACCTTGTAGTACTCGTTCAGCGCGCCTTTCAGCTCAGGCGCCAATTCGTCATACGGGCAGTCGCCGATGCCCAGCACGTTCAGGCCGTTCTTTTTCAGCTCTGCGCAGAATTTCCAATAATTGGTCGGGAAGTTGGGGGAGATGAAGACGAAGTTTTTCATGCC
>CAYUZP010000009.1:9334-25174 GCA_964449655.1 uncultured Oscillospiraceae bacterium
AGATAATAGCGGGTCTGCTTATACCACCAGTCCCAGTCGTGACGTACATCCTCGCCCCAGTAGTTGACGGACGCATGGATGCCCTTTTCACGCAGGATTTGGTCAAGCCATCCGGTGCTTGCGATGGGAATGTCCTCCCACGCGCCGCGGCCGACACAGACGATGATCCGCCGATCGTTGTACATCTGGATGTACGGATGATCCCACGGCATGTTGGACAGGAAGTCGCACGGGGAATTCTGATAGACGAGATCGTCCATGTAGTCGCCAAAGTATGGATGCAGGTCATACACGCCGGAGAGCGCGAGCATCCCGTCGAATATGTCCGGCCGACGAAAGAAGAAGTTGGCCGCGTGCAGCGCGCCCGCTGAACAGCCGAACGTCGAGATCGGCTGCTGAAACCAGTTGCGCTCGCCTGCGATGTCGCGGATCATCGGCACGACTTCCTCGACGACATAGTTATACCAGCGCTCCTGCTGCTCGATGCGCCAGCGCGGATCGCCGCTTCCTGCGATGGCCTCGTTGTCGATTGTGTCGACGGAAAAGACCATCACGCGTCCATCGTCGATGTAGGGGCGGAACACGTCGTCCATGTGAAAGTTTTCAAAGTCGAAGAAGCGGCCGCCCTGACAGGGGATGAAGAGGATCGGCTTGCCGCGGTGGCCGTAGACCTTGAATTCCATGTCCCGATCGAGCCAGTGTGCGTAGTGTTTGAAGTAGCGCGTTTCCATGATCGGTTGGGCTCCTTTGTCAAGTGTGCGTATGTCATATCGATTTCAGTGCTGCAGCAATATTTAAAGAGCATAAGCGCCTAATGGCTCAAAAGACGGGCGACAATCCAAGGCACGCGAGCGCGATGGGGAAGCGCTGCTCCCAGGATTCCTCGGAGTGCGTGCCGTCAGGCGCGATACGGAATGTGAGGTCGATCTTTTTGTTGAAGAGGAGCTGACAGGCGTTAAAGAGCGCGTCCTCGTTCTGGTAGTGGTTAGAAATCTCCTGCCCGCCGTAATCGATAAAAACCCAAGAGTCGGGCGCGACATTCGCCGCCTTGATCATACGCCGAACCTTCGCGGGATCGACCCAAAGGCTGGGCGAGAGGCTGATCGCGCGGCTGAACACGTCGTTGTAGTCGAGCACGGCATACAGGCTCATCAGACCGCCCATCGAGGAGCCACCGATGAACGTGTTTTCCCTGTCCGGCAGGGTGCGCGCCATATCGTCGATCTGCGGCTTGAATTCATCGATCAGCCAACGCATTGTCGTGCGGCCGCGCGCGTTGATGGGGCCAAGACTCGATGTCTGGTGCGAAAACGGCGAGTATTCGATGAGACGGTTGTCTCCGATCGGATTGCTGGATATGGCGGCGACGATGAGCGGCGGCGTCGTTTGTTGGAGGAAGTCAGCCAACCGCCATGAACGCCCGAAGGACGCGTCCTCGTCAAAGAAGACGTTCTGTCCATCGAACAGATAGAGCACGGGAAAACGGGCGTCCGGGTCCTCGTCATACTGCTCGGGAAGATAGAGATACGCCGTTCGGGTCAGCTCCGGGGAGAGCTGCTCGATGGTCAGTTCCCATGTCTTGATCATGCTGTGCCTCCTGTACAGGGTTGTTTTATAGTATACATCATGAGAGCCATGGTGTCAATTCAGGGACGGACAAAAAGGGATGTACATCTGTTTAAATATGGGATGTGACACGCGTATGGCGCATTGCATTGATGGGGATTATGGGATGAGGGTTGACAGACAGTAAACAAGAAGATGCAGGGCGCTGAAGCGATGACGAGATTTCGGGCCGAGATAAGGCGCTTTGTGCGCGCTGCAACAGCGTAAGCGGAGGACCGAAGTGCATCTAAAATTTTCAAAAAGCGAAAATTGGGGGTTGACACAATCCGTGCTGTGACGTATAATATCGACGTTGCAAGGCGATCGGTGCAATGCGCGTTTCATGTGTTTTCGCGTCAAGATCGCGGCGGTTATGGATTGATAGCTCAGTCGGTTAGAGCACCCGCCTGATAAGCGGGAGGTCGGTGGTTCGAGTCCACTTCAATCCACCATATTCCTCAGTAGCTCAATGGCAGAGCATTCGGCTGTTAACCGAAGGGTTGTAGGTTCGAGCCCTACCTGGGGAGCCAGCGAGACATCCGAGCGTGTTTCACGAGATGAAGCGGTTCGGATGTTTTTTTGTCGTTTAAACCTGCTTGTCGGCATCGATGTTCAATGAAGATGTCATGAAAAAAGCTTTCCCGCTCGCTGACCGGTTTGGTTCTTGAGCGGGAAAGCCATGCAGGCAGCGCGGACGCCGCCTTTAACCCGTGATCGTGTAAGCCAACAAGAAGATGAGGGATAACACGAAATAGATGCTGCCGCAGATGAGGATCGTACGGGGTGATTTCCGTTCGGCGGCCTTTCTTTCCCGGTATTCGATCAGCGTCTCTTTCTTGTCGGAGCGCAGGAAGGGCAGCGTCGTCTCCAAGACGGTCTTGATGCCATAGCCGGCCACGTCGAACGTGCCCTTATTGCGCGCGAATGTCAATCCGCCAATGCCCAGCAGGAACACAGCGGCGACGAACGTGCCGTCGCACAGCACGCGCGCGATGGACTGTCCTCGGCTGCGTCCCAGCAATGCAACCACCGCGCAGATGATCGCGCCGATCAAAAGATCGCGGATCATCTGCCGCCGATTAGGCATGCACATTCAGCTCCTTCATGATTTGCTGATATTCCGCCTCATTGCACTGCACAAAGTGGCCGGGCCGCACCTCGCGGAACGTCGGCTTGTCGGTCTGATAATCGTGCTCGGCGATGGGGTTGTAGACGATGCGCTTGCGCGTCTTTTCGTAGACAGGATCCGGCAGCGGTATCGCCGAGAGCAGCGAACGCGTGTACGGGTGCAGCGGATGCGCGAAGAGCTCGTTCGAGTCCGCCAGTTCCACCATCTTGCCGAAGTACATGACGCCGATCCTGTCCGAAAAATACTTGACGACGGACAGGTCATGCGCGATAAACAGTATGGTCAGCCCGAAACGATCGCGCAGCTCGTTGAGAAGGTTGATGACCTGTGCCTGCACGGATACGTCCAAAGCGGAGACGGGTTCATCGGCGATGATCAGATCGGGGTTCATGATGATCGACCGCGCGACGCCTATGCGCTGACGCTGGCCGCCGGAGAATTCGTGCGGGTAGCGCGTCGCATGCTCTTTGACCAAGCCGACGAGTTCCAACATCTCATAGACCTTCTGATCGATCACGTCTTTGTTGCGCTCGCCCTGCGTGATCAGGCCCTCGGCGATGATCTCGCGGACGGTCATGCGCGGATCCAGGGAAGCGATGGGATCCTGAAAGATCATCTGAATGCGCGTCACCAGCTTGGTGTTCTTCGCCTTGCGAAGCTCATCCTTGTATTGACTTTCGATCTTTGGCTTTTCCTCGCTCGACGCGCTTGCCAGAAGCGGTTCAAATTTTTCTTTGCACTGTTCCACCAGTTTCTTGGAATACATGCGGTCGCAGTTCTTCTGATCGTTGTTGGCGGCGCGGATCTCTGCTTTCAATTTGGCGATCTTTTCGCGGTCGCCCTTGGCTTTGCGCAGTTCGTCCTTGTAGGACTGCGTGCCGGCGGCGATGCGCACACCCTTGAAATACACGTTGCCCGACGTGATGTTGTAGAGCTTGATGATCGACCGGCCGGTGGTCGTCTTGCCGCAGCCGGATTCACCGACCAGACCGAAGACCTCGCCCTTCTTGATGTCGAAGCTGACGTCGTCCACCGCTTTGGTGACGAAGGAACCCGCTTTGAAGTATTGGCACAGGTGTTCGACGCGGAGCAGGGGCTCCTGATTGCTCGTGTTATTATCCATCGACGGCAGCCCTCCTCGCTTTCATTCGGTTGATTCTGTCGGTGACAGCCTTGGGCGGATCGACCTTCGGCGCATCGGGATGCAGCAGCCATGTCGCGGCGGAGTGCGTCTCGCTGATCTTGAACATTGGCGGCTGACGCTCAAAGTCGATCTTCATGGCGTAGCGGTTGCGCGGGGCGAAAGCGTCCCCTTTTGGCGGATAGATCATGTTGGGCGGCGTGCCGGGGATGGCCTCAAGACGCTCGTTCGTATCGAGATCCGGCATCGAGCTGAGCAGCGCCCACGTGTACGGGTGCCGCGCGTCGTAGAAGATGTCCATTGCCGTGCCGTATTCGACGATCTTGCCCGCGTACATGACCGCGACGCGATCCGCCATGTTCGCGACGACGCCCAAGTCGTGCGTGATGAAGATGACGGTGAGTTGGCGTTCACGCTTGAGCTTGTTGATCAATTCGAGGATCTGGGACTGAATCGTCACATCCAGCGCGGTCGTCGGTTCGTCGCAGATGAGGATGTCCGGGTTCGCGGCCAAGGCGATGGCGATGACGATGCGCTGGCGCATGCCGCCGGAGAATTCAAACGGATACTGCTTGTAGCGCTTGTGCGGTTCGGCGATGCCAACCTCGCTCATCAGCTTGATCGCGCGATGCTTGGCGATGGACCGCGTGACTTTTTCGACGACGCCGGATGCGTTGTGCATCAGATAGTCGATCACGCCGACCGTCTCCTCGCGGTAGTTGCGGGTGTCGGCATTTTGCAGGCTTTCTTCGTAATGCTCGATGAGGCGTGAGATATCCAGGGCGATGTTGTCCTTGATCAGATCGAGATCGGTGATGCTCGGCGCGGCCAATTCCCAGCCCACCTGCTTGCCCCGGGCGATGGTGCGGTCATATTTGCGCTTGTCCCGCGCGTACTTTGCCATCGCTTTCTTGTTGTTCTTGATGCCCGCGAAGTACTTGTCCAATTCGCTCTTGAGGGTCGGCGCGAATACGTAGCTCATGCTGTCTTTCGATGTGGCGAGCGGGTCAATCGAAAGCTTCACGGCGGCTTGGAGCGATTTGTAGGTGTCCATGCACTCCTTGCGGTTGAGATTCTCCCGCGCATAGACGGGCTTGGCGGCATTAAGCGCTTCGATCGCCTTTTTCTTGTTGGCATAGGTCTTTTCAGCGGAATGCTTGAGCGCGCGCTCGGCGTCGTCGATGAACGCGTTCATGAATTCGCGGTTGAGGTAATCCAGCAGAAAATCGTTCAGCTCTTCGACGGGCATGTCGGGCAGGGGCTTGCCGCTAAAGGTCAGGTAATATCCCATGCGGAAGAAATTCGGCACGGGCTTGCCCACGGCGGGCTTTACGATATCGCGCAGCTCGTAGAGAACCGAGAGCAGTTTTTGAAAGTTTCCGGTCCTCTGCGCGGCTTTGAGCTCCCTGCCCAGAGAGGAGGCGAGGGAATTGATCCGCTGCTTGTTTTCCATCGGGACGACATAGGGGTTTAACGAAGCGCGGGCCTGGCTGGCGATGTCTTTGATGCGATCGGCGGCGTCCTTGCCGATGGAATTGTGCTCCAGCTCAAAGGTGATCTTGTCGATGTCATCGACCGTCTCGGTCGCCGCGACGTGCGCGTTGCGATAGGCGGATTCCAGCTCGATGTGCTTGAACTCGAACTTGTCAAATTTCTTGCAGCTCTCGGTGAGCCGTGCGGACTCGCTGGGGCCGGAGGACTCGATCATCGCGGCGTTCAGCGCTTTGAGATACGAGTTGAAATTCGCGCGGCTCTCGCGCTGGCGCGCCTTGCCCTTGAGCAGCATGGCCTCTGTGAGCTGGCGGCCGATGCGCACGATGGGGTTCAGCGAGGACATCGGATCCTGGAAGATCATGGCGATCTTGTCGCCGCGGATCTTGTGGAAGTCCTCCTCGGAGATCTTGAGCAGATCCTGTCCGTCGTAGAGGATTTCGCCGGACTCGATGATGGCGTTGCCCGCGAGGATGCCGAGGATCGCCTTCGACGTGACCGATTTGCCCGAACCGGACTCGCCGACGATGGCGAGCGTCTCTCCCTTGGGCAGGTCAAAGTCGATGCCGCGGACGGCTTGCACCTTGCCGTTGGAGGTGCGGAAGGAAATGCGAAGATTGCGGACGGTCAGCTTGTTTTCCATCAGTCTTCCACTCCTCTCGTAGACGGGTTAAAGGCGTCGCGCAGGCCGTTGCCGAACAGGTTGAAGCAGATCATCAGCAGGCTCAGGTAGATGCTGGGGAACAGCATGGCGTGCGGCGCGGTGGTCGCGGCGGCATTGCCCTGGCTGAGCAGCGTGCCGATGGTCGTGCCGGCGAAAGCGCTCAGGTTGACGATGCCCAGATAGGTCATCTGCGTCTCGGAGCTGATGACGCTCGGTATGACCAGCGCGCAGCTTGTGATGATCGTGCCTATCGCGTTGGGGAAGATGTGCTTGAACATGAGCCGCCAGTCGGACGCGCCAAGCGTGCGCGCGGCCATGACGAACTCCTGCCCCTTGTAGCGATAGAACTGCTTGCGGGTCAGCGCGGCCATGCTGATCCAGCCTGTCAGCACGAACGCGAATAGGAACGATGGGACGACGCCCACTTTTTGCGCGAGATGGAGCTGGAACAGCGTCGCCACGACGACGAACGGCACGCCGGAGAGGATATCCGATATGCGGTCCAGCACCATGTCGATGATGCCGCCGTAGTAGCCCTGAATCGCGCCGTAGATCGCGCCGATCGTCAGGTTGATCGCGGAGACGAGCAGAGCGAAGATCAGAGAGAAGCGCGCGCCTAAGCCGATGCCGCAGAACAGATCCATGCCCATGACGTTCGTGCCCAGGATATAGCTCGGCTCATAGCCGTTTAGGTATTGGTAATAGTTGTAATATAGCACGCGGCACTGCACAGAGCCGGATTTGGCGGTCGAATAGGCATAGGAGCCGTCGTCGCCCGCGACGCGGATGGAGTTGTATTCGGCGCCTGCGCGATCTGTGCGCGTGGAATAGGCGGGAATAAGGTTGCCCTCATCATCCAGTATGGCGTTTGAGGAGGAGTCAACCTTGTACCAGATGTTCGGGTTGTCGGAGATGCCGCTGATGTCCTCGGCATCGACATACGGGAATATGACCTGTATGCCGGTCTCGTTTTGCCAATCCTGTATTTTCTGGAACTCATTGTAATTGAAGTTGCGGTAGACCATGCCCAAGGCATAATACATGTTGACCTCGATGTCATAGGTGCTGCGCGTGATGGTCTGTCCGCGGGATCTCTGCGTCGTCTCGTGCGTGCCGACAATGCGGTTGATGGGATCGTAGCCCGTCTCCTGCGCGACGGCTTTCCACATGGTCATTGCCCTGTCGTTCTGGCTGTCCATGACGCGCGCGCCGTCCAATATGCCAAATCTTGAGATCGACGGGACAAAGGGCGGATAGTTGACGTACATCGGATCCTTGTCATTGACGTCGTAGCGGGAGAGGATCGGCGCAAAGATGGCATAGAGCACCAGGAACAGGAGGATATACGCCGCAATCACGGAGGATTTGTTCTTGCGGAAGCGCAGCATGGCGTCCGCGAAGAAGCCCCTCGCCTTCGTTTGCAGCTCTCTGTCGTGGAGCTTTTCGTCTTTTTGCACGAATTCGAACTCCTCGGCGGGGATTTTTTCGTATGTCATCGTCTTTGCCCCCTTTACTTCTTGGAACCCATGCGGATGCGCGGATCGATGAAGCCGTAGCTGACGTCCACCACGAGGCTCGCCACGAGGCCGATGGCCGTGTAAAAGCAGGTGGACAGCATGAATATGTTGTAATCCAGGCCGTTGATGGCATTGAGCGTCAGACCGCCCACGCCGGGGATGGCGAATATGCCCTCGATGATCAGCGAGCCGCCCAGAATGCCGATGAATTCACCGAATATCGCGGGCACGATGACGACGAAGCAGTTTCGCAGCGCGTGCCGCACGGTCGCCTGCGCCTTGGTCAAGCCCTTTGTGCGGGCCAGCAGCATGAACTCGCTGGTGAGCACCTCTGTCAGCTCCGCGCGCGTCGTGCGGGTAAAGCCCGCGATGACGCCAAAGGAGAGGCTGAGGACAGGCGGTATCATCGAGCGGAACATCTCCCAGCTGAAGTAGTCCGTTCCGCCTTTCATCAGGAATGGGAACCACTGCAGCTTATAGCAGAATATATACTGCACGAGGAAGGCGTATACGAAGCTGGGCACGGAGATGACGATCATCGTGGCGGTGGACAGGAAGTAGTCAATCCATGTGTTCTTTTTCAGCGCGGCGAATATGCCCAATCCGATGCCTAAGGGAATGCTCCAGATGATGGAGTAGAGGTTGACGATCATGGTCGCCGGGAGCTTGCTCACGAAGATCGTCCAGACGTCCTGACCAAAGTAGAGCTTTTCGCTCAATCCCCAGTCGAACTTGGTGAATATGTTTTTGAGGAATAGCCAGAACTGGACGAGATAAGGTTCGTTATAGCCGAGGGCTTCGCGGCGCATGAGGACGATCTGTGTGTGCGGATCTTCCGGCGGGAGGACGGGCAGCGGAAGCATGCGGATCAGCACAAAGCATATGAGCGTGATGATGAAGAACACCATGATCATGTACAGCGTCCTTTGCAGCGTGTATTTGACCATAAACAGGACCTCCTTGTTTGTTGATGTTCATACGATTCAGCTTCTAAAAAGTGGCTTGGAATACGCCCGGCGCATAAGAAGCGGTTGGGCCTTGATGCAGCAATCCCTTGCGCGGCCTGTTATGGCGCGGTGAAGAATGCGCGAATCCTTTTTCCGCACCGCATTTGGGTGAAACGCTTTCTCAAATCACTTTTTAAAAGATAAAGGGTATGAAAAGGCGGCAGTGAAGCGCAAGCGCATCCTGCCGCCCTGCTTGGGGAGATTAAATCACTGCAGCTGCCGATTGATTAGTACTGCAGGATACCGCCCTGCTCGGCGACGAAGTCTGCCCACTCGGCATCGTCGTAGTTGTACTTCATATACTGAATGCCGCCGCGGCCCATCATGGGGTTGTATTCCTCAACCACATAATACACCTGCTGGCTGAGCAGTGAACCGCCGCCATCCTGCATGAGCGGCACGCAGTTGTAGGAGGTCAGCATGTGGCGCTCGATCGCCGCGAGGATCATCAGGCGGTTGTCCACGGAGGTCTGGCCATAGCCGAAGTTGTAGTCAACGCCGTCGACCGTCGTCATCTGTCCATTCAGGCAGGTCGCCCAGTCGCGCACGGACATCGTCAGATCGGTGCCGTCGATGTTCAGCGTCAAGTCGTAGTCGTTGGCGTCATACCACTGGCCCCAATAGGCCCTGGCGGGATCGGTCCATGTATCCGCCATGCTGAACGGATCCAGCACAGAGCCGGACCAGCCGGCCAGCTGCGTGTCCATGATGCCGTTGCGCAGGTTGTCGGACCAAGCGTTGCCCACGGGCGCGGACGGCACGATGGCGATCTTGCCTTCAAAGCCGGTGCCCGCGGCGGCGTCGTTCAGCGAGGTGTTGAGGAATTCGAACGTCTTCTCAAAGAAGGTGCTGACCTCGGAGGACATGGCGTATACCATGGTCACCGTCTGGTCGGACTTGCCGTCGCCGTCGGTATCGGTGACATAGCCCTTTTCAATCGCCTCGTCATAGGCCTGCGCGAAGAGCCCCTTGGCGGTCTCGGGGTCATAACCTGTGATCGAATCCACAGCGGCATCCAGATCGCCGTTGTAGTCGTCCAGGTTGATGGAGTAGAAGTCCACAAGCGCCATCTTCGCCTGATCGGTGTCGCGGTAATAGGCGCAGGTCTCAGGATCGTAGATGTAGGTTTTGCCCAGGAAGGCGTAGCCGCCAGTGCGGGACGGGGATACGGTCGCGGCCATCAGATCGCGGTCGATGGAGACGGCGCAGGCGCGGCGGAAGGACTCTAGCATCTGCACCTGCAGGTCGGTCGTCGCCTGATCAAAGTCGGCAGCGGCCTCGCGATCGTTGATGACGCTCTCATAGCCGTTGAACAGCAGGAAGAATATCGTCTCAGCCGGGGTCTCGTAGTAATATTCGCTGTTGCGGTACTGGTCATAGTCCTCGCTCTGCAGGCCGTAGGTCATCTGCTGGCCGGCGAGGAACATCTGCTTGCGGGTCGAGGATTCCTTGATGTACTGGATGTTCACGTCCGTGGTCTGGTACATCGGATAGGTCTGCTTGTCCACAGGGTCGACGTAGAGGTGGTTGCCGTCATTCCAGCCGAACCAGTTCTCGTTCTTGGAGAAGTGCATGAGCTTGTCGGACTGGAACTCGGTCATCTTATACGGGCCATAGGACACGGAGGTCTCAAGGCTCGTGCCATACGTGGAGGACCACACGGAGCCGGAAGCGGTCTGGGTTTCCTTCAGGCAGGCGTCGTACAGATCTGTCTTGACCAGATAGGCGGTGGACATGCCATAGTTCATGAGGTAGAAGCCATCCAGCGCGTTGGCGAATACGAACGTCAGCTCGTTGTCACCGCTCACGTACAGGCCGACGTTGTCAAAGCTGTAGCCAGCCTCGTAGGGATAGCTGACCGTGCCCGCGTACTGCAGGTCATAGCCGGTGCCGGCATAGCTGCCATTGGGGCTAAGGTAGTTGTCCCACAGGTACTTCGCGGAGACGTAATCCTCGGGCTGCCCCTCTTCGATCGCCGGGTCACGGACCATCGTATCGTCCGTGATGTAGCCCCAGGTATGGGAGCCGTCGGGGCCGTTCACATTCCAGAACCCGGACATATCGACAGCGACCTCGTCATCGGTGCCGCCGCCCGCGATGAAGTCCGCGTAGGTGGTTCCCAGATCGGCGAAGCTGGTGAACACCGCGTTGCCGGACTGCGCGTACTTTTCAGCGTTGACGACGACGTAGGATCCGCGATAGTAGTCCGCAGCGCGGTAGTTGAGCAGCGTCGGGCGCAGCACGCGCTCCAGGGAGTCAACGAAATCCTGCGCGGTGATGGGCGTGCCATCGTCCCACTTCAGGTCGTCGCGCAGCTTGACGCGCCACGCGTAGCCGGACGTCGCGCTTTCCGGGATGTTGAACTGCGGATGCGAAGCCTTGACTTCCTCGGTCACATCGACGGGGAAGTCGGCCGCCATCTCCGGAACGATCACGTAGCTGGAAAACGGCTCGCGCGTCTCGTCCTCATGCGGATGAAGCTCGTCGTTGAAGTAGAGGGTGTACAGGCTGGATGTCGTGTAATCGAAATACACGGAGTCATCCTCAGTCTGATAGGTGTGCGGGTTCCAGCCGGAGGGCAGCGTGGATGCGGAGGTCTTGTAGGTGTACTTGCCCGCAACCGCTTCGATCGGCTCGGGAATCTCTTCCGCGGGTTCCTCCGCCAGCGCGATCATGCCGGTGCTCAGAAGCATCAGTGCGCTGAGCAGCAGCGCGAGAAATTTCTTTGCGCTCATGGTGCAAAGTTCCTTCCTTTCTGTCTTTTATTATTGAGGACGCGGCAAACCGCATCGTCTAAATATTAATTATTCACACTTTTACAGTATTGTCAAGTAAAAAATGGTATTTTTAGGAAAAAACGAAAGAAGCGTTCTATTCTGCCGTCTAAAACTTTCACATTTGACGCTCATAAACGGGCGAAAAGGAAGAGCTGATCTGATCGCCTGCAAAACGCATGCATGGCGCGCAAACGGATTGATGACAAGTCACTTGAAAATTGGAAAGAGCGAATGCGGGGCTGGGCCGCTATTGCGCGGGGCTTAAGCCACGCAAACGTCGCCGGTTGTCTTCAATCGGGATTTGTGATAAAATCGAAATAGTGCGAACCGCGCGGCGGCCAAGCGTCGCATGCGCGATGGCGGAAGGAGGAAGCATATGCATAAAAAGGCCATATTGATCGTGCTGGACAGCGTGGGGATCGGCGCGCTGCCCGACGCGGCCCGCTATGACGATGTCGGCGCGGATACGCTGGGGCATATCATCAAGTCCTGCAAGCCCGAGCTGCCGAACATGATGCGCCTGGGCCTTGCGAACATCGACGGCGCGAGCTTTCCCGGCGCGGTTGAGCAGCCCGCGGGCAGCTATGGACGGCTGCGCGAAATCTCCGCCGGCAAGGACACCACAACCGGCCATTGGGAGATCGCGGGCGTTCGGCTAGACAAGCCCTTTCCGACGTTCCCCGACGGCTTTCCAGAAGCGTTTATCGCGCGCTTTGAGCGGGCGGTCGGGCGCGGCACGCTCGGCAACAAGGCGGCATCCGGCACAGCGATATTGGATGAACTGGGCGAGGAGCACATCGCCACGGGGAAGCTGATCGTCTACACATCGGCGGACAGCGTGTTCCAGATCGCCGCGAACGAGGCGGTTGTGCCGCTCGCGGAGCTCTATCGGGACTGCGAAATCGCCCGCGAACTGCTGACCGGCGATCTTGAGGTCGGCCGCGTCATCGCCCGTCCCTTTGTCGGGGATCATGCCGGTGCGTTCAGGCGCACAGGGGGCCGCCGCGATTACAGCGCCCTGCCGCCCGAGACGATCTGCGACCTGCTCTCAAAGAGCGGACGGACCGTCTACGGCGTAGGCAAGATCGAGGATATCTTCGCGCATCGCGGCATCACGCGCTCCAACCACGCATCCGGCAATCCCGCTTGCATGGAGGCGGCGTTCGAGGCGCTGCGCGAGGACTTTGAAGGGCTGCTGTTTGTCAATCTCGTCGATTTTGACATGGTCTATGGGCACAGGCGCGATGTCGCAGGCTATGCGGCGGCACTCGAAGCGTTTGATCGGCAGATCCCGCAGCTTCAGGCCGCGATGGGGGAGGAGGATCTGCTCATACTGACCGCGGATCACGGCTGTGACCCCTGTCATCACGGCACGGATCACACGCGCGAATACACGCCGCTGCTCGTCTGGGGGAAGCGCGCTCGCGCTGGCGTCAACCTTGGCACGCGCGAGACCTTTGCGGATATCGGCGCGACCGTGCTCGACTTCTTCGGCATGACGCCATCCCTCACCGGAACCTCTTTTTTGGGACAGATCCTCGCGTGAAGCGCCTTTGGCAGACATGTGGACGATGTGATGCTTAATAAAAGCTCCGCGGCGGAGATCGACAGGGCCGTGTTTGCGCAGCAAGGGGAGGAAAACAGCGATGGAACAGGACAAAAACAGCGAACAGGCGCGTGAGATGGAGCGGATCACGCGCGCGGCGGACAGGGTGAAAGAGGTGTGCGGCGGCGCGGACATCGGCGTGATCCTGGGCAGCGGGTTGGGCGATTACGCGGAGCAGCTTCAAAATGCCGTGCGATTGCCGTATACGGAGATTCCCGGTTTTCCCCGTTCGACCGTCGCGGGGCACGCGGGCGTGTGGTGCTGCGGCGATCTGTCCGGAAGACGCGTGGCGATGATGCAGGGACGATTCCATGGCTATGAGGGCTATTCGCTGCGGGATGTGACGCTGCCCGTGCGCGTGATGCAGGCGCTTGGCATAGGGACATTGATCGTCACGAACGCATGCGGCGGTGTGAATCTCGCGTTTAAGCCGGGCGATTTGATGCTGATCTCCGATGTGTTCAGCCTGACCGGCCAAAACCCGCTCACGGGACAGAATCTCGACGCGTTTGGCCCGCGCTTTCCGGACATGAGCTGCGTGTTTGACAAGGGACTGCGGCAGATCGCGCGCGAAAGCGCGGCGTCGCTGGGATTCACGCTGCGGGAAGGCGTGTATGCGCAGATGCCCGGCCCGTCATATGAGACACCCGCGGAGATACGCATGTTGCGCACGCTCGGCGCGGATGCCGTAGGCATGAGCACAGTGCCGGAGGTCATCGTCGCCAGACACGGCGGTATGCGCGTGCTCGGTCTCAGCTGCGTCACGAATATGGCCGCGGGAATACTCGATCAGCCGCTCAGCCACGAGGAGGTCACGAGAACCGCGGAGCGCGTGAAGGAGAGGTTTACCGCGCTTTTAAGCGACGTGATTTCGCGGGTTGATCCTGCGCGTTGACCAGGCGAAAGCCCGCGCGAGAGCGAATTGGCCAGAATGTCGCGTACAGCGGTTGCAATTCCGGAAAAAATATGATAAAATCAAATGGAATTGCATAGGGAATAATTTTTCTCTATCGCGGATAGACGAAAGGATGGAAGAACGATGAAGTGTGCTGTTCTCTACTATTCCAATTCGGGCCATACAGAGAAGCTCGCGCAGGCGGCGCAGGCGCGTTTTTCGGCGGACATGATCCGCGTTGAACCGGAGCAGGCGTACGGCGGTTTCGTATCGTCGCTTGCGCGCTTCGTCAAGGAATCGGCGAGCAAAAAGGAGCCCGCGCTCAAGACGGCGCCGCGCGACCTCTCCGCGTATGACGTGGTGTTCGTAGGTTTCCCCGTGTGGGGCGGAACGATGCCGAAATTCATGCAGAAGTTCATCCGTGAGAGCACGTTTTCGCCGATGGTGACGGTGATCCCATTCGCGACGGCGATGGGCAGCGGCGAGGCATCCTCGCTGGAGACGATCACGCAGCTCTTCCCGGGGGCGAATATCGCGGCATATTGTTTCAGCACGAAGTCAAAGCCTGCGGATGTGGACGCTTGGCTGAACGAGGCGGCGGAATCGCTTGAGGAAGAATGAAATGTACGCAAAGGGCAGGAAAACCTGCCCGATTTTTCTATAAAGAGGATTGTAATGCAATGAGCAAGAAGTTTCCTGCTTGGGTTCTTGGCTGTGAAGCAGAAAAATCAAAGATGGGATCCTATGCCATGCTAGGCATTTGATCGCATAGGTGACGACCAAAGAGGATAGACGCAACAACAGACAAATAGATAAGAAAGAAATATCACACCATGATTCTCAAACGCCCAAAGCGGGCACAGGGATCAGCGCCATGTGATTGTTTGATACAGTGATCAGCAAGCGGGATGGAAATATGAAACATGGGCTTATCCCTTGAAGAGTGACGCAATTTGCCACGGACAGCGCGAGGCTGATCCTTCACCCAGGTGAGATACTCGTCATGTCAGCTATACTCGCCGCAGATCCCATGGAGGATTTGAAGCGGTACCTGTGTTTGTGCATTCCAAGATAGACGAAAGGACACTGGCGGATTTCTATGCAAAAAGAAGGTGGAAGGCCAATGAAAAAAGCCGTCTTGTTCGTTCTGCTCATCGTGCTGGTACTCTTGACGACCGCCGCTTATGCGGATGATGAGACGATGGTACTCTATGTGCTCGATGTTTCAAATGGGCAGTGCATTTCCTCAATGCGCTGTGCCGATGCCGTACGCGCGGATGAAATTCCGGAATTCATTTTTGAAGAGGAAGACACCATTGGATTTTTGTATGCGGATGGAACATGCCACCGGTTTACACGCCAAGCGGATGGCCGATGGACTTTGAGCTTTTATGGTTGGCCGATGCCGCTCACCCATGAACCGTATTACACAGTGACAATTGATCCAGCGCCTAAGGTCGCCTACGTCTTTTGCGATGAAGAAGGACAGGTGCGATCGGCTGAACGGACACTGCGGCCTACATGGAGTACGGACATCGAAACCATCGATATCAACGCACTGCCAACCGACGAGACATCGCTGCTAGAGACGCTCGTGGATGCTCGCGAGGATGAATGCACGATATCAGCAAAACCCGCACAGACAGTCGATTCCATTGTAAATTCAGGAGATAAAACATCTGGAGAAGAAACGGAGAAACGCGAAATGACGATACAGGTGACAGATGGAACCCATACCATCATATTTGAACTCAATGACAGCAGCGCTGCGAAATCGCTCTATGATCAGTTGCCACTTCAGATCAAAGTGGAAAACTATTCAAACAATGAAAAAATCTTCTATCCGGAACCACTTAACACAGATGACACTGTCGATGCCGATGGGCGAGCTGGAAGCCTCGCTTATTTTTCTCCATGGGATGATGTGGTCATGTATTATGGCAATGCTGGCTCCTATCCAGGGCTCTTTGAGCTTGGCGTGGCGATATCCGGCGAGGAACAGATCGGC